>JACPSX010000220.1 GCA_016193065.1 Candidatus Tectimicrobiota bacterium | reverse complement strand
TCCCGAGGCCCCCGGCACGCCCACAGGCTGCACGCGGGTCAGGCGGCTGCAGTGGATATCCCCCGTCAAGACAAGAACATTGTGGCTGCTTCTCAGAATGGCCTGCCACACATCCAGGTAATCCCGGCCATAGTCCGGCAGGTTCAGATCCCCCATCGAGTGGAAGAACCGGGTGAAACTGGAAGCCGGGGTTTCCACCAACGGTTGGGAAACGATCAGGATGCCGGGACCCTCCAGTCCCTGAACCCAGGCGCGCAGAGCGTCCAGTTCCGGTTTTGCCCCGGCCGCCTGTCCTGCACCCGGAAGCCGGGTACCCGGTCGAAGGGTCTGCCGTATGAAGCCGGGATTCTTGTCTGTGTAGAATGTGCGGCCCGTTCGGGAGTCCAATACGAAAAACGACAGAGGGGGAACAGCGAACTGAAAAGAGCGGCAGAACTGCCTCGCTGCAAGAGGAAGGCTCCCCTCCTCTCCGGGAGCAGGATTCAGGGCGGCCTGGTAGAGCTCGAAAGCCTCGTCGGCCGCCCGGCCCACGGGATTGGACATGCCGCCACCCGTCCAGGTTAACCAGATGCTCTTATGTGGAAAATCATTCCAGTACTCGTGATCATCGGCGAGGTACCCGGTGGGTGTTGCCGCCAGGAACCGGAAATAGCCGGCACGACCCCGGGGATCCCAATGTTTGCGGTAAACTTCCCACGGGTTTGGGGGATTCCTGATCCCCGGTCAGAAATCGAAGCCGGATTGCCGTGTCTTCGAGCCGGAACGGATCCGGAGGATACGCAGTCTCAATCTGGCCCCGGTCCTCCGCAAGCGAGTAACACGAGCCCACCGCCATGGTGAAGCTGTCCCCCATGCGGTCCGGCAAAGTTCTCACTACCGTGGAAGTCCAGACGTCTCCACTTCCGGAGAAAGTGACCCGCAGCCTGTGCGGACGGTCGGCCTCAAGGCCGGACGCTCGGATCCGGTAGCCTACAAGTTGAGCGCTCCCTGAGCCACCACCCGATCTAGCCAGGGGCTCTGCGGACATCGCGGCAACGGCCGGTGCTCCTGCCGGAGTCTCCAGGACCGGTCCAGGAGGCAAACCGTTTGGGTGCGGTGGGATCCAAAATCGAAGCTCGTGACGGCCCGGGAGACCGGGTAAAACTGTGCTCATCGTGCTTCTCCAACCGAATCACAAAGCCAGAGGTATGGTTCGAACTGAGGTTCGTTTTATTCTAAGGCTTTCCTGCTGCTAAGGGCAACCCCTTTTGAGGCTGCAAAGTCCGCCCCAGTTGATTTCGGGAGCCGGGCGGCTTTTGGAAAACCCTCGCCAGCCCCTTGACACTAGGAGCAGCGGGTGCATATCCTCTTCATAGTTATCCCGCAGGGGGCGGGGTGACCAACCGATGGGAAATTCCCGCCAAGTTCTTATCGCGAGGAGGTGCGCCATGTCGAACATCCTGCGATTCATTGTTGTCAAAGCCTCACCGGAAAAGGCCGCCGAGATCGAGCGACTGTGGAAGCAGGAGTGCGGCCCGCTGATGATCAAGCGGCCGGGCTGCCTGCGCGAGGAACTCCTGCGCTGTCGGGAGGACCCGGGTGAGTACATCTCGGTCTCAGAGTGGGAAAGCCAGCAGGCCATCGATGCCTATCGGACTAGCCCCGAGCATGAGGAGATCAAGCGGCACACGCGAGGCGCTACCGGAATGGCCGCAACGGTAAAAACCTACGAACTGGTGGGAGGATAGCCCTCAAAGTTTCCAGTTCGTAACGGCGTTTTTTTCCCCGCAGGGTGCTGCCCTATTCATTCGAAAAAGGGGAAAGCCTGCAGGCAAGAGAATCGTAAACGCTTCCACCTGAAGATTCCATGCAGAAGCATTTTTTCGGAGGGAGGGGATCGCCCGTCCCGCCCTCAGCAGATAAACCTTAGGGTAATCCTCCACGAACGTTCCTTTCCGCTTTCTGGCAGCGCGACAGCACCCAAATCTTCTCCCGGTTTACCTTAAACTCCTTTCCCCTCGTACCCGGGCGCCAGGATTGAGAATCATCCTTCCCACTTCGCGGGAGCAACCGTGATTACAGCTTACGCAGCCATTTTTTTCTAATTGCACACTTTTTCATCATCGCCGCGTGCGCGCACCAAGAGAAAAGGCAGGGACCCACAGTTCAGAACCACGGTTCCGTTGAAAAGCAAGTGGTTTCGGAATTCGGGGACTCGGTGCGTACCGGGCATGGTTCTTGCTGAGCTTTCTGAAGAGAGCCTGGAGACAACCTCCAAAAGGATGGGAACCATGAAAAAAGTGGAATGCATTATCAAACCCTTCAAGCTGGACGAGGTGAGGGAAGCTTTGACCATGCTGGGGGTGCAGGGAATGACAATCACCGAGGTCAAGGGCTTCGGCCGGCAAAAGGGACACTCGGAGCTTTATCGGGGGAGCGAATACTCGGTCGATTTCCTTCCCAAGGTGAAGGTCGAAGTTGTCGTCCCCGACGAGATGGCCAGAGGGGTAATAGAGATTGTTCTCTCCAGCGCCGGCACGGGGCGAATCGGGGACGGCAAGATCTTTGTGCTTCCGGTGGAAGACGCAATCCGCATCCGCACCGGTGAGCACGGCGAATCCGCTCTGTAAGATCAACAGGAGGTGATGAGGTGATGACGAGAAAGATGGACTGGAAGCTCCAGTTAAGCATCGTGTTGATTCTGGGCATTGGCGCCGTTGTTTTGCACCCTGTTCTGGCGCTGGCCCTGGACGGGAAGATCGACGGGAAAGCGGTCGAGGCGGGAAAGTTTGCCATGGACACGGTCTGGGTCGTCCTGACCGCGGTACTGGTTTTCTTCATGCAGGCGGGATTTGCCTGCGTGGAGGCAGGGTTCACCCGGGCCAAGAACACGGTCAACATCATGATGAAGAACTTTCTGGATTTCTGCATGAGCTCCCTCGCCTACTGGGCCATCGGCTTCGGCCTGATGTTCGGTAACGGCAACGCGCTGTTCGGCCTCACCGGTTTCTTTACGGCGGCCGGAACCGGCGATCTTTACAGCTCCCTGGGTTGGACCAGCGTCCCGACCCTGGGAGCATGGTTCTTCCAGCTGGTTTTTGCCGGCACGGCGGCCACCATCGTTTCCGGAGCGATGGCCGAGCGCACGAAGTTCGGAGCGTATCTGATCTATAGTTTTGTGATCAGTCTGCTCATCTACCCCGTCATCGGGCACTGGATCTGGGGAGGAGGCTGGCTCGCCAGTCTCGGCATGCTGGATTTTGCCGGCTCTACCGTCGTCCACTCCGTGGGGGGCTGGATCGCTCTGTCGGGAGTTCTCCTATTGGGGCCTCGCATGGGTGGTTTGGATTTAATCCGGGCAGTACCATGGCCGCGGACGCTGCGGGAATCGCCATCACCGCGGTTACCACGAATATCGCCGCGGCGGCCGGCGCCATCGCCGCCATGGCAGTGGCCTGGGCGAGGTTCAAGAAGCCCGACGTCGGCATGACCCTGAACGGCGCGCTTGCCGGCCTGGTCGGAATCACGGCCAGCGCCTTTTTCGTCACGCCCCTTGCTGCCGTGATCATCGGGTTGCTCTCCGGAACCGCCGTGGTTTACGGCGTGTTGTTTTTCGAGCGCCGGGGCATCGATGACCCGGTCGGCGCCATCTCGGTCCACGGCGTTTGCGGGGCACTGGGGACGATCCTGCTGGGATTCTTCCATGCGGAAAAGGGGCTTTTTTATGCCGCCGACTCCGCTGCCGCCCTGCGGTTCCTCACGATCCAGGGGGTGGGAGTTCTTGCAGTGTTTGTCACAGCCATGGCTTCCGGACTACTCCTCTTTAAGCTGCTCCAGATCACTCTTGGATTGCGGGTGAGTCCCGAGGAAGAATTCGGGGGGCTGGATCTGGGCGAGCACGGAGCTTCGGCCTATCCCGATTTTCAGCCGGTTACCATCGGCAGGCATCCCTCCGGAGTCGGCCTTCCCAGCCCTCAACCGGCGTCCGTGCCCGTTCTGTCCCCGCAATCGATCCGGGTCCCTTGAATCCCACCGCTCCCGGGGAGGGGACAGTAATTTCCTCTCCCCGGGGTCTCCTCTCCCGGATCTTCGCCGTGAATTCTCCTGCTCGCGGACGCTCCGGGAACAACGATCCCGGCCGCGCCGTTCAAGAGTCACCGCAAGCGCGGGAGCGCCGCTCTTCATTCGAATTCTCCGGGCCGCCGACGGGAGATCCATCGCAGGACCGATCGAAGGAGGGATGAGGAAGCCCGTTCCTTCTGCTTTTTTGTTGCAGCTTTCTTTATTGTTGTATAATGTCGCTGAGGTTGAGAATGCTGGTTCTCGGATGATTCACAGGGAAACATCATTGCCCGGAAGTCTATTGGAGGTTTAAAGCCGATGCGGTGCTGGTCTCCTTATAAGTCTCCATCAGGTGATTCCCCTACCAGCCGTCACCCTGCCTACTACAAGAAGTGCCCG
>JACPSX010000219.1 GCA_016193065.1 Candidatus Tectimicrobiota bacterium | reverse complement strand
CGGGATTCTGATGGGGGGTCTCTATACGAACATCCAGCAGGGCGCTCCGGGAAGCGACCGCAAGGGAGGATGGAACCAGCGGGGGATCCGGCGGACGGTCCGGTTCGCCACGGGTTGGATACCCGGAGGAAGGCCTGACCTGGAGGTCTGCCGGGAAGGGATGGAACTTCTTAAGGAAGCAGCCCGCAAAGAGGGGCGTTCCCTGAAAGATGAGGAGTTTGATCTGACGCAGACCAGCTACGGCCAGTTCAACATTGATGGCGACCGCAACAAGGCGCTCAGCGAAGCCCAGCGCTTCTACAACACGAGGGTCCGCAAGGGCTTCTATCAGCTCCAGGGGAATCCATCTTTCGAATCCCAGAAGGCGAGCGGCTGTTACGGCCCTGCGGAGGAGGTAGCGGAGGTTATCAATCGCTGGATCGGGTTCAAGAAGGTGGTGCCGGCGCTAAAGCGAATCATCATCATGTTTGCTTCCCTGGACCCCGTGCAGCAACTGGAGCGGTTTCACAATGAAGTTCGGCCTTTGCTGGGCTTGTGAAGCTATTGCAGGGCAAAGTTCCTTCCTAAGCAGCGGCCCGTAGAAGGGGGAGGAACTCATGAGATCAAAAATTCTTTTCATGTTAGGGAGGATGCTCAGATGAGGAGAGAGCAGTGGAGTGTTGTGGCCGGCGGGCTCGTGACGAGCCTCTGGGTTCTGGTGCTTACGACTGGGTCTTGGGCTGCCAGTGAGGCGCTGACCAGAGTGCTTGAGGGGGCAAAAAAAGAGGGGGTGGTGGATGCTGTTCTCCCCGCGAGCCTTACTCCCGAAGGAGCCAATAAGGTGGAAAAGGGGATCGCTGCAAGGTACGGGGTCAATTTGAAAATTAATTATGCTCCGACCAGCAATTACCCCCAGTTGACCGCTCAGGCGATTTCCGAGTTCCGGGCCAGGGTGACTCCTTCCTACGATATCCATGTCTCCTCGGACAGCACCATATATGGTGCCGTCCGGGAGGGAATCCTGGAGAAAGTTGATTGGGCCTCCCTGCTGCCGGAAGGAACACCTGCGGAGGTCGTGCAGTTTAGTGGGCAAAGCGTGGCCATTTACACGGGGCATGTGGGACTGCTCTATAACCCCCGGGTGGTCTCTCCTCAGGACGTGCCAAATTCACTGAGCGATCTGGGAAAGCCGAAATGGAAGGGCAAGTTCGTCATTTTTCCTTACACGGACCTCTACACCGCCTACTCGCTCGTCTACGACAAGGCCCGAATTCTGTCCGACTTGAAGGCTCTGATGAACAATGGAGCCGTGGTGGATACTTACCCCTCCGCGTTCCGCCGGTTTACAGTGGGAGAGTATCCCCTGATCCTGATCACTTCGGCGTTCTATGAGCAGGCTGTGAAAAAGGGGATTCCGGTCCGCTTCAAGAGTCTGGATTTTGCCTACGCGACGATTCATCAACTCGGAGTCCGCAAAGGAGCCAGGCATCCCAATGCGGCCAAGCTGCTGATCGCCTACATGTCCGGGCCGGAAGCTCACCGGATCTGGGAGAACGAGATTGGCAACGGGAACTCTTTCTATTCGGATTCCTACGACCATAAATTGGCTCAGGAGGCCCAGAAAGCAGGCCTCAAGACGTTCAGCTGGTCCCATTGGCCGGGCGCCTTCGAATTCCAGGGTACCAAGGCGGCGGACGACCTGAGAAAAGAAGTGTCCAGAATCTTGCAGGGACAGTGAAGTGCCTCCTCTCCCTGAGAGAGCGGGAGGAGAGGATTCGAATCCTTCTGGCACTGTCGCCTGAGCAAGAGTGAGCGAGAATGGAAACTGCATTGCTTCTGGGGTTACGGTGCCGAAAGAATCGTTCTCTACTTCCACACTTTCGACATCAAAACCCAGGTGGATCGGCTGGAGAAGACGGTTCTCCCTTGCATGTAGGATGTCCACTGCTTTCCCCATCTCGGATCTCCTCGGAAGGCCGTGGGATCGAGTAAGGAAAAAAGGGAGGAGGAAATCATGGTCCGTCGAATCAGTGCCGGGTGCCTGGCATGTACGCTGTTCCTCGTGGCCGTATGGATTTTGTGCGCCGGCGTTTTGCTGCATCCGGCGGCGGTGGCGGCACAGAAGACAGACAGAGTTGCGGCCGCTTCGCCGGGAGGGACCTCATCTGCAGACTCACTCACCCGTGTCATTGAGGGGGCCAAACGAGAAGGAGTTGTGGATGCAACGCTGCAATCCTCACTCACCCCCCGGGGAGTAGCGGCGGTTCAAGAAGCCGTCCGGAAAAAATACGGTGTCGATCTGAAAATCAATAATTCCCCCACCAGGAGTTTTCCGAGAATCCAGGCGCAAGCTCTCACGGAGCACAAGGCTGGGGTCCCTCCAAGCTTCGATCTTATCACCGGTGCGGAAACTCATATATTTGATTTGGCCGAAGCTGGGGCCGTCGAGCGCGTGGACTGGGGACCCTTGCTTCCTCCCGGGACTCCTCCGGAGAGCGTGGTCTATGAGGGCTCGGGTCTTGTGGTGAACACGGCGTTTGTGGGTCTCCTGTACAACTCCAAGGTGATCCGTCCCGAGGAAGCTCCGGCAAGCTTGAAAGATCTGGCCAATCCCAAGTGGCGAGGAAAGATCCTGATTCCCCCTTACACCTCGACGTGGATGACCCTGGCGATTCCTATGGGTCGGCAGGCGAGCCTCTCGGGGGTGGAGGCGATTATGAAGAACGGGGCCGTGGTGAGCGAATGGCCCACTGCGATTACCCGCTTTACCTTGGGAGAGTATCCCCTGGTGGCTCTGATCAGCGAAATCTATGCCGGTCAGGTCAAGGCGCGGGGCATGGCCGTGGGGTTCAGGCCGTTGGATACCGCCAACCTGGGCCTGCGCATCGTCGCGGTGAGGAGAAATGCGCGTCATCCCAATGCGGCAAGGCTGCTGGCTGCTTTCCTGGCTGGCCCCGATGCCTTGAAGATCTGGCAGGAGATTGGCAGCAACCCCAACTTTTATTATCGAGGCCAATCCCTCTTTGACCTGGGGCCGGAGTGGAATGGAGTACGGCCCTGGTTCTGGACTCCGGAGCGCCTGCGCTTCATGTCCACCCCGGAAGCGCAAGCCTGGGAGCAAGAAATCGGTCGCTTGTTGATCCGCAAGTAGAGAGACAAGGATAGCTCTCAGCTTTCAGCGATCAGCTGTCAGCTCTGGAGGGCAGAATTTCCTGATTCTCCCCCGGGTCTCAGGCTGATAGCTGAGTGCTGACTCTGAACGCTCTGCCCATTGCCTCGAATATCCCTTGACAGCAATTCCGGGCAATGTTAGAAGATCGAATATCAATACTTCATGTTTTCCAGTGAGAGCGGGGCACGTATCCTCTGCTTGCCTCTAGCCCGGGCGGCAATGTGGCTAAGGGAGAGATATTGTTTTCACCAGCGGGACAACGGGAGTGAAATTATGCACTGCGGATTCAGAACCGGATGGCGGGTTTGTGCGCGGATGCTGGGGTTTTTGGGAATCTTGTGGGCTGGGGCCTGGTTGTATCCCCAGGGGGCGGCGGCGGCCTCCCCGGGGGGAGCGCCGGCCGCAGACCCGTTGGCCCGCATCGTGGAAGGAGCCAAGCGGGAAGGAGTTGTGGACGTGGCGCTGCAATCCTCACTCACTCCACAAGGGGTAGCGGCGATTCAGGAGGGAATCCGCAAAAAGTACGGCGTTGACCTGAAAATCAATTACACTCCGACCCGAAGCTATCCGAGAATCCAGGCGCAAGCCTTGACGGAGCACAAGGCCGGGACCCCACCGAGCCACGATCTCATCACTTTAGAGGACTTCCGCCTCTTCGCTCTGGCCGAGGCAGGGGCCGTCGAGCGCGTGGACTGGGGACCCTATCTCGTCTCAAAGACGCCACGGGAAGTCGTGGTTTTTGGCGGGTCCGGCCTGGTCGTCAACACAACGTACCTCGGTCTCCTGTATAACCCCAAGGTGGTGTCTCCCCAGGAGGCGCCTGCAAGTCTCAGGGATCTTACGAATCCGAAGTGGCGTGGGAAGGTTCTCGTGCCTCCCTATCCCCTGGTATGGATGCCACTGGTGATTCCCCTCGGGCGCCAAACGAGTCTTTCGGTGGTGGAGGGGATCATGAAGAACGGTGCCGTGGTGGCCGAATGGCCCACTGCCATCAACCGTTTCACCCTGGGGGAATATCCCATAGTGGCCCTGATCAGCGAAACCTTTGCGCATCAGTTGAAGGCCAAGGGATTGTCCGCGGGCTTTAGGCCGATGGATGTTGCTCTTATGAACCAGCACAATGTCGCGGTTCGAACCGGTGCTCGCCATCCCAATGCGGCGAAGCTGCTGGCTGCCTTTCTGGCCGGACCCGAAGCTTTGAAGATCTGGCAAGAGGTCGCCAGTGCCCCGAATCTGCACTATAGAGGTCAATCCCTATTTGAACTGGGGCCGGAGTGGGAGGGAGTCCGCCCCTGGTTGTGGACCCCGGAGCGCGTGCGCTACATGTCCACTCCGGAAGCGGAAGCCTGGGAGGGAGAAATCGGCCGCTTGTTAACCCGCAAATAAGTCATAAGAGGAGGGCTTGCGATGGTGCAACTGGGATTTGCGATGCCTATCGGGTCTACGATTCCGGTCTCCGTGCGCCTGCAATTTGCCGAGCAAGTGGAGAAATTCGGCTACGAATCTTTCTGGTTGCCGCACTTCATCGCCAGGGACGTGGATGGTTTTGACGCGCTGGACACGCTGGCTGCGGTGGCGGGCAGGACGAGCAGGATCAAGCTGGGAACGGACGTGCTGCAGGTTCCCCTCTACCAGCCGGTGGATCTGGCCCGGCGCGTGGTGACCCTGGATCACCTCTCCGGCGGCCGGTTTATCCTCGGAGTCGGGATCGGATTTATCCCCGCTGAGTTCGCCGGGATGGGGATTCCGTTTCAGGAGAGGGGAGCCCGGATGGAGGAGGCTTTGGACATCTTGACCCGGCTGTGGACCGAAGACGAGGTCACGTACGAGGGCAAGTATTATCGCCTGAAAGAGATCATCGTGGATCCGAAGCCCGTCCAGAAACCCTATCCCGGGATCCTCATGGGCGGTCTCCACAGCAACATCCAGCGGGGCGCTCCGGGAGCCGCGCGCAAAGGAGGGTGGAACCATCCGGGCATCCGGCGGACCGCCCGATTTGCCACGGGCTGGATCCCCGGAGGACGGCCTGATCTGAACGTATGCCGGGAGGGGATGGAACTTCTCAAGGAGGTGGCCGGAAAAGAGGGGCGCACCCTGGAGGACGAGAATTTTGACCTGACGCTGAGCAGTTTCGGACAGTTCAATATCGACGGGGACGGGGAGAAAGCCGTGCACGAGGCGGAGCGCTTCTATAACACCAGACTGCGCAAGGGATTCTATCAGGTGCAGGCGAACCCCTCCTTTGAGGACTTGAGGCGGAGCGGCTGCTACGGTCCTGCGCAGAAAGTGGCCGAGGTGGTCAACAACTGGCTCTCGTTCAAAAGAACCGTTCCCGCCTTGAATCGCATCGTGATCATGTTTGCTTCCTTGAATCCGGTGCAGCAACTGGAGCGGTTTCACGATGAAGTTCAGCCCTTGCTGGACATGTGAAGCGCAGTGGTTGAGGCTCTCCTACAAACGTTGACTCGTAGGGGCGCTCTGGAGGGTGCCATGAAGTGGAAGCGGAATGGGGGTGCGCTGGCGGTGGCCGCGGCGTTTCTGGCAGTTCTCGCGTGCGGGGTTGTCAAGGCGCAGACCTCGGCGGACGAGGCGGAATTTGCCGTGCCGGAATCCTGGGTCCAGGGCGCCAAGAAGGAGAGGAAGGTCGTTTTTTACGGCAGCGATCGGCCCCTGGAGATTCGCGAGGTGGTGCGGGTCTTCAACCGGAGATATCCGTTCGTCAAGGTCGAGTATCTGGAGGCCTCCACAGAGGTGCGCAGGGATAAGGTGCTTTTTGCCGCCAAACGAGGGGAAGCCATTACCGACCTGATCTCCAGTCTCGGAAACCTTGAAGACTACATCAAGGCCGGCGTCCTCATGGATTTGCGCGACCTTCCCATATGGAAGCGATATCCGGCGGATTTGAAGCAAGATCACTTTATCGGGTTTGTCATCAAATACTGGAGTGTGGCCTATAACCGGGATTTGGTCAGCGAGCGGGATCTTCCGAAAACCTGGGAGGATCTGCTCGACCCCAAGTGGAAGGGGGTCATCGGGGTCACCCGCACGGCCAACGCGGTTATCTTCCCCCAGTTGTGGACGGCCTGGGGGGCCGAGAAAACGACCGATTACATGAGGAAGCTCTTCTCGGCCAACGCCCAGTTCCGCTCCGAAGGGACGAATGCCGCCCTCAAGCTCACGGCGGCGGGGGAGCTTAAGTTCGTGATCCCCGCCATGGAGAAGGAAACTTTCAAGAATGAACAGAAGGGGGTGCCGGTGAGCTGGGTGGCTCTCGATCCGTTGCTGGCCGCCGCTGACATGATCGTCATCCTGCGCTCGACCCCGCACCCCAACGCGGCAAAGGTGTTCTTGAACTGGCTTCTTTCCAAGGAGGGGCAGAGGGCCTATTCGAAGGCGACCGCAATCGCCCCGGCTCACCCCGAGTTGAGGGGAGAACTGATCGCCTACCCGGAGAAGATCCGGGAGAAGATCAAGAGCGGTAAAGTCATCGTGCGGACCATGGACATGGTGGAAAAGCTCCTGACCCGCAACAGCCCGCTGGAGAAGGTCTGGATTGAGGTGACGATGAAAGGTTTGTAACCTCGCGGTTCAGGTTCTTTCCACGCTGTGGAGGATGCAAGGATGAAAAGAGGGATTGTGCTGGCGGTGCTGTTGATGTCTCTTGGGGCTCTGGTGTCTGCGCCGGGGGCACGGGCTGCCAGTGATGCGCTGACACGGGTGATTGAAGGGGCAAAAAAAGAGGGGGCGGTGGATGTCGTTCTCCCCTCCAGCCTTACTCCCGAAGGGGTCAGTAAGGTTGAGAAGGCAATTGCTGCGAAGTACGGGGTCAGTTTGAAGATTAACTATACTCCGGCCCGTAGTTATCCCCAGTTGACCGCCCAGGCGATTTCCGAGTTCCGGGCCAAAGTGACCCCTTCCTACGATCTCCACGTCTCTTCCGACAGCAACATGTTTGACGCCGTCCGGGCGGGAGTCCTGGAAAAGGTGGATTGGGGGCCCCTGCTACCGGAAGGAACGCCGCCGCAGGTCGTGCAATTTGGCGGGGAAAGTGTGGCAATTTACACGGGACACGTGGGACTGCTCTATAACCCTCAAGTGATTTCCCCTCAGGACGCTCCAGTCTCCTTGAGCGATCTGGGGAAGCCCAAGTGGAAGGGGAAGTTCGTCATTTTCCCCTACACCGACCTCTACAGCGCCTACTCGCGCATCTATGACAATGCCCGCATCCTGACCGACTTGAAAGCCATGATGAACAATGGCGCCGTGGTGGACACTTACCCCAACGAGTATCGGCGGTTTACGGTGGGAGAGTATCCCATGATCCTGATTACTTCAGCATTCTACTCTCAGGCCGTGAAGAAAGGGATTCCGGCCCGCTTCAAGAGTCTGGATTTCGCCTACGTGACGATTCATCAACTGGGAGTCCGCAAAGGGGCGAGACACCCGAACGCGGCCAGGCTCCTGATCGCCTACATGTCCGGGCCGGAGGCTCACCGGATCTGGGAGAACGAGATCGGCAACGGGAACGCCTTTTACCCGGATTCCTACGAGCATAAACTGAGCCAGGAAGCCCAAAAATCGGGTCTCAAGATTTTCAACTGGTCGCAGTGGCCGGGAGCCCTGGAGTTCATGGGCACGAAGGCCTCCGAGGATCTGGCGAAAGAAATGACGAGGATCTTGCGGGCGCAGTGAGGCGGTTCTCTTCTGCTTGTCTACAGCGCGGATAAGAGCATCCGCGAAGGAGTGTCACATGATTCGCATCGGCTTTCGTCTCCCCATCGGCTCCGGTATACCCGCCTCCGTCAGACCTCGATTTGCCGAGAGACTCGAGGAATTGGGTTACGAGTCCTTCTGGTTTCCCCACATCGTTTCACGGGACATTTATGCCTTTGATTCGCTGGAGATTCTTACGGCCGTGGCGGCCCGCACCAAGAGAATCCGCTTGGGTACTGCGGTCTTGCAGGTGCCCCTTTACCAGCCTGTGGACCTGGCCCGGCGCCTCGTGACGCTGGATCATCTCTCCGACGGCCGTCTCATCTTGGGGGTCGGAATTGGTTTCATCCCCAAGGAGTTCAGTAATCTCGGAGTGGAGTACCAGGAACGGTCCGCGCGAACCGTGGAAGCTCTGGAGATCCTGGAGAAACTGTGGACAGAGCCGGAAGTGACTTTCGAGGGCAAGTATTACAAGCTCCGTGAGGTTGTCCTGGAACCAAAACCCGTGCAGAGACCCCGGATCAAGATCCTCGTGGGAGGCGGCTACCACGGGATCACCCGGGGAGCGCCGGGCGCCGCCGAGAAATCCAAGTGGAGCCTGGGAGCCATTCGCAGGATCGCCCGCTTCGGGGACGGCTGGATCAGCGTCTCGGGCATGATTGCGGAGGAGCTCCTGGAAGGCATGGAGCGTATCAAGCGGGCTGCCCAGGAGATCGGCCGGGAGATCCGGGATGCGGAGTTCGACCTCACGCTCGAGTCGGGTTATCTGACCGTGGGGGAGTCCGTTGCGGCCGCCCGCCAGGAAGCTCGGGATTTTTATGGATCGAGGGTCGCCGGAGGGTTCTACCAGGTTCAGGGGAATCCCGATCTGGACACCTGGCTTGAGCGAGGCTGTTTCGGTCCTCCGGAGATGATCGCCGAGAAGGTCAACGAATGGTTGAGCTACGAACACACAGTTCCGGCCCTCAAACGGATCATTCTGATGATCGCCTCGCTGGACCCCATTGGCCAGCTCGAGCGCTTTCACCATGAAGTGCGCCCGCTCTTGAAGCTGAGGGATCCCGGGAGCCCGGTCCAGCCTTGAGGAGTTCAGCGGATGGACGGTGAGATCTCCTACCCGGCGCTGTCCCGCAGGACCAGAAGGCTCTTCGACCTGCGCGGGGAACATCTCTTGTTCATCGGCAGCAGCCTGTTTTGTCTCCTGATTCTCTTTCTCCTGCTGATCGTTTTCTGGTCCACGTTCCAGGCAGGGATGCCGGGAGCCGGCACCTCCTTGACCCTGGAAAACTACCGGGAGGTTTTTCTCTCGGGTGAGACCTATCGCGCCATGCTCAACAGCTTCCTTGTGGCGGCCGGCACCGTACTGGTCAATTTGTTCTTTGCCCTGCCGTCTGCCTGGCTTATTTACCGCACGAACCTGCCCTTGAAGACGATTTTGGTCACATTTATGGGGCTGGGCATCGTCATCCCGGGCTTTCTCAAGGGCATCGCCTGGATCCTCCTGTTGAGCCCGAGGGTAGGTCTTTTGAACCAGTTTCTGCGGAGCTTCATTCCCGTCGAGGAAGGCCCCCTGAGCGTTTACAACCTGGCGGGAATCTCCTTCGTTCAGGGGCTCATGCTGACGCCGGTGATGTTCTTCATGTGTGCCGCCGCATTCCGCGCCGTGGACCCTCAACTGGAGGAGTCCGCCGAGGTTTCAGGCGCCGGCCGTACGGCCGTCTTTCTGCGCGTTACGGGGCCGCTGATCCTGCCGGCGCTGGCTGGGGCAGCGATTTACAATTTCATGACCGCCGTGGCCTTGTTCGAGATTCCGGCCCTGCTGGGAACGACGAGCCGGATCCAGGTGCTAAGCACACTTATGTTTTACACCGTGCAGACCAGCGTGGGCCTGCCCCGCTACGGAGTGGCGGGAGTCTACGGGGTTCTCCTGGCGTTGCCCAGCCTGATTGCCGTCCACTACTACCAGAAGCTCATGAGACAGGGCCAGCGCTATTCCGTGGTTTCGGGGAAGGGGTACAGGGCGAAGTTAACGGACCTGGGAAGGTGGAAATACGCCGGGGTCGCCTTCGTGTGCGCGTATTTGTTCTTGAACCTGGTTTTACCTTTTTTCGTCCTGGTGTGGACCTCTCTGCTCCCCTACATGCAACTCCCCTCCAGAGCCGCTTTCTCGGCCCTGACGCTGGAAAGTTACCGCAGGGCTCTCACCACGTTGTCCGGCAGGCCCCTCATCAACACGGGCCTGCTCATGATCTTCGTTCCGGCAGTGGTGCTGCTCTTCAGCACGATTACCTCCTGGATCATTGTCAGAACCCGGATGCGGGGCCGTGGAGGTGTTGACGCTGTGGTCACATTGCCCATGGCCATACCGCACCTAGCCTTCGCCTTTGCCCTTTCCTTCGTGGGACTGTACATCGCCAGGGGTGTTCCCATCTACGGCACCCTGGCGGCCATCGTCGTCAGCCACAGCATCGCTTTCATTGCCTTTGGCACGCGGACAGTGAACGGAACATTGATTCAGATCCACAGTGACCTGGAGGAGGCCGTCTTTACCAGTGGAGGGTCGAGGCTCGTGGCCCTGCGCCGTGTGATCCTCCCCTTGCTTGCCCCTGCCTTGTTCTATACGGGGCTGTGGGTTGCGTTGCTTTCCTACCGGGAAGTGACCATGGCGCTCTTTCTGCAGAGTCCTCGCAACCAGGTCCTGTCGACCGCCATTTGGAATCTCTGGGATTCCAACAACCCGGCCGATGCGGCGGCCCTGGGAGTGGTCATGTTCTTCACCATCATGCTCTTGCTGCTGGGATTGCAGAGGATGGCGAAAAGGATCCTGTACGGGATGGAACTGCGCTGAGTTTGGCCGGGGGGATCATCTGATCCGGTGAAACGCACAGGGCAAGAGACGGCCACAAGGAGAGCAGCCATGGCAGGGAAACTGGAGTTGGGTATTTGCCTGTTCGAACTGAGAAGCGGCGAGTCGCAGGAGATCCGGCCTTGGGATCTCCTGGAGGCGGCCGAATGGGCGGATAAAAGCGGACTTGCATACCTGGCGCTTCCGGATCGGGTGTCCAGGCCCGTGCCGCGATTTGACACCCTCACCCTCATGGCGGCCCTGGCGCTGCGCACCCAAAAGATCCGCATGAAGACCCATGTGTTCGTGACGCCGCTGCGCCATCCCATCGAGCTGGCGCGGAGAATTGTCACTGTGGATCACCTCTCCAAAGGGCGGTTCATCTTCGCGGCGGGCCTGGGCGGCGGGGAAAAACCCCAGGGAGCGGAAACTTCCGTGTATCACAAAGAGTTCGTGGACGTGGGGATCCCGCGGCAGGAGCGGGGAGGCCGCACGAACGAGATTCTGGAGGCCCTGCGGATCCTGTGGACCCAGCCCTCCGCGAGCTTTCGCGGCAAGTACTTCCAGTTTGAAAACGTCGTTTTTGAGCCGAAACCTTATCAGAAACCTCACCCGCCCATCTGGGTTGGCGGGAACAGCGAGGCGGCGCTGCGACGCACGGCGCGCTTTGCAAGCGGCTGGGCGGCCAGCTTGGAGATGGCGGCCTTGGTGTTTGGTTCGTTTCCCGCGGCCCTCGCCAGGCTCAAGGATCTCATGAAAGAGGAAGGGCGGGGAGGGGAGCCGATGCACGTCTCCGTTTGCCTCAAGGTCAACCTGAATCCGGATGAAGAGGAGGCTCGCCGGGAAGCGGCACAGTTCTGGCAACTGCAGTTAAGCTCCATCGAGGGTGCGATGCCCTTCGGGGTCAAAAAGGAATACGGTGTGTATGGGCCTTCCGAGGCCTTGGTGGATCAGCTCAAGGAAATCGAAGCGCTGGGGGTCAACAGCGTCATCCTTCATCTGCATTCTTTTGATCTCAAGACCCAACTCCGTCGCCTTGAAAGCGAAGTCCTGCCCAGGATTTGACACGGCTCGATGAGGAGATGCTCAGGGAGCAGAGGAGGGACGCGGAAGCAAGGGGGATCTTGCGGGTTCCATTGGTCTTATATCTAGGCTTTGTAGAAGGAGGTCTTCTCGATGGTGAAGGTGCGGGGACTGGTCAAGCGTTATGAGGTCGAGAGCGGAGATGTGCAGGCCGTGCGGGGCGTGGACTTTGAGGTTCCCCAGGGGAAGTTCTTCACGCTGCTGGGTCCCAGCGGCTGCGGCAAGACGACGACGCTGCGCTCCGTGGCGGGCCTGGAGATGATCGACGAGGGGGAGATCGAGATCGACGGACAGGTGGTGAGCTCGGTGCGCCGGGGGGTCTTCGTGCGCCCGCACCAGCGGGACATCGGGATGGTGTTCCAGTCCTACGCGATCTGGCCCCATATGAGCGTGTTTGAGAATGTGGCGTTTCCGTTGACCCAGATGAAGGAGCGGCCCTCCAAGCGGGTGATCCGGGAGAAAGTGCACAGAGCCCTCTCGCTGGTGCATCTGGACGGGTTGGAGGAGCGGCCGGCGCCGCAGTTAAGCGGGGGTCAGCAGCAGAGGCTGGCCCTGGCGCGGGCCATTGTGAGGGAGCCCAAGGTGCTGCTGCTGGATGAGCCGCTGAGTAATCTGGATGCGCAGTTGCGGGCGGAGATGCGCTTTGAGCTGAAGAGCCTGGTCAAGCGGCTGGGGATCACGACGCTCTATGTGACGCACGATCAGCTCGAGGCGTTGACGATGTCGGATCAGGTGGCGGTCATGCACGGGGGGAAGATCATTCAGGTCAGTAGTCCGCGGGATCTGTACCGCAAGCCCAAAAACCGGTTTGTGGCGGGCTTTATCGGGACGAGCAATTTTTGGGAGGGGCAGGTTCTCAGTGTTGGCGGCCCGGGGGAGGCTGCCGTGGTGGACGTGGGGGTAGGGAGGCTGCGCTGTGTATTGCCGGAGGGGCTGGGCCTTGGGAGTGCGGTGGTGCTGGCGGTGAGGGCGGAGCATTTTGAGGTTTCGTTGCGGGAGCCCGAGGGGGCGGTCAATGTGCTGAGGGGGAAGGTGTCGAACCTGCTGTTTTTGGGGGAGACGCTGGACTGTCAGGTGGAGGTGGAGGGGCGGTTGATACAGGTGAAGGCCCCGGCGGCTCTGGCCCTGGAGGACGGCGCCGAGGTCTACTTGCGGGTCCCGCCCGAGCATTGCATTGCCGTTGAGTCGGTACAGGAATGAGGAGTTTGGCGGGATGAGGAGGGAGGATGATGTCTCCTGGGTTGCGGTTTCGGATGGCGGGACTTTTTCTGCTGCTGGGAGTTCTCATCACCCGAAGCTGGCCGACATGACGCCCAACTTCAAGGACTGGTCAAGGCGCATGGCGGGAAAGAGAAAGGCCATCCGCACGCTGGAGCAAGAGTACGAAGCCACCAAGCCCGGGGGCAGCCCGGTGGAAAACGCCTGGAGCCGGCTGGTGCTGAAGGGGCTCTAATAGGATACTGAAGAAGTCTTTTTCGTGGTTCGACAAGCTCACCACGAACGGGAAATCATCGGCAATTTCAAGACTTCCTCCGTTCGCCCTCACCCGGAAGCCGGGTACCCGGTCGAAGGGTGAATGGAGGGTTTTTCAGCATCCTCCTTAAGTTCAGGGTGCTCTGAAAAAGCGTCTTTGCCGCCGAGGGAGGAGGGAAGATGGCGTACGCGAGCCTGCGTGAATTTCTCGGCGCGGTGGAAAGCATCGGAGAGCTCAAGACAATTTACGGCGCAGATTGGAACCTGGAAATCGGCGCGCTCACGGAATGGTATGCCGGGCAACAGCGCAATCCCTCCCTCCTCTTCGACCGTATCCCCGGCTACCCGGAAGGGTACAGGGTGTGCACCTTGTTCCTGGCTTCCCGAACCTGCTCAAGTTCCCCGTTCCGCAGTGGGGGGAAATGGACGGAGGACGATACATCGGCACGGGAAGCATGGTCATCATCAAGGACCCCGAGAGCGAGTGGGTCAACGCCGGTGTGTACCGGTCGATGGTTCACGACGAGAGGACGCTGGGGATCTTCATTGCGGCCGGCCATCATGGACAGGTGCTGGCCCAGCGCTACTGGAGCCGGGGCGAGCCGTGCCCCATCGCCCTGACCTTCGGACAGGAGCCCGCAATCTGGCTGGCGGCCTCCATGGGAGCGGCGGTGGGCCGGGGCGAGTTTGATCTGGCCGGTTGGATTCGGGAGGAGCCGGTCGATCTCGTGCGCTTGCCGATCAGCGGCCTGCCCGTCCCCGCCACGACGGAGATTGCCGTGGAAGGGTTCATGCCGCCGCCGGCCGAGAAGTGCCGGATGGAGGGGCCTTTTCCCGAGTGGCCCGGCTATCTGGCCTCGTCGTCTCGCCCGGAACCGGTGGTCGAAGTCGAGGCCGTCTACCATTGCCCGGATCCGATCCTGACGGGCTGGCGAAACGTGCGCCCGTATCTGGAAGGAAAAGGATTCCCCTTTGTGGGTGCCACCATCTGGGATCACCTGGAAGTCTGCGGGATTACGGACGTGCAGGGGGTTTGGGCATACTGCAATACCCTCTTCGTGGTGATCAGCTTGCGCCAGCAGTACGCGGCCCATGCCCGGCAGGCTCTCGTGGCGGCCGCCGGCGCCCGCGGCCAATCCTCCGTCATGCGTTACTTCGTGACCGTGGATGACGACATCAACATCTGCGACATGAATGAAGTCATGTGGGCGTTGACCACGCGAGTCGACCCGAACACCGACATAGAGATTTTGCGGGATACCTGGACAACGGAGATTGATCCCATCGTTCATCCGGACCGCAGGCGGCAAGGCGACCTGACGGCCAGCAAGGTATTAATCAACGCCTGCCGGCCCTACACGTGGCGCGACCGCTTTCCGCCCGCAAACGGGGTAAACCGGGATCTCATGGAGCGGATTTTGGAAAAGTGGGCGGGTGAAATCGAGCCTGTTAGGGAACCAAGAGGATTCAAATCCGCAGAATCAGAGGGAGAAGGCGGGTAAGCAAAGAGAGAGAATGGAGGAAGCAGGGTGAAGACAAACAAGATTGTTGCTGTCCTGGTGGCATTCATCACCCCTTTATTGCTCCTTGCATCGGCGGAGAGAACAGTCGCCGCTGCGGGAGCGAAGGGCGTTGACGCCGATCTGGCGGTTCCGAGGGATTGGCTGGAAAAAGCGAAGACTGAAGGGAAGCTTGTCCTGTACTCCACGGATACTCCACAACAGCAGGCGGAGATCCTGAAGCGGTTTACCCAGAGATACCCGTTCGTGAAGGTAGATTACCTGAAGGCGCCTACGGAGGTTCGCTATCAGAAGGTTCTCCTGACCGCCCGGCAGGGAATCCCCGTTGCCGACATCGTCACGGGAATCAACGGCGGGGGACTGAAGAACTATCTGGATGCCCAGGCTCTGGCGGAATTATCCGATCTCCCCGCTTGGCGGACCTATTCCGAAGATTTCAAGCATGGCGCCATGTCCATTGGATTCCGCAAGCGCTACTACGGCCTGGCCTACAACACGAACCTCGTTTCCAAGCAGGATCTTCCGAGAACCTGGGGAGACCTATTGGAACCCAAATGGAACGGCCAGGTGGCGTTCAACAGCATTGCCAGCAGCGTCTGGCTCAACCCCTTGTGGCACAGTCTGGGCCCCGAGAGGGCCGCAAGACTCATGGACGGATTTGCGCGGAACAAGGCCCAATTCCGCACCGAAGGAGCCGATGCCTCGGTCAAGCTTCTGGCCGCGGGGGAATACAAATTCGCGATCCCGGTTTCGGAATACAACGCTTATGAGGTGGCCAAGGTAGGGGGGCCCGTGGACTGGCTTGCTGTTGACCCTCTACCCGTCGTCCTGGGGAATATCCAGATTCTGAGGAAGGCGGCTCACCCCTTTGCCGCCAAGCTGTACGTGAATTGGATCTTGAGCGAGGAAGGGCAGGAGGTCTATGCGAAGGTCACGGGGGCCAATCCGGTGCATCCCGACCTCCAGGCAAAGAGCTTCAATTTTCCCGACTTGGCCCAAAGAGTTAAAGGAAAGAAACAGGTCGTCCTGCGGACAGACATGGAAATGGGGTGGGGAGCGGATCACGCGGGAGTGAAGCTCTGGCAGAAGGTGGCTCTGGGGGGATTTTAGATTCCTGACTTGGGAACAAGAGTGTGCTCTCGGACTTCGGGCGCGCTGCAGGGGAAGTGACGCGACAGGATGAAGTCACGGGGCGGAGGAGGAGAGGCCGGCACTGGCGGATGGTTGGTCGCGGGCAGAAAGATGTAATGCCGAGGAGGAGACGTGGATGAAATTGGGAATTGAATTGGCGCCTTCGAGGGGATACGGGCGAGAGGTGGATTTTTTTCATCAGCATCTGGAGGTAGCGGAAAGGGCGGACGCCATCGGGCTCGATTTGGTTGCGGTGCCAGATTCCATCGGGCGCTATTTTCCGCGCTTGGAGACATCGGTGTTTCTGGGAGCGCTGGTGGCGCGGACCAAGCGGATCAAGTTCAGCACGGATGTATTCCAAGTCCCCCTGAGGCATCCCATCGACATTGCCCGGCGCGTATTGACCCTGGACATCATGTCCGAAGGGCGGTTCATCTTTGGGGTCGGGTTAGGCGGGGTGCAACGGGAGTTTGAAACTCTGCAAGTGGACTGGAAGAGTCGGGGGCGCCGGTTTGACGAATCGATCGAGGTGATCAAAAGACTCTGGACCGAGGACTCGGTGACTCACCATGGTGAATTCTATCAGTTCAAAAACATGGTGATGGATCCGAAGCCCTACACGAAACCTTGCCCTGAAATATGGTACGGCGGTTGGGGGGATAAGGCCCTGCAAAGGGTGGCGAAAATCGCGGATGGGTGGAGCGCGGATTATGAGACTCTGGTGGCTCCCACCTGGAGCTACAAAGGAGCCCTGGAGGATTATAAGCCCTGGTCACCCGAAGAAAGGCTGCAGACGCTGTGGGGATATTGCCGGGAATTGGGAAGGGATCCCAAATCTGTGAAATTTTCATTTGTTTTGCATGTCAATATAAATGAAGATCGCGACAAGGCTATAGAGGAAATGAAGTATTTTTGGCACCGTGTCGGGAAGGAGATCGAAGGAGTCCGAATGACCGAATATAAGCTCACTGCGAACTTCTACGGCCCCCCGGAGCCATTAATTGAAAAGATGAAAGAATTGTGGGCGCTGGGCCCGGAGCGGATCGTCTTCTATATTCACTCGGTAGACACGGCGACTCAGCTAAAGCGCATCGAAAAGGAAATCTTGCCTAAGATTTGAGGTGGAGGGTTTTCCTTTTGAATTGGGAAATATGGACGGCGTGAATAGCGAGCTTGCCCTTCTGGTGGACATCGGCAGCACCTACACAAAGATGATTTCGGTCGATATCGGGCGCAATCTCGTCGTCGGCCGGAGCGCGGCTCCGAGCACCGTGGGGCGAGGGGTACAGCACGGGCTTCTGGAGGCATTGAGGAGGCTCACGGGTGAACCGGTGAGTTCTCTGAAAGAAGGGCTCTCGCCGTTCGGGCATCTGTTTGCCAGCAGCAGCGCCGCGGGCGGGCTGCGCATGGTCGTCATCGGCCTGGTCGCCTCCCTCACGGTGGAGGCCGGGAGGCGGACTGCGCTGGGAGCCGGCGCCAAAGTAATTGGAGGTTTCGGTGACAAGCTGGGTCCGCAGGAGATCTCCCGGATCGAGGAGCTCTCGCCCGACATCATCCTCCTGGCCGGAGGGACGGATGGAGGAGACAGGGACACCATACTTCACAACGCTATGGCTGTGGCCCTTTCCAAGATTTGCTGCCCTGTGGTCGCGTCAGGAAACCGGGAATGTGCGGGGGAGGTTGCCCACATCCTGCAGAGCGGGCGGAAGGAGGTTAGAACCGCGGAGAACGTGATGCCGGATCTGCTGAAACTGAATCCGGTTTCGGCCGGCAAGGAGATCCGGGACGTTTTCTTTGAGCGGATCACCGAAGCCAAGGGCCTGGAAGTCGTCAAGCAATGGTTTCCTGTCATCATGCCCACCCCCATGGCAGTCCTCCAGGGAGCCTCGATCCTCTCCCAGGGAACGAGTGATGCCCCCGGGCTGGGGGAACTCATCGTTCTGGACGTTGGCGGGGCCACGACCGACGTCCATTCGATTGCCTGGGGTAAACCGAAGCATGGGGGGGTGGTGATGGAAGGATTGGAGGAGCCCTTTGCGAAGAGAACCGTGGAAGGGGATCTGGGGATTCGCTGCAACGCGAGCACGATCGTGGGCCATATGGGATTACCGGCAGTGCAGGAGGAATTGGGGTGTTTTGCCGGGGATTCCGGCCCCTCATCGGAGGCGGAACTCCTCCACCATGTTAATCTGCTGTCTCGGGACACTACCCGTCTCCCGGAGACGCCGTGGGAAAGAGAGGTTGATTTTGCCCTGGCCAGCGTCTGCCTGAGGATCGCCCTGAATCGTCATGCGGGGAGGATGATCGGCGAAATTCACTCCTCGATGGCCATGAAGCCGTTCCTCATCCAGCGCGGAAAAGACCTCAGGGAAGTCCCGCATCTGATCGGAACCGGAGGGATTTTCTCCTACCAGGAGAGAGCCGCGGATTTGTTGCGCAGATCTCTCCAAAACCAAGGGGACGGGGTGCTGTCCCCTGTGAGTCCGGCGCTCCACCTGGACTCCGGTTACCTTCTTTGGGCCGCGGGTCTCCTTCAGGAGGCCGCTCCGGGCACTGCGTTTGCCATTGCTCGGGAAAGCCTGCGCCGGGTGGAATAGACGGGCTCGGATTTGGAGTAAGCAGCGGAGGGAATCCTGCTGCGGAGGGAGGAGGACAACAGAGGCTGCATTGAAGGCGGAAAAGGCTGGCAGTCTTGCGGCAACACAGAATGACGGGATTGACGGGAGAAAAGCCATGAACATGAAGATTGGAATTGAGCTGGCGCCTAGCAGAGGATACGGCAGGGAAGTAGATTTTTTCCATCAGCACTTGGAGGTGGCAGAAAGGGCAGAGGCTATTGGTCTCGACTTAATCGCTGTTCCTGATTCCATCGGCCGGTATTTCCCGCGTCTCGAGACGACAGTATTCCTGGGGGCTTTGATAGCAAGGACGAAACGGATAAAGTTCAGCACCGATGTTTTTCAGGTTCCCTTAAGGCATCCCATCGATATTGCCAGGCGTGTATTAACCCTGGACATAATGTCTGAAGGTCGGTTCATCTTTGGCGTGGGATTGGGAGGGGTCCAGCGGGAGTTTCAAACCCTGCAGATAGACTGGAAAAGCCGGGGACGCAGGTTTGAAGAATCGATTGCGGTGATCAAACGACTCTGGACCGAGGAATCGGTTACGCACAATGGCGAATTCTATCAGTTCAAAGACATGGTCTTTTACCCGAAACCCTATACAAAGCCTTACCCTCCTATATGGTATGGAGGCTGGGGGGACAGGGCTCTGCAAAGGGTGGCGAGAATGATGGATGGATGGAGTGCGGACTATGAAACTCTGGTGGCTCCCACCTGGAGCTACAAGGGAGCCCTGGAAGACTATAAACCCTGGTCACCCGAGGAGCGACTTCAGACGTTGTGGGGATATTGCCGGGAATTGGGCAGAGACCCGAAATCCGTAAGGTATTCATTTGTGTTGCATATAAACATAAACGAGGATCGCAACAAGGCCATAGAGGAGATGAAGTATCACTGGGAGCGCATGGGTAAGGAGATCGAAGGAGTCCGGTTGACCGAATACAAGCTCGCGGCCAACTTCTACGGTCCTCCGGGGCCGTTAATTGAAAAGATGAAGGAATTGTGGGCGTTGGGCCCCGAGCGGATTGTGTTTTATATTCATTCCGTAGATCCGGCAACTCAGCTCAAGCGGATCGAGAAGGAAATCTTGCCGAAAATTTGAAACGTGGAGATTCAACGGACTGAATTGATCATTATACGTGCTCAACAGAGGAATGGACATCATGGATGTGGAAGCCGAATGGGGAAAAAGCGATTTAGAAGTTCATCTGCGCCTTATGGGGGATTGGGGCATAACGAACTTGACGAGCCTCTGTGGTTGGATCGCTACGGGCATGCGATGGAGGACGGCCAAGACTTCAACCTTTGTAATTCACACGGGCCGAGGATACAAGGATAATGTCCTTTCGGTCGCGGAGGGGCTTGTGGATATGGCGGTCACGACACCGATCGTCACGGCGGCGCAGGCCTTGGAAGGCAGGGGAATGTTCGAACGCGCCTATCCTGATCTGCGGGCAATCGCGGCCCTGCCTCACAGGGACCGCATGGTTCTGGCCATCGCCGAGGATGTGGCTCAGCGCTATGGGATCCGCTCGTTTCACGACCTGCGCGAGAAGAAGCCCCCCCTCAGGATCGTGACGGGACTGAACGACGGGATTAATCACATCGGATTTGTCGCCGAGCGCATCCTGAATGCCTACGGCATCGAATGGGGCGACATCCCGAAGTGGGGAGGGAAATGGATCGAATTTGAACGCCCCCCCAAAGCCCCCAAACTCCTGGTCTCCGGGGAGGCCGATGCCATCTTTTATGAGGCTATCATGACCTGGCACCGATTTACGGATCGGCGGCCGATGCGCTTTCTTTCCATCGACGAGCCGCAATTGCAGAGTTTAAACAAAGACTATGGATATCAAGCGGAGACCATTGAGGCCGGGGAATTTTTCGGGCTTGATCGCGCGGTGACCACCGTGGATTGGAGCCAATGGATCGTCTTGGTCCGCGGCGACATGCCGGACCGGGTGGCCCGTCTGATGGCTCAGGTTCTCATCGAAGACCGGGATGATTTCGAGGTCAAATACCGGCACATGCCGGTCATGGAGAGCCCCCTTCATTATCCAATTCGACCCGAAGAGGTATGGAAAACTATGCCGGTTCCCCTCCACCCGGGAGCCGAATCGTACTACAAGGAGAGTGGTTTGCTGCGCGGAGAAGTCTGACCAGGGCAACCGTGTGTTTAGGAGGCTGCAAAGGAGGAAATGAGCCATGCGCAAGAGGATGATGTGGTTGGGCTGCGTGTTTGCCGTGATGATCGTGTCGGTTCCAATCGGATATGCTCAGCAGGGGCCTGCGCAGAGGCTTAATGAGCTGATCAAAGCGGCGCAGGCTGAGGGCGAGCTCAATCTGGTGGCAGGGGGCGGAACTTGGGGAGAGGCAGAGGGTGTCAGGATCATCCAGGACGCGCTCAACAAGAAATACGGTCTCAATATAAGGATCCGTTACGCCGCCGGGCCTGCAATGCCCGTTATGACAGGCCGTGTCATAGAGACGCGCCAGGCGGGTGTGAAGTCGGACACGGATATTCTTGTGGCCAACGCGCGCCCCGTCAACATGGTTTTGGGGAAAGGAGTGACGAGACCTTATCCCTGGCGGGAGGTTTTTCCCCACGTTCCGGGGGATACCGTAGAGGCCGAAGGACAGTTAATCCGGTTTGTGGACGTATTCCACGGGATTACTTACAACACCCGCGAGATTAAGACGGCGGAAGCGCCGCGCCGGCTTCAAGATGTCCTGAACCCGAAATGGAAGGGGAAGATCGCTTCCACTCCCTATGCATCGGGACTCTATTTCTTGGCCTCCAACCGGGCGTGGGGTTACGACAAAGCCTTGGAATTTGTCCAGGCCCTGAGCCGCCAGATCGGTGGTTTGATCCGGTGCGGGGAAGAGTCCCGGATCGCCAGCGGAGAGTTTCTGATGCTGGTTAAGAACTGCGGGAACTATGGCGGAGATGCCTATGCTCGACAGACCGGCGGACCTGTGGGCACGGTATGGGAGGAGGATCCCTCGTTGATTGACTCCTTCTATTTTGTAGTTCCCGCGCACTCGGCACATCCGAACCTGGCCACTCTCTTGGTCGGCTTTCTCATGAGCAAGGAAGGCCAAGACATCCTTTCCCGGGTGGTGGGTTGGTCCTCGGCCTCGGTGGAAGGGACTCCAGCCCATAAGCAATACAAGGAAGCGGAGGCGAAGAGTATGAAAACATTGAGATTCACGGCCGCTTCCTGGAGGGGGGAAGAAGGAGCCATCCTCAGCAAGGCCGCTACCGAGTTTGCGAAAGTTCTGGCCGGTCGTTAGGGGAGCGACCTCAGGAACAGGAGGTCAGAGTAAATACTCGGGGATGCGAAGAGGGGAAGGTCTGCCGGAAAGCGGATCTGGGAATTTCGATGCGGAGAGCGGTTCTTCGTAGACTGGTGATCGGCCCGCTGCTTGATCGCCGTACGGTTTTGGTCGGCATTTCACTGATTCCCGTTGCTGCGTTGACTGTCCTGGTCAGTGTAATTGTCTGGATAAGTTTCCGGCAGTTGGCGGGCGCTGCCGCCGGTTACAGTCTCGATGCCTATCGGGAGCTGTACTTGGACCCCTTCACGTACAAGGCGTTGCTGAACACCGCCGTCTTTTCTCTGATAACGGTGGCGGTGGCCTTATTATTTGGTATCCCGGCTGCCTGGCTTGTGGAGAGAACTGACCTGCGCCCCAAAGAAATTCCCCAGACCCTTATGGTTTTGGGTCTGCTGATTCCCAGCTTTCTCACCGGCATGGGCTGGGTTTTCCTGCTTAACCCCCGGATCGGTATCATCAATACGCTCATTACCGGGATCCCGGGGATGGAGTGGGCCCGTATCAACGTGGCCACAGCGCCGGGAATGGGGATCATCCAGGGTCTTGGCCTGGCAAACGTGGCCTTCATCATGGTGTCGCCGACGTTTCGAGCGATGAACCCTGTCTTCGAGGAGGCCGCTGAGGTCCATGGCCTTAGGTTTTTCCAGACCCTCCACAAAGTGACCCTGCCACTCGCCTATCCCGGAGTATTAGCGGCGGCAATTTATATCTTTATGATCGGTGTCGCCGCCTTCGATATCCCGGCTGTGATCGGCCTGTCGAATCGCGTGTTCACCTTCAGCACCTTTCTTTACATTCAGGTCCAGCCGCTGGACGGTTTGCCGAGGCACGACCTGGCCGGCGCCTCCGCCGTGTTGATGATTTGCATCTCCCTTCTCTTCCTTTGTTGGTACTACCGCGCGCTGAAGTCGAGCCACCGCTATGCCGTGGTCACCGGCCAGTCGTACCGGCCGAGGCAGGTGGAGTTGGGCCGTTGGAAGCCTTGGGCTTGGGCCTTTCTCGGAGGTTATTTCCTTCTGGGCCAGCTGTTGCCACTATCCATGCTCGTTTGGAATGCCCTACTTCCCTATCCGCAGGTACCCTCTCTGAGCGCCCTGGGTCATGTCTCCCTGAATAACTTCAGGGCGCTCCCGATCCACCAACTGTTGATCGGGGCGCAAAATACGTTCATCTTGGCCGTTTCAGTGCCCACGTTAACGCTGCTATTCAGTCTAGGACTTTCCTGGGTGGTGGTTCGTTCAGGATTTCGGAGCAGGTTTTTCTTTGACGTCTTCTCTTTCCTTCCCCATGCCGTTCCCCATATTATTTTCGCTGTAAGCGCAGCCTATGTGTCCATCTTTCTTCTCAGTGGGTTCCTTCCCATTTACGGTACAATCTATCTCCTCATGGCGGTCTATACCTTGGTGTGGCTCAGCTTTGCAACGCGGAATCTAAACAGCGCTCTGATTCAAATTCACAAGGAACTCGAGGAAGCGGCAGCGGTCAGCGGCATCCCGCTATTACGGATTCTGCGGAAGATTTTGTTGCCCCTGCTCGGTCCGGCATTGCTGAACACTTGGTTATGGGTTGCCCTATTGACTTACCGGGAGCTTACCGTGGCGTCAATTCTGGCTACCACGCGTAATATCACGCTCCCGGCCGCCATGTGGGGAATCTGGCTGTCGGGACTTTATCCAAAAGCTGCCGCCGCGGCCTTGCTGGTCGTTGCCGTCATGGTCCCCCTCGTCTTCCTCTATTGGTATGTGGGAAGACGCGCTACAGCCATGGAGCGGACCCTATGATTGCCATTCGAAACGTCACCATGAAATTCCACACGAAGCAGGGAACGGTTCAGGCGCTCCAGGGCATTGATCTTCAGGTGGAGAGAGGAGAGATATTCGTCCTGTTGGGGCGGAGTGGATCAGGCAAAACGACCCTCCTGCGCTGCTTGGCAGGATTGGAAAAGCCCGATACCGGCCAAATCTCCTTGGCAGGAAAGGTGGTATTCTCTGACTGCGAGCGGATTTTCGTGCCGCCCCAGGAGAGAGAGTTGGGCATGGTGTTTCAATCCTACGCCATTTGGCCTCACTTGACGGTTTTCGAAAACGTGGCATTACCTTTGACGCAAGCCAAAAGAAAACTTTCCAAGCAAGTGGTTCAGGATAGGGTCAGGGAAGCGCTCCAATTGGTCCAACTGGAAGGACTGGAGAAAAGACCTGCCCCACTGCTGAGCGGGGGCCAGCAACAAAGAGTCGCCCTCGCTCGAGCCCTGGCGATTAAACCCCAGGCCCTCCTCATGGACGAACCCCTCAGCAACCTGGATGCCCGTTTACGGGAGGATGTCCGTTCTGAGTTACGAGAGCTGGTGAAAAAGATCGGCGTCACCGTTCTCTATGTGACACACGACCAGGTAGAAGCCATGGCCTTGGCTGATCGAACCGCCATGATGGATCATGGAGTCATTCTGCAAGTGGGGCATCCACAGGAACTCTATCACCAGCCTGTCAATGTCACTGTGGCTGAGTTCTTCGGCTCCGTGAACTGGTTAGAGGGCAGAATTACCGAGGCAGGAGTCATAAAAACCGAGATCGGAACGCTACATGCGGATTCGGCGAGCAGCGTCGGTTCTCAAGTGGTCATCGCAATCAGGCCCGAGGACATTCAACTAAGCGCTTCCCCCTCAGGCAATGCCAATGAGTTCGAGGGAGAGATAGTTAGTACTACTTTTTTGGGTGACTACAGCCTGTATCAAGTCCAGACCCGAACCAGTAAGAGGATATTGAAGAAAGCGATGGGAAGTCCCATTGCACCCGGGAAGGCATATTTCCAGATTTCCAAGGACAGGATCAGGGTGTTCTACAATAGAGAACTGTCTTCTTTGTCAAGGAAAGCGTGAAACGCGATTACCGTCGTCCAAGAGCTTAGCGGGTCCGGTTCCTTCGCACTGCAGTTCCATGCCTGCTGACCAAGGGAAGATCAAAGACGGGATACCGAAGATGTATGGAACGAGCCCTGAAGGTTTGGGAAGAGGAGCGGTGGGAGAAGTTGACCCGAAGGTGCCATGGCATGGCTACCCCCGGGCTATTGGACCAGAAGACACGAAGAGGAGGCGGATCTGGCGATTCGGGGAGAACACTACAAGACGGGGGCCAAGCTGGGGGAAGGAGAGAGAAAGAGGCTGGAGTAAGCATCGCAGGGCGGATCCCGCCGTTTCTCCGGGCACTTTGTGCGGTTTCAGGGATTGGGCAGGATTTTTGACGGGTTCCCTGAGTCGGAAGATCGGGCATTTAAGAGTTCACCCGGCCGGCTGGGAAAAGAAGGTTGTTTCCCTGGAGCCGGTGTGATATAGAAGCGCTAACTCCAAACCTCAAGCTTTAAGGTCAACAGAGTTCCGAATGAAATTGTCTGGCGATTGAGCCTGTGACTCTGCAGCATCCGGATTGTTTCTCCAGGAGAAGGGCATGGAGCTAGCCGGTACCTTGGGTATGAGTCGTTTCCGCGGTGTGAGGATCCGCCATCCTGGGGCCACGCTTCTCCTGCTGTTTCTGCTTGCCTTTACGTTGGTTCCCCTGTTGACCCTGATCCTGGGCAGCTTCAGCAACTCCACGGCCATCGGGGAGTTTAAAAACCCCGGTCTGCAAAATTATGCCCGGGCCTACCTGCGGAAATCCACAATGGTCATCTTGGGAAACACCCTGATTCTGACGGCGGGGAGCGTGCTTCTGGGGGTGAGTTTGGCTCTAGTGATGGCCTGGCTTGTGGAGCGCACCAACCTCCCGTGTCGGGGGATCGCCTTTGCCGCCATCCCCCTGACCCTGGCCATTCCCGGGGTCTTGCACGCCATTGCCTGGGTCATGCTGTTTAGCCCGCGCATGGGATACATCAATCGCTGGCTGATGAGTCTCTTCGGTCTCGGCACGGCGCCGTTTAACACCTATACCCTGCCGGGGATGATCATCCTGGAATCCCTGCGGGTGGTGCCGACCTCCTTCCTGCTCATGGTCCCCCTGTTCCGGAACATGGATCCGGCCCTGGAGGAAGCGGCCGCCGTCTCCGGAGCGGGGCCCTTTTCCCGCCTGCGGCGGATCACGCTGCGCGTCCTCTCTTCGGGGATCGTGGCGGTTCTCATCTACGAGACAATCACGGTGTTGGAGACCTTCGAGATTCCGGGGATCCTGGGCCTGCCGGCCCGGATCTACGTGTTCAGCACGAAGATCTACGCCGTAACCCAGGGTCTGGAGACCCCCGACTACGGGCAGGCCAATGCCCTCTCCGTCGCCTACGTGCTCCTGGCGGCCGTCGGAGTTGTTCTCTACTCCAAGGCGATCCGCCGGGCCGAGAAGTTCGCCGTGGTGAGCGGCCGGGACTATAAGCCCAAGCGGCTGGACCTGGGGCGCTGGAAATATGTGGCTTTTGGGGCCGTTGTGCTCTACCTTCTCCTGACCCTGGTCTTGCCCTTGCTGGTGCTCTTGTGGACCTCTCTGATCCCCTTTCCGACCTTGCCGACGGCGAAAAGCCTCTCCCTCGTCTCCCTGGACAATTACCGCACCATCGCCATTTACGGGGCCACCTGGAAGGTGCTGAAAAACACGGTTCTCATGGTTGCCGTCACGGCCGTCGGCACGATCCTTCTCTCCTTCATGATCTCCTGGGTCCTGGTGCGCACGCGGTTTTGGGGGAGAAGGCTCATGGACATGCTGGCCTTTCTGCCCCGCTCGATTCCCGGCATCGTCATGGCCTTGGCCCTAATCTGGATCTTTCTGATGCTGAAGCCCTACGTTCCCATCTACGGTACGATCTGGCTGATCTCCCTGGGCTTCATGATGAGCTTTATGGCCTACGGGACACGGGCGATGACCGCCTCGCTGCTGCAAATTCACCGGGAGCTGGAAGAGGCGGCGTACTTGAGCGGGGCGACCCTGCTGGAGACATTTCGACGCATCCATTTCCCCCTCCTGATCCCCGCGTTCGTTGGCCTGGGGATCTGGTCCATGTTTCTTTCGGTGCGTCTGACGGGTCTGCCGTTGATGCTTTACGAAGGGGCCGAGAACCAGGTGCTCTCCGTGTTTATCTGGATGATGTGGGACGACGGTCAGATGGGGGCGGTCTCCGGTATTGGCGTCCTTACGATCCTGTTCCTTTTCATGGTGGCAATGGGGATGCGTCGCCTGGGATTCCGGGAAGTCGGAGGGCGACGCTGAAGGCAGTTCTCTGAGACAGGTGGCACTGGTTGGAGAGAGAGACGCGAGGCTCTCGTCGCTCCTGGCCCGCGAGGAGAAAAAGGGATTGGAGGGAGCACGGTGAAGACAAACAAGATGGCAGCTATCCTGGTGGCGGTCATTGCTCCTTTATTGCTCCTGACATCGGCGGAGAGGACAGTCGCCGCGGCGGGAGCGGAGGGAGTTGACGCCGAGCTGGCGGTTCCCAAGGATTGGCTGGAGAAGGCTAGAGCAGAGGGGAAAGTCAGCGTGTACTCCACGGATACTGTCCGGGAGCACGCGGAGGTTCTCAAGGCGTTTAACCAAAGATACCCGTTCGTGAAGGTCGATTACACATTAGCCTCCACCGAGGTGCGCTACCAGAAGCTTCTTTTTACCGCCCGCCAGGGAGCACCCATCGCAGACATTGTCACGGGAATCGGCGGAGCCCTGAAGAACTATTTAGATGCCCAGGCACTGGCCGAATTGACCGATCTGCCCGCCTGGCGGACCTATTCCGGTGATCTGAAATACGGCACTACGTCCATCGCTTTTCGTAAGCGCTATTACAGCCTGGGTTACAACACGAACCTCGTCTCCAAGAAGGACCTGCCCAAGACCTGGGAGGACCTTCTGGACCCCAAGTGGAGCGGCCAGGTAGCGTTTAACAGTATTACCGCCGGCGTCTGGCTCAATCCCCTGTGGAACAGCCTGGGTGCTGAGAGGACCACAAAGCTCATGGCGGGCTTTGCCAGGAATAAGGCCCAGTTCCGCACCGAGGGGGCTGATGCAGCGGTCGTGTTGCTGGCTGCGGGGGAGTTCAAGATTGCCATACCGCTTTCGGAGTACAACGTCTACGGGGTCGCCAAGCAGGGGGGACCTGTTGACTTCTTTGCCGTTGAGCCTCTGCCCGTGGGTTTGGGGAACATCCAGATTCTAAAGAAGGCGGCGCACCCCTTTGCCGCCAAGCTCTACGTGAACTGGATTCTGAGCTACGAGGGGCAGGAAATCTATGTCCAGGCCACGGGGGCCAAT
>JACPSX010000218.1 GCA_016193065.1 Candidatus Tectimicrobiota bacterium | reverse complement strand
GAGCTCGATCAGGGTAAACCCTCTCTCCCCTGAGGAGGTTTGCTGCCCTCGCATCCTCATGCAAAGATTTCCTCCCACAAGCCCGTGAAATGCTTATCGGAATATGGCAAGCGAAAGACAAACCGCATCAGCGGAAATCCCGGCGCTGGAAGACCAGAACGGTCAACAGCAGGGTGCCGGTGATGTATAGGAGCCCGTACAGCGTGGACCACCCGATGAATTCCCACGGGACCGGGATGCCGTGGACCACCTGCCCCTTGATGTTGAAGTTCTCCAGGTTCGGCAGCAGATAATAGAGGAAGCTGGTGAGCCCGGAGATGAACGGGTCTTGGGCCCCCTGGCCGAAAATCTTCAGATCCGAGCTCAGGTGGCCGATCACGAAGATCCCCAGGGCAAACAGCCCGCTCAAGGTGGGAGTGGTAAAGGCCGAGAAAAACAGGGCCACGGCGGTAATCAGGGCCAGCTCCAGATAAATGAGCCCGATGGCCTTGAGGAGGGCAAAGTCAAACCCCACGCCGTAGTAGAGAACCAGAAGGACAAAAAACGCCGCCATCACGGAGACTTCCACGAGGAGGGTCAGAAGGAGACCGCCGTATTTTCCCAGCAGAAAAACCCAGCGGGGGATCGGCTTGGACAAGATGGTGTAGATCGTCCGCCGCTCGATCTCCTTGTACACCAATCCCACCCCGACAAAAACCGCAATCAAGACCCCGAAGAGGGAGATCGTTCCCAAACCGAAGTCCTCGATGATCTTGATCTGCTCGCCGATCGTCAAGTTTCCCAGGATCACGGACAGGCTCATCATGACCAGAGCAAAGAAGAGGAGGCTGTAGAGGATCTTATCGCGCACCGCTTCCCGAAACGTGTTCACTGCAATTGCGATGATCTTCATGACTCGCAACCTCTGATCACCCTCACCCTTTCCCTCTCCCTCAAGGGAGAGGGGATCCCTATTCTTCTCCCTCTCCCCCACCGGGGAAGAGGGCCGGGGTGAGGGGGCAACGGAGCAGTCGTCGCGTAGAAGAGATTCATCGCTAGCGAATCTCCCGGGCAAAGACCTCTTCCAGGCTCTCCCGCTGGGGAACCACGGAGAGAATCCGGCCCTTCTGCGCCAGAACCTCCGCGATGGCCCGGTCCCTGGAGTCCTCCGACTCCACCTGGATGAAAAGGGCGCCATCCCGCTCCACGGCGGGAAACCCCGCTTGCCTCATCCGTTCCACATCAACCCGGTCGGCAGCAATTTCAATGCGGCGGGTCTGGCCCGGGGTAAACGAGCTCAGGGCTCCCAACTGGCGCAGCTCTCCACGCACGATCAGGGCCACCCGGTCACAGATCATCTCCACATCGGAAAGAATATGAGAAGAAAACAGCACCGTCTTCCCCTGTTCCTTGAGCTGGAGGATGATCCGGCGGATCTGGCTGCGGCCCACGGGGTCGAGCCCCGACATGGGCTCATCCAGGATCACTAGATTGGGATCGTTGATGAGAGCCTGGGCTAGGCCGATCCGCTGCAGCATCCCTTTGGAATATTTCCGCAGGGGGAGATCGGCCGCTTCCTTCATCCCCACCAGATCGAGCATCTCCTCAATGCGGCGGCGCCGGAAAGGGAAAGGCAGACCAAAAAACTGGCCGCAAAAATCGAGAAACTCCCGCCCTTTTAAATACCGGTAAAAATAAGGCTCCTCCGGAAGGAAGCCCAGCGTTTGCCGGCTGGCCGCCTGGCGGACGTCACGGTCGAAAATCAGGAGTCGGCCCCGGGTAGGAGAGAGGAGCCCCACGAGGGCTTTCAGTGTGGTCGTCTTGCCGGCGCCGTTGGGACCGATGAACCCGAAGATCTCCCCCTCTTCCACCGTGAAGGAAAGGTCCTTGACGGCCATGAGGCGGCGCATCTGGAAGCCCACCCGGAACTCTTTGGAAAAATTTTCCACCTGGATTGCACTCATGGTTTCCCGACTCCCTCCCGGCGGCCCGGTTCCCCGGGAAGGTAGATCTGCAGACGCTCCTTGAATTTCGTGCTGAAAACCTCCCCGGTCCGGGCATTGATCTGATAACGTCCTCCAAACGGTTCCCTCGGAATCGCGGGGATGATCCCCGCCTGAACCAGCGCCTGCAGGCTCTCAGGAAAAGCGCCCCTGGTTTTCTTGTACTCGTCCCGGGACTTCTCGAGAAGCTGGATGTCGCGATCCACGATGACCTCCCGAATCCGCTGGGCAATCCGCTCTTTGAGCTCACGGTTTTCCGTGGAGCGGTACATTTCCTCCAGAAACTGCAGCCCCACGGCGGGCTCGTACGCCTTGGCGTACAGCTTGGCTACAAGCAACGGAAGGTATTCCGGACGGCCCGGGTGACGGGCTGCCATCTCCATGTAGCGAGCCGCGGTCTGGAAGTCGCGCCGGTAAAACATGGAATTGAACCCCAGGAAAAACGGGAGATACCAGTAGCGGGGGTGACTCTGCTGCACGTTCCCCAGGCCTTTGCGCAAAACGGCATCGGAGAGCTGCAAATGTCCCACCTCCAGCGCCAACACGATGCCGCCAAACTCGTAAGGGTACTCAAAAAGAGGATCCAGAGTGGTGACCACATCCACGAGCTGGTAGAGGTAGGGGTACTGCCGGTCGGTCAAAACGTGGCTGCCGAAATACCCCACGGTCTTGACCCAGAACATACTGGCCAGCAGGTTTTGATAGCCCAGAGAAGCCGGCTTTAGAAATTTTCCCGAGGGGAGGTATTTGAGATCCTCGATTTTCCGCGCCCGCGCGTGAAAAACCTCCAGGTTTTTCTGAATCCCGTAGGTCCCCGCCGCCAGCACCATGAGGAGTCCGATTAGCAGGAGATTTGTCTTCTGTAGGAGGGCTGATTTCAAGGCCAAAGAAACCAAAGGCCGCCCACAGGACGTGAGCGGCCCTAGTTGAGCACGTTCTAGAACACGTTCGCTGCGCCAGAGCGCGCCACGTTGGCGCCTCCATTCGTCAGGCCATAGATCTGGTTCGCGTTATCACCGTCCAGGTCACCCGTGGCGGTCGCCGTATAACCCAGGAGTGGAGCTGTCGTGCCCCCTGCCCCTGTCGCGGCCGCAAAGCCGCCACCGTCTGCCAGCGCAGCCTGGGACGCTGCGGCGCTATCCACGGCATAGGAGTAATAAACGTTGCCCGAAGGGGCAAAGCCGATGGCTGTAAACCCAGCGTTCGTGACGAAGGCGAGCTTGGCCGTATCCACACCAGCCACAGCAGGAGAAGCCGCAGCCGGGAAGTAGATATCGTTTTCAGCCCGGTACGATTCCTCAGAGGTCTTGATCGCCCCCAGGTTCACCTTGGCCTCGGCGGTCTTGGCCTTCAACTGGTAGCGCAGGAAGTTGGGGATCGCGATGGCCGCCAAAATACCGATGATCGCCACGACGATCATGAGCTCGATCAGGGTAAAACCTTTCTCGCCCGACATTGCTTTTCTCATCTTGCACAACATGCTGTCCATCTCCTCTTGTTTGAAAACCCTCTCGACACCGCCCCCTCCCCCAACGGAAGAGGAACGGATGATGCCTTAGCTCCGAGTCCCTACCTGGTCCGCCGTTTACCCCCTTTCGAAAATGCTCTCTTTCGGGAGACGCCCCGTAAGACAGCAACCCTCATGCCAGTTCTCTGTGATCCCCATCACTCCCCACAAGGCGTTCTAACGACAAAGCTTAGAAAAACTTAAGGCGTTTTTCCCCCTGAGAGGACCTGAATTTGCCTTCAGAATTGACAATTTTTGTCAAACGGTTTACCCTTCAACTGACAAACTTTGTCAACCCCCACCCTCCCCTCCCCCTTCAAGGGGGAGG
>JACPSX010000184.1 GCA_016193065.1 Candidatus Tectimicrobiota bacterium | reverse complement strand
GACGCTTCGTCCCCCCTCGTACCTTGTCATAGAACCTCCACAACTTCCCTCCGAGGTCGGCGGCCCGGGACTCCAGCTCATCATATTTCTGCTCTGAAAGGTATCCAAGAAGGAGTCTGCAAGCCGCCATACCTCCAATTTCTTGTACCGTTCAGCTCCATTGCTCATCCTTGCCATCTGCGTTCCTCCCCGCCTCAGGCGCTACTCCTCTGCGTTCTCGGTCTGCCAGCTTGAAGCCTTCCAGCCTGCTAGCTTTCCCGCCTTCCAGCTTCCCCACGCCCCTCGCCTCACCCCTCACGCCTTACGCCCTTATGCCTGGCGGCTTCATTCATTCGGCAACCTACTTCCCCAGCCCCGCCCCCCACTCGCCCGCCTCACATCGAACCTGGCTTGAACGCGAAAAAGCCGGGAAGGCTGCCCCCTCCCAGCTTCTGATTCATCCAGAATTGGATTACATCTTGCTGGTTAGCTTTCTTGCCTCTGGATCTTCTCGTCTTCGAGATTTCCTACGCTCCAATCTTCCGGAAGGATTGAGGCAGGCGGCAGCTTTCCTGTGACTTTTTGCTTTGCGGCGATCCATTTCCCGAGTCCATCCGCGAGCCATTGGAGTAATTCGTCGTCGGTCTCGCTGGAGCGGCGCCGCTTCCAGGCCGGTTTGGTCGCCATGACCTCGCCCACCACCATCCTCTGCGCAATTTCGGATTTCGGATTTCTGATTTCGGATTTGTCTGCAGGTGTCACCAGCTTCCCCGTTGTGACTTCACGTTTCACCTCTTCACGTGTCACGTCCTCACGTTTCGCAGCTCTCGGCTCGATAAAGATCTTCGCCGATCCTGACCAACTCGGCGAACCGCTCACCTCTACCAGATTCGGGTCACGAAATGGATCCGTCTCTCGGACCACCACTTCGCCCACGCCATTCACGGCGCTCCGCCAATGGGGCTACGGTTTCACATCGCTCCAGCAGGGGCAAAGTGTTTCGGACCAGCATGGTTCGGTACCGGGGCGGCCGACGCCGTCGTTCTCCGTGCCGGAAGAGCAACGTCGGCACGATGTCAAACAATTGCTCGGTGACAGCCTTGGGCTTCCCCTCAGCAGCGAGCTGTTCCAGCGTGGAGATCTTTTGCATGAGGAGTCCCGGATTCGGTGAGGACACCGGCCGAACTCTCAGGATCCCCTCCATCCCTGACGGCTCTGCGATCTCGTCGGTTCCGACCAGTTCCTCAAAAAGTTTCTCGCCCGGGCGTAGTCCCACAATCGTAATCGGGATTTCCTCCTCCGGAACAAAGCCGGATAGCCGGATCAGATTTCGGGCCATTTCCAGTACGTTGATCGGCTCGCCCATGTCAAGAACGTAGATCACGCCCGTCAGCCGTTGAGTAGCCGCGTGAAGGACCAGTTGCACCGCCTCGGAGGTCAGCATGAAATACCGATACACCTCGGGATGCGTTACGGTCACCGGACCCCCGGCCTTGATCTGCTCCATGAACCTCGGCACCACGCTTCCGCTGCTCCCCAGGACGTTCCCGAACCGAACAACCACAAACCGCGTCTCAATCTGGAAGTTGAAGGCCTGCACGATGTATTCGGCTACCCGCTTGCTGGCTCCCATGATACTCGATGGGTTGACCGCCTTGTCACTGGAAATCAATATGAACCGCTCGACGCGGTGTGCCGCAGCAGCTTCCGCGACCGTGCGCGTCCCGACGACATTGTTCTTGACCGCTTCGCACGGGTTCAGCTCCATCAACGGCACGTGTTTGTGAGCCGCCGCGTGAAAGACAATTTCCGGCCGGTACTCCGCCATCACACGGTTCACCGTAATCGAATCGGTCACATCGCCGACGACGGAATGTATGACCAGAGACGGGTCCCGGTCACTCAGTTCGGTGGAGATCGAATACAGGCCGTTTTCGTATCGTTCGTAGAGAATCAAGGCACTGGGCTGCAACGCCGCAATCTGCCGGCACAGCTCTGAGCCGATAGATCCTCCCGCACCAGTCACGAGGATCCGTTTCCCCGTTACAAGATGCCGCACGGGCTCAGGATCCAACCCCACCGGTGCGCGCGACAGCAAATCTTCAATCGCGAGGTTCCGGACCTGGCCCAAGGCGACCTTCCCGTCCAGGATGTCCCGCATGCTCGGCACCGTCCTGATCGGCACCTTGAATGGCTGCAGGGCTTTCACGATTCCCCGGATCGTCGCCGGCTCCGCGCCGGGAATGGCTACCAGCACCTCGTGGGGCTTTGCGGTGGACATGACCGTGGGGAGATCCTGTCGCGTCCCCAGCACGCGGACTCCATGAATTCGATGGCCCACCTTGGTCGCATCGTCATCCACGAAGCCGACCGGCTCGAAGTCGAGGTGAGGGCTGTTCTTCATGTCGCGAGCGATCATCTCTCCGGCATCGCCTGCGCCGAAGATCAAGATGCGCCTTCCCTTTTCAAGATGTCCCAGCTCTCGATAGATTCGGCGGGCCAGGCGGACTCCACCCAGGAAAAGGATCAGCAGAACGGAGTCAATGATGAAGACCGACCGCGGATACTGGGTCAGGCCGAAGCCCCAATGAACCAGCAGATAGAACACCGCCGAGCTGGACAGGACGCCGGCGATGATATTCCGCAGGTCCCAGATGCTCGTATAGCGCCAGAGGCCTTCGTACAGCCGAAACGGAATGAACGCAATCTGTCGGACCGCCAGAAGCCACGGAAGCATCCGGATGAGCAATTGCGCATAGTTATCCGGGATGGCTCCATCGAACCGCAGCCAGAAGGCCAGGTAATTGGCGATCACCATGAAGACCGCCTGGACAAAAATTATCAGGGCACGACGGTACTTGAGGATGATCGCGATCGTGCGCGGTTTCGGATGCCTCATGCCAGTAACCTCTCGATGTGGTTGCAAATCGCCCCACACTCCTCGTGCGTCATATGCGAATAGAGAGGAAGCGCCAACGCTTCCCCGCTCGCCTTCATGGTGTGCCGCATCCGGTCACTCACCCGCATGGGGACCCGTTGAAACACCGTCTGCCTGTGCACTGGAGGAAAGAAATAACGCTTCGTCTGAATCCCGGCGGCCTTGAGGGCGCGGTGGACCTCGTCCCGGTCCCGGCGGGCCCTGTCCGTGATGAAAAGGACGAAGTAGTTGCCACTCGTCGTGCGATCCTCTGGAAACTCCTGAACCCAGCAGCCTGGCAGCGAGCCGAGCCGCTCACGATACCGTGCAATATGCTCCAGACGCGACTTGACAAGGGCGTCCACGTTCCGCAGAGACAGGAGCCCCACAGCGGCATTGAGTTCACCCATTCGAGCCGACAGGCCCAGGTGGATCATGTCCTCCCCGTCCTCAGGATCCTTCCCGTAATCCCGCAAGGACCGCAGTCGGTCGGCAAGCGCATCATCATCGGTCGTGATCACCCCCCCCTCGATCGCTGTGACCACCTTGGTGGGACTCAGGGAAAAGACCTCGCAGATGCCCGAGCCCCCGGCAGGTTTCCCCCCATAGGTCGCGCCCAGGCCCTGAGCGGTGTCGAAGTACACCGGGATGCCCTTCCGCCTTCCCACTTCCGTCAATTCGTCAATATCCGGCGGCAGACCGAAGGTATACACGGGGCAAATGGCCGCAGTTTTTGACGACAGGTTCCGCTCCACATCCTCGGGATCCAGGGTGCACGTCCCCGGGAGAGAATCGCAGAATACCGGCACCAGGCCGTTCCACACCAGAGCCTGCGCCGTGGCTGCAAAGGTGAAGGAGGGAACGATGACCTCGCTCCCCCTGGGAAGATCCAATGCCTGCGGGATGAGCATCAAGCCTGCCGTGCATGACGAGACAGCGACTGCATGCCGCGCACCCGTTCGCGCGGAGACCTCCGCCTCGAAGGATTGCACAATGGATCCGAGGCTTACGAGACCCGATCTCCAACTGGAGCGAACGGTATTCGCAACTTCCTCAAGGGATGGAAGCGTCGGTCGGATGATGGGCAGGAACCCCTCAGGGTCTTGCGTCATCTGTCGCCCCTTAACCCCCAGGCAGTCGCGACGCCGGATGCCTCACGGCCCCCAGGCGGATGGCGACGAGACACAGGATCGTCACGATTCCTGTGGCCAGGAGAGCAACCGACACGGGAGTGAGGCGAATCATGACGAGGCTGAGCGTACCGAGCATCAAGCTCGTAAGATAGATCATCAGGACGGCCCGTCCATTCCCCAACCCCGTACCGGCCAGGAGGTCGTAGAGATGCTGTCGGTCGCCGCTGAAGGGCCCCTCCACATGGATGAGCCGGCGTAAGATGGCAAGGGCGGTGTCCAGGATGGGAATGGAGATGACGATGAGCGGCGCGATAAAGGCGACGAGATCGTAAGGCCGGTCCGTAAAAAGGATTGCGATGCTTGCCAGCGCAAAGCCTAGAAAAAGGCTTCCAGAATCACCCATGAAAATCGCAGCTCGCGCCTTCCCTTGTGGTAAATCCGAAATCCGAAATCCGAAATCCGAAATCGGCAAGTTGTATGGGAGGAAGCCGAGGGTGGTTCCAAGCACGGCCATAGCCAGAACCAGCGCCGGCGTATTTCCCTGTCCCGAAGCCAGGATAGCGAAAAAGAAT
>JACPSX010000183.1 GCA_016193065.1 Candidatus Tectimicrobiota bacterium | reverse complement strand
AAGGCCCGAGCCCTGAGCTGAAGGAGGCCGCGACCTGTGCGATACGCTTCCCCGATTCCGCGGCGCCCGTGGATAAAGGCCGCGGTGGGGAAGTCGGGCCCCTTAATCTCGGCCATGAGATCCTCAATTGTGGCCTGGGGATTGTCGAGGAGCATGGTCAAGCCGTCTACAACCTCCCCCAAGTTATGAGGAGGGATATTCGTCGCCATCCCCACGGCGATTCCCGAAGACCCGTTGATCAGGAGGTTCGGAATCCGGGAAGGGAGAACCTGCGGCTCCTGCTGGGATTCGTCATAATTGGGGACGAAATTAACCGTTTCCTTGTCGATGTCTACCAGCAGCTCATGGGCAATGCGAGCCATGCGGATCTCCGTGTAGCGCATGGCTGCTGCTGCGTCGCCATCGATGGAGCCGAAGTTTCCCTGCCCATCGATCAGCGGATAGCGCATGGAAAAGTCCTGCACCAACCTCACGATGGTATCGTAGGCCGCCGCGTCCCCATGGGGATGATATTTACCGATGACGTCTCCGACGAGCCGGGCTGATTTCTTGTACGGTTTGTTCCACAAAAGGCCCATCTCGTGCATTGCAAAGAGGGTGCGGCGGTGAACGGGCTTGAGCCCATCCCGGACATCCGGCAGGGCCCGGCCGATGATCACGCTCATGGCGTAATCCAGATAGGACTGCCTCATCTCATCTTCGATCTTGATTGGAACCGGCTTCTCTTCCGGAGCTGAAACCTCCGCCATCGCTATTCCTCTTTGTGCAGAAGCTTAACTTTGTGCCCGCTCTCCTAAATATCCAGGTTCCTCACCTCGGGGGCATGCTCCTGGATAAACTGGCGCCGCGGTTCCACCTGGTCGCCCATGAGAATAGTGAAAATCGGGTCTGCATCAACCTTATCTTTCAAAGAAACCTGCTTTAGGGTTCGTCGCGACGGGTCCATTGTCGTTTCCCACAACTGCTCCGGGTTCATCTCTCCGAGCCCCTTGTAACGCTGGATGGTCATCCCCCGGCGCGCATTGCTAATGACGTGATCGAGGAGTTCCGCGCTGGAGTGGAGCTCCTTTCTCTCCTCTTGCCCGTCGCAGGCCTCCAACCAAAACGGAGGTTTGTCTAGAGTTGCCACCCGGTCATGCATGGCGAAAAGTCCCTCGATTTCCGGAGAGGTCAGAAAATCCCTGTCCAGAACCCGGTCCAGGCGCTTGTCCCCGATCTCCCCTACCAGGCGCGCAAAAAAGAGCCCTTCGTGCTCTTCGTCGCTGACCACCTCGGTTCGGATTCCCTCCGCTTCCATGCCGAGCCCGGCGATCCATTCCCGCAGTAGACCGGCATCTTCGAAGGTTTTTCCCGAGGGCTTGCCCGCTTTCAAGACTTTTTCAATGATAATCTCCGGATAGCCCCTTCTGGCCAGTCGGTGGATAGCAAGGCGATACTCAAGCAGGTGGCGCAACAGGGTTATTAAGGTCTTCCCCCGGTACGGTTTTCCATTGGCCGAAGAGGTCAACGTCCAATCCGCACTACCGATCTCAAGCTGGAAATTCTGCAGATCTTTCTCGTATTTGATGTAGAGCTCGGTCTTCCCCCTCTTGATCTTGTAGAGAGGGGGCTGGGCAATGTAGAGGTGTCCTTGCCGCACGAGCTCTTCCATTTGCCGGTAAAAGAAGGTAAGCAAGAGAGTCCGGATATGGGCGCCGTCCACGTCCGCGTCGGTCATGATGATGATCTTGTGGTAGCGCAACTTACTCAAATCAAAATCCTCGGACCCTATCCCGGTTCCCAAAGCGGTGATGAGGGTGCGAATCTCTTCGCTGCTGAGCACTCGATCAATCCCTGCCTTCTCCACATTGAGGATTTTCCCTTTGATGGGGAGAATCGCCTGGAAATTGCGGTCTCGTCCCTGCTTGGCCGATCCTCCAGCGGAATCCCCTTCAACGATGTAGATCTCGCAGCGCGCGGGATCCCGCTCGCTGCAGTCGGCCAGCTTCCCGGGCAAGGAGGCGCTGTCCAGGGCTCCCTTACGCCGGGTGAGCTCCCTGGCTTTGCGGGCGGCCTCCCGGGCCCGGGCGGCAGTCACGGTTTTTTCCACGATGCGGCGGGCTACCTCGGGTCGTTCCTCGAAATAGGCGCCCAGCTTCTCATTGACGATCGCCTCCACAATTCCCTTGATCTCGCTGTTGCCCAGCTTGGCCTTTGTCTGTCCCTCGAACTGCGGATCGGGGACCTTGACGCTGATGACTGCCGTGATCCCTTCCCGCACGTCCTCTCCGGTGAGCCCTCCTTCCACGTTCTTTAGCAAACCGGCGCCGGCGGCGTAAGCATTCAGCGTGCGCGTCAACGCCGCCTTGAACCCGATGAGGTGAGTTCCCCCCTCAACCGTGTTGATGTTGTTGGCGAAACAGAAGATCATCTCTCCGTAACCGTCGTTGTACTGAAGGGCCACTTCCACCTGAACTCCCTCGCGCGTGCTCTCGATGTAAATCGGTTTGGGGTGCAGCGCCGTCTTGTTCTGGTTCAGGTGGGTGACAAAAGATTCGATCCCCCCCTTATAGTAAAACTCCCGATCCTTCGCCTCCCTTTCATCCTTGAGCAGGATCCGCAGCCCCCGATTCAGGAAGGAAAGCTCCCGGAGCCGGGCGGCAAGTGTGTCGAAATGGAACTCGATGCTTTCGAAAATCTCGCCGTCCGGCAGGAAGGTGATCTTGGTGCCGCGCTTGCTGGTCTTCCCCACAACAGCCAGGTCTCCCACGGGAACCCCGCGGGCATAGCGCTGCTGATAGACCTTGCCTTCCTTGCGGATCTCCAGGAGGAGCCATTCGGAAAGGGCGTTCACCACGGAGACCCCCACGCCGTGGAGCCCTCCAGAGATGCGGTAAGAGTCCCGATCAAACTTGCCGCCGGCGTGCAGCTTGGTCATCACCACTTCAGCGGCCGGCCGCTTCTCCGTGGCGTGGATATCGACGGGGATACCCCGGCCGTTGTCCGTAACGGTAACGCTGTTGTCGGCATGAACGGTAACCTCGATGTGGTCACAGGCCCCGGCCATGGACTCGTCCACGCTGTTATCCACCACCTCGTACACCAGATGATGGAGACCGCGCTCGCCCGTGCTGCCGATGTACATGGCCGGCCGCTTACGCACGGCCTCCAGGCCCTCCAGGACCTTAATGCTGCCTGCATCGTATGGTCTTTCAGACAACGGTTCCTCTCTCCTCTCTGTACTATCCGCCTTCACGTCTTCCATTTACGCTGCGGTCCTCAACTGCCCTTGCCTCACTTCAAAAACCTGGCTTTTCCCTGAGCACACAGCCCACAAGGCTCCCTTGCCAAGGCTCGTCGCGAAGACCTGGCAGCACTCGAATTTCTCCACGAGCAGCGCCGCGCTAGCCGCCCGGCAGTTGTCCAGTTCCGCCTCAATCTCATCCATGAGAACAATCGGGCTATAGCCGGCCTCCCGGCACAGGGAGACCTCGGCAACCAACAAGAGGATGGCGGCAAGCCATCTCTCGCCTCGTGAGCCGCAGGGTTTTAGATCCACCCCCCCATTGAAAAAACGGACCCGGTCCCGATGGGGTCCGACGAGCGTCGCACCGTAGCGCTTCTCTTCCGGCCGGCAGCGGCGCAAACCAGCAGCCAGTCCGGCCTGGAGCTCCTCAGCCTGGTCCTCGCCCGCCCAATCCTCGCCGCTCGGCGTATAGGAAATCTCCACCCGGACATCCCCCGGCCAGCTTTTTCCCGCCAGCGCTACCCGCTTCTGAATCGCCGCGGCCCAGAACCTGCGGGTCAGAATGATCCGGGAACCCAAGGAAGCGAGCTTCTCTTCCCAGCTTTCCATAGCCAGATCCCAGCCGGGATAGGAAGACATCTTGAGAAGGGCGTTTCTCTGGGCCAGGGCATGGTGAAACGCTCTCACCAGCGGCAGGTAGGTCCCATCGATGTTCACGATCATCTGGTCGAGATAGCGGCGCTGCGAAGAGGCTGTTCCCTCCAACCAAGCCACCGTTTCGGGGAACAAACCGCAAACCCTCATGCCGCTCCTTAGCGACCCTTGACTTGTGGCGCAGCCGTTCCCGTTGACCGTTGCTTTGCGCTTGCCATTCTCAAAAAGGATTCTCAGATCCTGCCGCGCCTCCCCCTCTAACTGGATCATAGCGGCCAGGGCAAAGGCACTCTGCCCCCATCGGCAGTAGTCCGTAAGCCCTCCCGGCCGGAAAGATCGGGCATGCCTAAGGAGGTATATGGCCTCAAGAACGTTGGTCTTTCCCTGAGCATTTTCTCCTAACAGGATGTTCAGCCCCGCCGCGGGATAAAACTCCTGGTCTAATAAATTTCTGAACCCGTACGTGGATACCTTTGTCAGCACGCCGCTTTCTGGCACCTCTTTTCAACCATCACAACCGCATGGGCATAATCACACAGAGATATTCCTCATCTTGAAACGGCCGCAGGATCCCGGGCGTGAGGGGTTCGTTTAGCTCGAGGGTAACCTCTTGGCTGTCCAGAGCCGCCAGGGCTTCCGTGATGTAGCGCCCGTTGAAACCAATGGTGATCTCATCTCCTTCATAACGAACAGGAATTTGTTCTTCCGCCTCTCCCAGCTCGGGGGTCTGGGAACGCATCCAGAGGCTTCCCGGAGAGATTTCCAGACGAACGGGTTTCGTCCTTTCTCCCGCCAGCAAAGAGACTCGCCTGGCCGCATCCCAAACGAGCTTGCGCTCCGCGGAGATCGAACGCTTGCATTCTTTGGGGATCACCTGGCGATAATCGGGAAACTCCCCCTCGATCAAGCGGCTGAAGAAAATCACCCCTCCCTGGAGGACGACCAGGTGGGTTTCCGTGAGGATGAGGGAGAGGTTTCCTGATTCTTCCTCACACAACCTGCGGATCTCAGACAGGGCCTTGCGGGGAATAATGGCTTTCCGTGGGGAGCCCGCAGCAATTTTTTTCCGGATCATAGCCAGGCGATGACCGTCCGTGGCCACCATGCGCATTTCTGATTCGTCTTGCTGGAGAAGGACCCCGTTCAGAGTATAGCGGGTTTCGTCCGGGGAAATGGCGAAGATGGTCTTACGGATCATTTCCGCGAGGATTTCCGCGGAAATTTCCAGCGAGTTTTCCTTAGAGTAGTTTGGGAACGATGGGAACTCTTCAGGAGACATAACAGGAAGCCGAAATTTGGAATTGCCTGCCTGCAGGAGGAGTCGTTGTTTTTCTTCATCCACCCGGACCTGAACTCCAGGAGGAAGCTCGCGCAGAATCTCGTGAAGAGATTTGGCTGGAACCGTTATGGCTCCTTCCTTCTTGATTTCCGCTTCCGTAAAGTCTCGGTATCCGATGTCCAGGTCCGTTGCGTAGAAATCAACGCCGTTGGCTTTGGCCGAGATGAGAATGTTGCCGAGAATCGGTAGCGTACTTTTCCTTTCAGCCACTGGTTGCAGTCTCTGCACGACCTTCAGGAGCGGTTCTCTAGAGACGCGAAACTCCATATCCGCTCTCCTCCTCAGAGATTTAGAAATTGGAGAGTCATAGGATCCGTAGTGTGAATATGTGGATAACCCTCAAAACCAACGTCGAACACAGAGACTCTCGGCGAGAACAAGTTGTTCACAATGGTTACCCTGCCTCCCCGGCAATCTGGTAATCCTTTAAATTTTAACACAAAAGTCCCAGAGATCCCACGGATTTTTCAGGTCTTCAGGGTGCGCAGGAGGTCGTTTACCGAGGCGGCAATCTTGGGGTCTTTGGCCAGGGAATTGAGAATCTTGTTGCAGGCATGAATGACGGTGGTGTGATCCTTGCCCCCGAAGAAACGGCCAATCTCAGGCAGAGATGCGGAGGTCAGCTGCCGGCACAGGTACATGGCCACCTGGCGAGGCAGGGCAATAGAACGAGTGCGGCGCTTGGATTTGAGATCCCCTGGGCGCAGATGGAAGTACTCAGCCACGGCATTCTGGATTGCATTGAGATCCGGGGAAGCCGTAGGGCGGGAAAAAAAGTCCTGCAAGGTCTCTTCGGCCAGCGCCAAGCTGAGGGGCCGTCCCGACAGAGAGGAAAGGGCCATGAGGCGATTCAGGCAGCCTTCCAGTTCCCGGACGTTGGATTTGATCTTGGCGGCGATAAATAGGGACACGTCCTGGGGAAGGAGAGCCCCCCGTTCTTCTGCTTTCTGGTTGAGAATCGCCACTTTGGTTTCCAGGTCGGGGGGCTGCATGTCAGCGACCAAGCCCCACTCGAATCGCGAGCGCAGGCGCTCCTCAAGCGTGGGGATGTCCCGCGGGTAGCGATCGCAGGACAGGACGATTTGCTTGCGCGAGTCGAACAGTGTATTGAACGTGTGGAAGAATTCCTCCTGAGAACGGTCTTTTCCAGCCAGGAACTGTATATCATCCATCAGCAGGACGTCGATGTTGCGGTACTTGGCCCGAAATTCTGCCGTTCGATCTCTTTGGATGGAGAGGATCAGATCATTGACGAAGGTCTCCGAGGAAATGTAGGCAAGCCGGGTGGAATTTCTGGTGGTGCACAAGTAGTTGCCAATGGCGTGCATCAGGTGGGTCTTGCCCAGCCCCACCCCTGCGTAGATGAAAAGGGGATTGTAGGTATAGGCGGGAGTCTCAGCCACGGCAACGCAGGCAGCGTGAGCAAACTGGTTGCAGGATCCGACCACGAAACTTGAGAAGGTGTAACGGGGATTCAAAAAGGTGCAAGACAAAGGTTCTGGCTCAGGAGCCGAAGGGGCAAACTTCCTGTCGGGAAGGTCCTCCGGGTTGGAATCCGTCAGGGACAAGCTCTCGTCGACGACCCAGGAGACTTCCAGGGGACGGCCTGCAATGGAACTGACGCTATCCCGGATGAGGACATGATAATGCTCAGCCAGCCAGTCTTTGTAAAACTTGTTCGGGACGGCAATCTCGACCCTTCCAGGAGAGACAGAATGGATGGAGATGGGCCGGAACCAGGTGTCAAGAATCTGCCGACTTACCTTTTTTTCAATCTCTTTTAAGCTTTTGTACCAAAGGTCACGCATGGAGAAATTGCCCCCTTGCGATGCAGGTCTGGTTGTGGAAGTTGTCCACAGGGTTTTCCACAACTGTGTATAACTAAAGGTACCTTCCGCCTGATAGAGTCTGGCCCGCCCTGGAATCTTCCCGATGGTGGCGGGCCGGACTCTTGCGCGCACAGTGAAAGGAGGCCACGTAGCTGGTTGCCCAGCCAAGCGCAACTCCCCTTTTCAGTCGATCCGAGATGGCGCATCCTAGCAGAGGGGTTTCCCCAGGTCAAGGCCGCAGGAGAAAATGCAACCACTTGATAATGCGTTTGTTATGGAGACTGGAGGATTTGGCCTTCCATAGGGAAAGGGACCCCGGACAAGTCCGTCCCGGAAAGGGGTTCGGCGAGGGTGAGAGAGGAGAAACCCGATTCGGCGCGGCTTCTACGGCTTCTGGCTTGCAACTAGTGATGGAAACAGGACAAAATATTTCTTGACAAAAAGGAGATAAAATTTTTAAAGTTGCGAGTTTCTCCTTGGGAAGTTTTAATGCCTTCGCGAAGCGAAAAACAGGCAAAGGGAGCCACAAGTGAAAAGGACCTACCAGCCAAGCAATGTCAAGCGCAAGCGCACCCACGGCTTCAGGGCTCGAATGCAAACCAAGGGGGGGCGTCTGGTTTTGAAGGCCCGGCGTGCGAAAGGGAGACAACGGCTCGCGGTGTGATATCCATTGGGATGGAGAAGAGGGCAGACCTTAGCTGGCCGAAGAAATGGCGTTTACGTAAGAGCCAAGATTTCCGGCTGGTCTATAATTTGGGACGGCGCCAGGTATGTCGCTGTATTGTTCTGGTGTGGGTGCCGGGGGTGGAAAGAAAAACACGGGTGGGTTTGGCGGCGGCTCGTTCTCTGGGAACTCACGTCCAACGGAATCGGGCCAGAAGGCGGTTGCGGGAAATCCTGCGCCGCCACAAGGAGCGCCTTCCCGGCGGGCTGGATATGGTGTTCATTGCCCGACCGGCTCTGCTGGAGGTATCCTTTGAGGTAGCCTGCCGGGAAGTCCTTGGGGCGCTGGCGCACTTTTCGGAAGGGAAAATGGGGTGAACAGGCAAGAGCGGAATCCTGTACCAGGTCTTTTCGTGGGGGCCATCGGGGTGTACCAGCGCCTCTTTTCCCCTCTCCTGCCGCGCTGTTGCCGATTCTACCCTTCGTGCTCGGAATACGCGCGCTTGGCGGTGCAAAGCTGCGGCGTGCTGCGGGGATGCTGGCTTGCTCTGGGCAGGATCCTGCGGTGTCACCCGTTCCACCCCGGGGGCGTTGATTTCCCTCCAGGAAGGTGCTGAAAAGGCCCCGAGGAGGCCAAGGCCAGCCGCCCAACAGATCCTGCCGCCGTGACGGGGACAACCGAGACGGCAGAGAGGGACGCCGGGAGGACACTCGCCAGATGCTGGAGCGGGCGCTGCACCAATGCGGGGGTGTCGGCGTTTTGCAGCGGCCCGCAGGGATGAAATCCGTACCACATAGGTAGATCCAATGGAAAAACGAGCGATTCTTGCTGTGCTTCTTTCGTTTGTCATCATCGTTCTGTATCAAGTCCTCTTTGCCCCGCCAGCGACCCAGCGGGAGAAACCAGCCACCCCCGACAAGGAGAAAACACCAGCCGTCGCACCTGCCCAGAAGGAAGCCCCTGCCGTCGCGCCCACACCGCAGAGCCTTCCCTCGAGTGACTCTCGCGGCCAGGATGTGGTCGTGGAAACCGATCTGGTGAGGGTTGTTTTTACAACCCGGGGAGGGCAGATCAAGAAATATCTCCTCAAAAACTACCGGGTCTCAATGCAGGGTGAGCCCATCGACATGGTAAGGGACACCCCTGGCGCTGCGCTCCCGCTCTATCTGGAGTTCCCATCCGATGAGCTCTCGAGACTCGCCAATGAGGGGATATACGCGGCTTCCCGGCGCTCCCTGACCGTGGACGGAAGGGCGCCAAGCGCAGACCTCGTATTCTCACTAAAGACCGATTCCGGGCTGGAAATCCAAAAGCGGTTCCGTTTCCAGCGGGGGAAATATCAGATCGAAACGGAAGTCGTCGCCAAAGGAGGAAACGAGGACCTGAGCTCTTTGGCGGTTTTTTGGGGCCCCGGACTTGGGCAAGGGAGCGACAGTAGCCAGTCGGGTGGATATGAGGGGCCGGTGGCGTTCAGTAATGAGAAACTTGAGAAAGAGGAGCCTGTAGCCGGGGGTGCCCCCTCTCGTGTTTCCGGGGAGGTGAAGTGGGCCGCCCTGCAAAACAAGTATTTTCTCGCGGCTTTCTTGGCCCAAAGAGGACAAGAGGCGATTTTCTTCCGGGATACCGCGGAGAGAGACTTTGTTGGGTTGAGCCTCCCCCCTGGGGAGAGGCGATTTTCGCTGTTTGTCGGGCCCAAAGAGCATGAACGGTTGGAGGCTCTGGGAGTAGGGCTGGAGCGCGTGATCGATTATGGCTGGTTTAGCTTTCTGGCCAAGCCGCTCTTGGATTTGCTGCGCTTTTTGTATGGGTTCACCAAGAACTACGGGGTGGCCATTATTCTGCTGACGGTGGTGATCAAAGTGCTCTTTTCCCCCTTGACCCACAAAAGCTTTAAGTCCATGCAGAAGATGCAAGCGCTCCAACCACAAATCAAAAGACTGCAACAGCTCTACAAGAACGACAAGCAGCGCCTCAATCAGGAAGTCATGAGCCTATACCGGGAACGGAAGCTAACTCCCATGGGTGGCTGCTTCCCCATGTTACTACAAATCCCTGTATTTTTTGCTCTTTACCGGGTGCTTTTGGACGCCATTGAGCTGAGACACACGCCGTTTTTCTGGTGGATCACGGATCTTTCGGCCAAAGACCCGTACTACGTTTGGCCCATCCTCATGGGGATCTCCATGGTGATCCAACAAAAAATGACTCCCTCGGCAGCGGATCCCATGCAAGCCAAGATCATGATGCTGATGCCGATTGTCTTCACGATTATGTTCCTGAATTTTCCAGTGGGGCTGGTCATATACTGGCTTGTGAACAACGTCCTGACCATCGCCCAGCAATATTTCATGAATTGGCAACAGAGCCGGGAACGGGCTTCGTAAAGGGCCCGGAGGGAGCAGGTAGGAGATCATCAAGATGGACTGGATTGAGGAAGAAGGGAAGTCAATTGACGAGGCGATTGAGAGAGCCTTGAGCCGGTTGAGAGCAAGACGGGAGGAAGTAGTCGTCGAGGTTTTGGAAGAAAATCGTCCCCTTCTGGGATTTTTCGGCAGCGCCAATGTGCGGATCCGGGTGGGCCGCACACCGACGACATCCGCAGTCCAGCGTGCCGTGGAGATTCTGGAGGCATTGCTCCAGCGGATGGGTGTGAATGGGACCGCACAAGGACAGGAAGAGAACGGCACGGTCAGCTTGAAGATTCTCAGCAGTGACGGCGGGTTGCTGATTGGGCGGCACGGCGAGACGATCGATGCTCTCCAGTATCTTGTCAACCGAATCGTGAACCGGAGGGCGGTGGGGGGGGAACGGACCCGGGTTGTGATTGACACCGCGGAGTACAGGGAGAGGCGTATTGAGCGCCTCCAGAGCTTGGCTCGAAAGGCGGCCCAAGAGGTCAAATCTTCAGGCAAGGCTGTCACCCTGGCTCCCATGAGTTCGTGGGATCGACGCGTCATCCATCTATCGTTAAAAAATGACCGCTTTGTCGAGACGTTCAGCACCGGGGATGGGGACCACCGCCAAGTGATGATCGCCCTGCTCCGGAGAAGAGAAGAGGCTGCCCCTGAGCTGCCTAATCCGTGACATCCAGTCTGCCCGTTCTGTTCCCGGGATTAGCAGGGGAGACCAGGAACCGGCGTGAGCAAGGGGGCCGAGTCCCGGTCCGGGAGATGGGCCTCTGGGCGCGGGATCTGGCGTCCCGGCAAGCCTGTGAAATCTGCCTCCCCCATGAACGCACCGCTTGAAGACCTTCTTTCCCTAGAATTTGAGCGGTTAGGGGTCTCCTTGCAGCCCGTGCAAAAGGCCTTCTTCCTGACCTACCTCCGAGAGATTCAGCGCTGGAATCGGGTGGTGAATTTGACGGGACTGCGCGACGAAGCCGGGATTATCAGATCCCTGTTTGCTGCTGCTGCCCTCTGGCCCTTACCCCAGGAGGAGCCGGGCGGAAGGTTCCTGGATGTGGGAAGCGGCGCCGGCATCCCGGGAATCCCGCTGAAGATCTTGCATCCGGAAGGGACCTGGACTTTGCTCGAGCGCTCCCGCCGGAAAGCGAGTTTTTTGAAACATATGGCTGCTCTGCTGGGGCTCCCTGGCCTGCACGTGGTGGGGGCGGACCTTCAGGAATTGGCCCGGGATGAGTCCTGGAGGGGTCAGTTTCAGGTCGTGGTTTCCAGGGCGGCCCTGAAGCTCCCCCGGCTTGTTTCCTCCTGTCTTCCCCTGATGAGTCCTGGAGGAGTTCTCATTACCCAAAAAGGCGAGGGGTTTGAGCAAGAAATCGCCCAGGCATCCGGCCGTTGTGAGCGCTTTGGGGGAGATCTGGAAGGAGTACAAGAGATCTTGTCCCCGTGGGGAGCACGGCTCCGGTTTGTGACCATTCGACGTCGCGGGCTGTAGGTTTGTTCCACGTGGAACAACGGGAAACAACTTGCCTTTCATCCTCCGGCGAGAGTAGAATTACGGCTGATTTGTCAAGGGCTTTAAACGGGGGGGTCGGGTTTGGGGCGCGTCATTGCCATCGCGAACCAGAAGGGGGGGGTAGGGAAAACAACCACCGCCATTAATCTGGGGGCAGCATTGGCCCTGGCGGGGCACCCCACGCTACTCATCGATCTGGACCCGCAAGGCAATACCAGCAGCGGGGTAGGCATCGACAAGAATCACGTGGATGTGACCGTTTATCAGTGTCTCCTGGGACTGCAGCCGGCAGAAAAGGCGATTGTTCCCACCCAGCTTTCCAACCTCTATCTGTTCCCGGCCACGGTGGACCTCATTGGAGCCGAGATTGAGCTTGTCTTTCTGGAAGAGCGGGAGAAGCGCCTCTGCCGGGCGTTGAACGGTGTGCACGATCGCTTTGAGTATGTTCTAATTGATTCTCCTCCTTCATTGGGGCTGTTGACGCTCAACGCCCTTACGGCGGCCAACGGCGTCCTGATACCCTTGCAGTGTGAATTTTTCGCTCTGGAAGGGCTGACCCAGTTGCTCCGAACGATCCGCCGGATCAAGCAGAATCTAAATCCGGACCTCTCCATTGAAGGGGTTTTGCTGACGATGTTTGACGTGCGCACGCTGCTCTCCCAGCAGGTGGCTGACGAGGTTCGCCGCCACTTTGAGGGCACCGTTTTTACTACCGTGATCCCGCGGACCGTCCGCCTCAGCGAGGCACCAAGCCACGGATTGCCCATCTTGTTGTACGACCCCCGTTCCCGGGGGGCGCAGGCCTATCGCACTCTGGCAGAGGAATTACTGGACCATGCAACGCAAGGCTCTCGGTAGAGGATTGGAGGCTCTGCTCTCGGATCGAGTCGAGGATGGGCGGTGGATAGAGGAAATCCCCATTGACGCGATCGTGCCCAATCCCGATCAACCTCGGCGCCTGTCTCCGGATCCGCAGGGGCTCGATGGGCTTGTCGAATCGATCCGGTCCAGAGGGGTATTGCAGCCTGTCCTCGTTCAGAGGAGGTCCGAGGGGAGCTACGAGCTCGTGGCCGGAGAGCGCCGCTGGCGTGCGGCCCGCTTGGCGGGGCTCTCTACAGTGCCGGCCGTGGTGCGGGAGGTGAGCAGCGCCGATCGCTTGGAGGTCGCGCTGATTGAGAACCTCCAGCGGGAAGATCTGAACCCGATCGAAGAAGCGCACGCGTACCAGAGGCTCTCCGAGGAATTTGGCCTCTCCCAGGAAGAGATCTCCCGCCGGGTCGGAAAGGACCGCAGTTCCGTGGCAAATCAGGTCAGGCTGTTAAAGCTTTCGCCGGAGATTCAGGCGGAGGTGGTGGCGGGCCGCTTGACCATGGGGCACGCCCGGGCCCTTTTGGGGCTGAAATCGGCGGAAGAACAAAAGGGGCTTTGCGGCAAGATCCTCCGGCAGGGTCTTTCGGTCCGGCAAACCGAAGAAGCCGTGGTGCGGGCACGCAAGCCGGAAGAGAGAAAAAGGGGGGCCCAAAAGGATGTTCATTTGCAGGCAGTGGCTGAGCAGTTGAGTCGCGCCTTGATGACCCGGGTTCAAATTCGGGGCACGGCCGAAAGAGGGGCTCTGGTTATTTCCTATTATTCGCTTGACGACCTGCAAGCATTTGCCGACATTTTAAGCAAAGCGAAGCGAGCCGACAGGAGGTGAGCCTGTGGGATTGAAGTCTGTTGGAAAAAAAGAAGGGGCAAACCGGGAGACGTTGCGAGCCTTTTTAGGGGAGGGGACCCAGTTTCACGGTATCCTCTCCTTTCAGGGAACGGTGCGGGTGGACGGAAAATTCGAGGGAGAGATCTTGTCTCCGGACACGTTCATTGTCGGGGAAAGCGCGGAGGTTCGGGCCGAGATCAATGTGGGGACGTTGATCGGGTGTGGAAAAATTAGCGGGAACGTGCGAGCTCGCCACCGCATCGAAATCCAGAAAGGGAGCGTTTTGTTGGGGGATGTCAGCACGCCGATTCTGGTCGTTGAAGAGGGTGCTGTGTACGAAGGGCATTGCCGAATGACCGCGCTCGATGCAGAGCGGAGTCAGGACGCGGAGGGGAGGGAGCCCGATCGGGTATTTGCCCCCGTCCCTCCCTACAATCTTAGCCAGCAGGACAATCAAAAAATTTGACAAAGACAAATTAATATTATTTATTGTTTCTGCTGTGCGGTTCAAAGAACAATCTTCTGCGACTCCGCGCGTCGGAGCGAGGATATCCGAATGAATTTATTGGGAAAATCACCGGGAAACCCCGAAGAAGTTGGAGGGGAAAAAGCCTCCTTCCCCTCTGAGCTTTCGATTTTGCCGCTGCGAGGAACGGTCCTGTTCCCTGGCTTGATCTTGCCTCTGGTCGTGGGCCGGGAGAAGTCTGTTCGCCTGGTTGAGGACGCGGTGGCCCGCGAAGAGCTAATCGGTGTTATTACGCAAAAGAGCTCGGAAATAGAGGATCCGACCCCGGATGATCTGTACCTGGTTGGGACGATTGCCCAGATCCTGAAGGTCTTCAAGACTCAAGACGGCAAGAAAAACGTCATTGTCCAGGGGATCGGTAAGTTCAAGGCGACGGAGTTTTTGGGGGGGGAGCCCTATATTCACGTCCGGGTTGAAGAACTCAAGGATCGGGCGGCGGAGGGGGTTGAGGTCGAGGCCCTGGCCATCAACTTGAAAGCCCTCTTCAAGAAACTGGTCGATCTGGCTCCCTATTTGTCTTCGGATATTTCCCACCTGACCATGCAACTGGAGGACACCTCTCATCTGGCGAATTTTGTCGCCTCAAACCTCAACCTGCCGGCTTCGGTGAGGCAGGAGATTTTGGAGATCCTGGACGTCAAAGAGCGCCTGGAAAAAGTGAACATCCTGGCCAACCGGGAAAAGGAGGTTCTGGAGCTCAAGGACAAGATCCAGTCCCAGATCCAGGAAGGCATGGGGAAAACCCAACGGGAGTACTACCTGCGCGAGCAAATGAAGGCCATTCAGAAAGAGCTTGGAGAAGAGGACGAGCGTACCCAGGAGATTAAAGAGCTGCGCGATAAAATTGGCAAAGCCCACATGCCCAAGGAGGCTGCCGAGGCCGCTGAAAAGGAGCTCGATCGCCTATCGCGCATGTCGCCCGCGGCAGCCGAGTACACGGTCTCTCGTACCTACCTGGATTGGCTCGTGGATCTCCCCTGGTCTGTCAGCACCGAAGACAACCTCGATCTGGAGAAGGCCAAACAGATCCTCGATGAGGATCATTTTAACCTGGAAAGGGTCAAGAAACGGATACTGGAATACCTGGCGGTGGGGAAATTGAAGCAGAACCTGAAAGGGCCCATTTTGTGCTTTGTGGGACCTCCGGGAGTCGGAAAGACCTCCCTCGGGCGCTCGATTGCCCGCGCCATCGGACGCCGCTTTGCGCGGATTTCTCTCGGAGGAGTTCGGGATGAGGCCGAAATTCGGGGGCATCGCCGCACGTACGTGGGGGCCCTGCCGGGCCGGATCATCCAAGGGCTCAAGAAAGCGGGTTCCAACAACCCCATTTTCATGCTGGATGAGGTGGATAAGATCGGCATCGACTTCCGGGGGGATCCTTCCTCGGCCCTCTTGGAGGTTCTCGACCCGGAACAGAATTTTTCCTTCTCCGACCATTATCTCGATGTGCCCTTTGATCTCTCCCGGGTGATGTTCATTGCCACGGCGAACATCCTGGAACCAGTCCCTCCTGCCCTCAGGGACAGGATGGAAGTCCTGGAGCTTCCGGGTTAACGGAAGATGCGCTGCAAACAATCATTCGTTCCTATACCCGAGAGGCCGGAGTGAGAAATCTGGAGAGGGAAATTGCCGGGATTTGCCGGGCGATCGCCAAAGAAGTGGCCGACGGCAAACAGGATCCCGCCCGGGTGACCGGCGAGGACATTTCCCGCTATCTGGGGCCCATCAAGTTTTTCTCGGAGGTGGCCGAGCGCACTTCCGTCCCCGGCGTTGCTACGGGATTGGCCTGGACCTCAACGGGAGGAGACATTCTCTTTGTGGAAGCGACCAAGATGCCGGGGCAAAAGAACCTCGCGCTGACCGGGCAGCTCGGAGACGTGATGAAAGAATCGGCCCAGGCGGCCCTGAGCTATGTGCGCTCCCGCGCGAAGGCCTTGGGGATCCCGGCTAATTTCTACGATAAGAGTGATATTCACATTCACGTCCCCTCCGGGGCCATCCCGAAAGACGGACCCTCGGCGGGAATTACCATGTTTGTGGCGCTGGTCTCCCTCTTAACCAACCGGGCGGTTCGGGGCGATGCGGCCATGACCGGGGAAATTACCCTGAGAGGGCTCGTGTTGCCCGTAGGGGGGATCAAAGAAAAGGTCCTGGCCGCCAAGCGGGCAGGGATCACGACGATCATTTTGCCAAGCAAGAACGAAAAGGATTTGAGCGAGATTGCGGACCACATGAAGAGCGGCTTGGAATTTCGCTTTATCAGCAAAATGGAGGAAGTTATTAAACTGGTCTTTTCCGACGGCCGGGTTCCGGAAGCTGCGGAAGAGGATTCGCGGCCAGGCCCCGTGGAGCTGGAGGAAAGAAATCGGAGACGACGCAAGGTGGGGGCCTGACCGGAGGCCTGCCGACCCGTTCCTGGAATCGAGGGGAGGTTGCCCGCAAGTGTTTCCCCTGGGGGCCGGTTAAAGGCCGAGGGAATTCCACTGCTGCCGGGGAATCGACCAGCCAAAGCGCTGAATCCAGCGAGTCCCCAACCATTCAAAGCGCGGACGGGAGTAACTGAAAATGAGGATTTCGCTCGGTCCATGGAGTCGCCGGAATTCAGGGGCACTGTGTGTTGTCTTGATCCTTTTTCTGATCCTTCCAGGTTCTGGCACTGGGTGGGGGCAGAACTTGTGGACCGAGGGCGGCCTGGCAGCTACTCCGAAGGTCGAACTGCCGCCTTTTGTGGATCTGGCGGAGAAGCTCAAGCCCTCTGTCGTCAATATCAGCACCACCCAAGTAGTGAGGGGAGAAAGCCCACCGCGCGGTCCTTCCGGAGAGAGCCCCTTTCAAGGCAATCCGTTTGAAGATCTGTTCCGCCGCTTCTTCGGGGATATTCCCCAGCAGGAATTTAAACGCCAAAGCTTGGGGTCCGGCTTCATCATTAACAAAGATGGGTACATCGTGACAAACAATCACGTGGTCGAGGGGGCCTCCGAGATCAAAGTCATCCTGTCGGATAAGCAGGAATACGACGCAAAAATCGTGGGGCGCGATCCGAAAACCGATCTGGCTCTCATCAAGATTTCTTCCCCGCAGCCGCTGCCATTTGCCCACTTGGGGGATTCGGACAAATTGCGCGTCGGGGAATGGGTGATGGCCATCGGCAACCCTTTTGGTCTTGGACATACGGTAACCACGGGGATCGTGAGCGCCAAAGGGAGAATTATTGGAGCAGGCCCGTATGACGACTTTATCCAGACCGACGCGTCCATCAACCCCGGCAATAGTGGCGGGCCTCTCATCAACATGCGAGGGGAAATCGTCGGCATCAATACAGCGATCATTGCCGGCGGCCAGGGACTGGGCTTCGCTACCCCGGTGAATCTGGCCAAGCCGATCCTCTTGCAGCTGCGGGACAAAGGCTCCGTCACGCGCGGATGGCTTGGGGTTCAGATCCAGGCCGTGACACCGGACTTGGCAAAGTCCCTGGGGCTTTCCCGCCCGCAAGGGGCCCTGGTAACCGAGGTCAGCGAAGGGGGGCCGGCCAAGAAAGCGGGGATCCTGCGCGGTGACATCATTGTTTCCTTTGATGGGAAAGCGGTGGAGGAGATCGTGGAGCTTCCTCGGCTGGTGGCGAACGCCCCCGTGGGCAAAGAGATCCCGCTGCGGATTCTCAGGAAAGGCAAGGAGCAGATTTTCCGGGTGACCGTAGCCGAGCTGAAAGAGGAGCGAGCCGGCCGTTCGGTTCCCGCCGCGCCGGAATTTGGGATGACCGTTCAGGATCTCACCCCGGATCTAGCCCGGGGGCTGGGCCTGTCCCGAACTCGAGGAGTGGTCGTTACCCGGGTGGTGCCGGGGGGGCCGGCCGATCGGGCCGGAATTCGCCAAGGTGATGTGGTCCAGGAAGTGGATGAGCAGGAGGTGCCGACGGTTCGAGACTTCTGGCGTGTAGTCAGGGAAAGCGGGCTGGATGGGACGGTCCTGCTCCTGATCAACCGCCGGGGGACCCACCTGTTCGTGGCGATGAACGTCACAGGCTAGGGAGGAGTTGCTATGCTCCACGGCACGGAAAAGAGAAGAGGAAATTTCCGAAGCCTCTGGGGGTTGACTCTTTTCCTGGTAGTCATTTTAGCTCCCTGGGCTCAGGCAGAAACCATCTACCGTGGGGTCGGTCCAAACGGGGAGATCTTTTTTACGGACAACCCCGGGCAAATCCCTGCCCGGAGCGACGCACAGATCGAAATCCGGTTCTGGACTCCGCAACCAGCTTGGATTCAAGGCGTCACAGTAAGCCCGGCCCCTTCTCCAAATAGGATCGAGCCCCGTAAGGAGTTTCATAAACCGTTTGCACCTTCGTTCCGGATTATCCCGAAGCCCAAGCCCCTGCTGGCCCAGCGCCCGCGGTTCCAGTCACGGGAACTTCTCTTTCCGGAAAGCTTCCTTGTTCCCCGACAGGATCGTCTTGATCCGAACTTCGTGTGGATTGGCCGCTACCGCTACGACAAGGGGCTCTTTCGCTTCCCGCACGTTTCCCTGAGAGAAGAGCGGGAGCTCCGGGAGCGATTCGGCCGCAAGCTCGGCTTCTGATCCGAGGGCTGACTCCGGATCGAATCCCCGCCGCCGCCGGAAGTAGGCCGGCGGATGCTGAAATGGTCTCCGAACACCGGTCTGCTCAAAAGATCCCGCTGGCAAGAGGAGATCCACCTCGCACGTGTGCGCGCCTATGGGTTTAGCGTTTTGTGGCGGCCGCTTAAAGGATGGATTTGCCGAAGGCGGAACCGATCAGTTCCACCGCCAGGGCGGCGGTGCGGTTGCGGTTGTCAAGAAGGGGATTAATTTCCACGCAATCAAAGGAAGAGAGGCGCTGGCAATCCGCGATGAGCTCCATGGCCAGGTGGGCTTCCCGGTAAGTGATTCCCCCGTTGGCAGGGGTTCCCACACCGGGCGCGTAGCCGGGATCGATGACATCGATATCAAAGCTCACGTGGAGCGGTTTTCCATCGGCCGTTGCGATCTTCAGGGCCGCCTGAATCACGGCCTTCATCCCCATTTCGTCGATGTCGCGCATGGTAAAAACCGTCACCCCGCTCGCGGCGAGCAGTTCCCTCTCGCCTGGATCCAGGCGGCGCACCCCTACCAAAACGGTGTCTTTGCCTGACAGCTTGGGACGGGTACTCCCAAGCTCTGCAAGCTGAAGATCCCCGTAGCCCAGCAACACGGCAAGGGGCATGCCGTGGATGTTTCCGGTCGGAGTTGTGGCCGGGGTGTTAAGGTCCCCGTGGGCGTCAAACCAGATGAGACCAAACTTCGACGGACCCCAATAGGAAGCCGCTCCCGACACGCTTCCGATGGCCAGCGAATGGTCTCCCCCCAATACCAGAGGGAATCCTCCTTTTCGGAAAACCCCTTCGACTTCCCGGGCCAGCCGGGTGCAGGTCTCCGCGATTTCCTGGAGAAATTTCAGGTGAGCATGGCCGAAGGAGCGCGTTTCGGCAATGGGGATCGACAGGTCCCCGCAATCGATGACCTGGTGCCCTAACCCCCGCAGTGTGCGATGGAGCCCTGCAACTCGCAGGGCACTGGGGCCCATGTCGACCCCTCGTCGACCGGCCCCCAGATCCAGGGGGACGCCTAAGACGTCGACCGGTCCCATGAGGATGGCAGGGTGTGGGGAACGGCTTGCCCGGCGGGTTTGGTGAAAACAATCTCCCCCGCCTCCAGGGCAATCTCAATCCGATCCCCCCGGGAAAACTCCCGGGTGATGACTTTCTGGGCCAGAGGGTTCTCAACGAGGTTTTCCACGGCGCGCCGCAATGGCCTGGCGCCGTAGAAGGGGTCGTAACCCTCCTCGGCCAGTTTTTCTCGGACTTCGTCACGCATCTCGATGGTGAGCCCTTGCTCTAGGAGACGCTTGGCCAGGGTGGCCAGAAGGAGGTCAACGATCTGACGGATGTGCGCCTTCGTCAACTGGTGGAAGACGATCAGGTCGTCAATGCGGTTTAGGAACTCGGGTTTAAAGGCTTTCTTGACTTCGTGGAGAACCATCTTCTTTATGTCTTCGTAGCGCTGCTGGGTGAAATCCCTGCCGAAACCGATTTCCGGAGCCTCCCGGGTAATGAGCTCGCTGCCGATATTTGAGGTTCCGATAATGATAGTGTTCTTGAAACTGACCGTGCGCCCTTGGGAGTCGGTAAGCCGGCCGTCGTCCAGAATCTGCAGCAGGATGTTGAAGATGTCGGGGTGGGCTTTCTCAAGCTCGTCGAGGAGGATGACCGCATAGGGGTTGCGACGAATTTTCTCGGTGAGTTGCCCTCCTTCCCCGTAGCCCACGTATCCCGGAGGAGACCCGATGAGTTTGGAGCCCGTGTGGCGCTCCATGAATTCGGACATGTCCAGTCGGATGAGTTTGTTTTCATCGTCAAAGAGAAATTCGGTGAGTGCTTTGGCCAGCTCTGTCTTTCCCACCCCCGTGGGGCCCAGAAAGAGGAAGGACCCAATGGGACGATTCTGCTCCTTCAATCCCGCCCGGTTGCGGCGGATGGCATTGCTGACGGCTTTCACGGCATTGTCCTGACCGATGATGCGCCGGTGCAGGTTGTCCTCCATCCGCATGAGTTTTTCCTAACAGAAGAATTTGCTGCTGGTAGCGGGCTGTCGCTTCATAGTCTTCCGCCTCGTAAGCCTTGCGCTGGTAGTGGAGCGTTTGATCTCGCTCTTTTTGAAGTTTGCGGAGGTCGGAGGGGATGTAATTCAGGTCGAGGTGTTTCTTGGAGCCTGCCTCGTCCACCAGGTCGATGGCCTTGTCGGGCAGGAAACGGTCTGCAATGTAACGCTCCGCGAGCTTTGCTGCCAGGAGCAATGCTTCGTCCGTGAAACGCACTTGGTGATGGCTTTCGTACTTGGATTTTAGCCCCAGCAACACACTGTAAGTCTCTTCCACCGTGGGTTCTTTGATGAGCACGGTTTGGAAGCGGCGCTCCAGGGCTTTGTCCTGCTCAACATGCTTCTTGTATTCTTCCAAGGTGGTCGCCCCGATGCATTGCAACTGGCCACGCGCCAGGGCCGGCTTCAGCATGTTGGAGGCGTCCAGTCCTCCGGCCCCCGCCCCGGCCCCCACGACCGTGTGCAGCTCATCGATGAACAGGATGACCTGGCCCGCCGCGGAGATCACCTCATCCTTGATGGCTTTGAGCCGCTCTTCGAATTCCCCCCTGAACTTGGCACCCGCAATCACCTCGGACATCTCCAGTTGCAGGACCTGCTTGTTGAGAAGGTTCTCGGGGACATCCGCGTCCACGATCCTTTGGGCCAGCCCTTCGACGATGACCGTCTTGCCAACCCCGGGCTCTCCAATGAGGACCGGGTTGTTCTTCTTGCGCCGGGAAAGAATTTGGATGACCCGGTTGATTTCCGTTTCCCGGCCGACGACCGGGTCGAGTTCGCCGCGGCGGGCCAAGTCCGTGAGGTTCGTGGTGTATTTTCGCAGCACGTCGTAGCGCATTTCGGATTCTCGATCTTCGACCAGGCGGCCCCCTCGTAACCTGAGCAAGGCGTTCTTGGCTTTTTCGTAATGGATCCCCAGATCCCGGAGGAGAGAAGAGGTGGAGCCGGAGGAGACATCCAGGAGGGCCAGAAAGAGGGCCCCCACCCCTACAAACTTGTCTTTCAGCGAGTCCGCCTCGCGCTTGGCGATCTGGAGGACCTGCTCGGTCTCCCGGGAAATGTAAATCTGCATGGGGCCGGTTCTGGGATGTTTCGGGCGATTTTCCTGGGCGGCGTAAATGCGATCGAGAATCTGGTCTTTCATGGATTGGGGTTCAAAGCCCATTTCTCGGAAGATCTTCAAGACCAGCGAATCCTCCTGTTCCAGGAGGCCGATCAGGAGGAATTCGGGGGTTAGTTCCGTCTGCTGGAGATTCATCATCTCCGAGGAGGCGATGTTAATTGCCTCGATGACCTGTTCGGTAAAAAAGCGAAAATACTTATACATGGAGGCGGTTCTTCCTCACTACGCTTTCTCCAATCATCCTAGATCAAGCTGCTGCCCCCGTCCACCACGATGGTCTGGCCTGTGATGAAATCACTGTCGTCTGAGGACAGGAAGAGAATGGCCCCGACCAGATCTTGTGGGGTCTCGATTCTCTTCAGACAGCGATCTGACACGGCCGACTGCCGGAAGGCGACGGCCGATGTGTCTTTGGGGGATTCGCTCAAAGTGGACCCTGGAGCCACGGCGTTTACGCAAATTCCGTCGTCCCCCAGTTCATGGGCGAGCGTGCGGGTGAAGCCGATGACTCCGGCCTTTGAAGTCACGTAGTGGATCCGGTTGCCGGTCCCTTTATAAATGGAGGCCGAGGAAATGTTGATGATTTTCCCCTTTTTTTGCCGGCGCATGACGGGGACCACCGCCCGGCAAGACAGGAGCAACCCTTTCAGGTTGACCGTCATGACCCGATCCCACTCGTCCAGCGGAACTTGATCGAAGGGGACACGGGAGATGGGGATGGTGGAAAAGACCGCGGCGTTGTTCACCAGGATATCAATGCTCCCGAAGGTTTCCTGCGTGCGCTGGGCCATCATCTGAGTACTTTCGACGCTCGCCACATCGGTCTCCAACCCCAGCCCCTTGCCGCCTAATTTCTCGATTTCCCGCTGGGTCTCGCGGGCTGCCTCTCCATCAATGTCGGCCGCCGCCACCGTGGCCCCCTCCCGGGCTAGGCCGAGGCAATAGGCCCGGCCAATCCCGTGGCCACCGCCGGTGACAATCGCTACTCTGCCCTGCAATCGCATGGAGAACCTCCTTCTGCTGGTTGTAGACGAGGTCGCCGTGGGAAAAACCGTGTTCCGGAGCCGACGCAATCCATTGTTAGCATCCTCTCCCCTCTTGTCAAGGACTTCCCGCTTCTTGCCCACCCCCAGTTCTTGCGAATCCGTAGCAAGGGGACGGCCTCCCGCTCTTCGCTTCCGCACCCACATCGCGGGTGTTCCGCAGCGACTCTCTCGGGCCTGCGCTCGGACGAACCTTCCGGAATTCCCTGCGGTCATCTCCAGCTTTCATCCGGCCCAGGCCTCGGTGGCGCCACCCTGGAAGGGTACCCGCTCTGGGTGCTCGCTGCTCCGTCCAGGTTCCGCTCCGGGAGTCCT
>JACPSX010000182.1 GCA_016193065.1 Candidatus Tectimicrobiota bacterium | reverse complement strand
TCCCCAAGTAAATGGTCCTTTTTTCTTATCTTTCTGGGGAAAATGCATCAGTTCTCCAGAAAGCGCGGCGCTCTTGTTTAGGCCCCCCGGGACCGGGCAGAGGATCGCAACCGGAAAAGAGGAAAGAGAAGAATCGCCAGGGAAACGACCAAGAACGCGGCGGAAAGGGGACGGATGAAGAATGTGGAAAAGCTCCCACCGGAAATGAGCAAGGAACGCCGCAAGTTATCCTCCAGCATGGGTCCCAGGACCAGACCCAGGACCAGCGGGGCGGGCTCAAATTGGAACTTCTTCATGGCGAACCCGACCACGCCGAAAATGGACATGATGATTACGTCCCCCACATTGTTGTTCAAGCTGTAAGCGCCGATGACGACGAACAGCAGAATCAGGGGATAGAGGATCGTGTACGGGACCCTGAGGATCTGTACCCACAGGGGAATGAGCGGCAGGTTCAGAACCAGGAGCATGGCGTTTCCCACGTACATGGAGGCGATCACCCCCCAGAACAGATCGGGCTTCTCTTTGATCAGCAACGGACCGGGCTGCAGGCCGTAGATGGTGAGGGCCCCCAGCAGAATGGCCATGATCGCGTTGGCCGGGATCCCCAGGGAAAGCATGGGAACGAAGTTCCCGGTGGCCGCGGCGTTGTTGCAGGACTCCGGCCCCGCCAGGCCTTCGATCCTGCCGGTCCCGAACTGCTCCGGATGTTTGGACAAGCGTTTTTCCAGGCCGTAGGACATGAACGTGGGGATGATCGTGCCGAGACCGGGGATGATTCCCAACAGGAATCCCAGGAATGAGCCCCGCACAATCGGCATGGTGGAATCCTTCCAGTCCTGACGGTTGGGAAACAAGCCCTTGATCTTGGTCTGAAAAACTTCCCGATTGATGACGATCCCGACGTTCAACAGGACCTCGGACACCCCAAAGAGCCCCATGACCACGGGGACGATCCCCAGTCCGTCCCGGAGAACCAGAGTGTTGTAGGTAAACCGCAGCTTGGCCGTCTCCGGATCCAATCCCACCACGCTCAGGATCAGACCCAGCGCCGCCATCATCATCCCCTTGAGCAGCGAGCGCTGGGACAGATAGGTCACCAGGGTCATGGACATCACCATCAGAGAGAAATACTCGGGAGAGCCGAACTTCAAGGCGAAGGAGGCCAAGGTCGGCGCCAGGAACATGAGTCCTACCACCGAGATGGTCCCCGCAAAGAAGGATCCGAACGCGGCGATTCCCAGGGCCGCCCCCGCCCTGCCCTGGCGAGCCATCTGGTAGCCGTCGAAACAGGTCACAATGGAGGCCGCCTCTCCCGGGATGTTCACCAGAATGGAAGTCGTGGAGCCGCCGTACATGGTGCCGTAGTAGAGGCCGCACAGCATGATCATGGAGGAGATGGGATCCGCATGGAATGTGGACGGGAGAAGAAGAGAGATGGCGGCGGCCGGTCCAATCCCGGGCAGAACGCCGACCAGGGTCCCCAACAGCACGCCCGCAAAGGCAAAGGCCAGGTTCTTCCAGGTGAGAGCTACCGTGAACCCGTAGAGTATGCTCTGTAACTCGTCCAATCTCTTCCCTATTTTCCCAGGATCCCGGCCGGGAGTTGGGCCTTGAGCCAGAGGTCGAAGACAACATACGAAGCTGCCGTAATCAGCAGAGCCGCACTCAGGGAGAAAATCCAGCTTCGCCGCTCGATGATCCTAAGCAGGACCCCGATAAAAAGAAAGGTGGTCGGCAGGAACCCCAGCCACTCCAAGAGCAGCGTGAATCCAAACAGGGCCAGGATCACCAGAAGAATCTTGTCCCAGCTTCCCCAGGCTCCCCCTTTTTCCGTCTCCCGGCGCCAGGAGAGGACGGTCAGCGCCAGGGCCAGGAGGCCCAGGACCAGAGCCCCGTAAAACGAGAAAAAGCCGGAGCCCGGTCTGTGATAGGTCCCGAGCCCCAGCTTCAGGCTTTCCAGGCAGACATAGAGGGAAAAGAGGACCAGGAACAGCCCGATCCAACGATCCGCCTTCGTCATTCTCGCTTACCCGACCCTCCTCACTGCGCCTTGATCCCCGCCTTCTTGGCGATGTCCTGGACAACGGCGAGTTCTTTCTTGATCCGTTCAGACACATCCTGGGGGCCTTCGTAGGCCACCCTCCAGCCGATCTTCTCCAGTTTTGCCACGTTTTCCGGATCTCGGAGCGCCTTCTCGAAGGCGGGAACCAGTTTCGCCATTGCCTCCTTAGGGAGATTGGCCGGTCCGTAGAACCCAAACCAGACATCCAGGCTCACCGACGAGAGTCCTTTCTCTGCAAAAGTGGGAACCTGCGGGTACTCCTTGAGGGGCGAGGTCGTCGCCAGGGGCCGCAGCTTCCCCCCACGGACATGGCTGGTCAAGACGGGCCAAAGCTGCATGGCAGAGTCGATGTGGCCCCCCAGCAGCGCCGCGATGTTGGGTCCGGATCCCTCCTTGTAGGGGACGAGAGTCAACTGAATACCCGCCGCGATCTTCAGGAGCTCTATATCGAGGCCTCCCACTGCGGTTGCCCCTGTCGTTCCGGAGGTGGCCTTTCCCGGGTTTTTCTTGGCGTAGTCCAGGAAATCCTCCAGGGTTTTCCATGGGGAATTGGAATTGACCACCAGCACGACCGATCCGCTGCCCAGGCGGGCAATCGGGGAGAAATCCTTGACCGGGTCATAGGGCACCGGGGTGAACACGGGTGAGATGGTGAACACCGAGTTGTTGAGCGTTCCCAAGGTGTAACCGTCCGGCTTGGATTTAGCCACGAAATCAGACCCTACCACACCTCCTCCCCCGCCGGCTTTGTACTCCACGCTCACCTGTGTCTTCAGTTCCTTTTCCAGAGACTCGCTCAGGATCCGGGTGACCACGTCATTTCCCGAGCCCGGTCCAAGTGGGATGATGATCTTGATGGGCTTGGACGGATACTTTTCCTGAGCCAGGGCAGTCCCGAAAAATGCCAGGGCCAACAAGAACATTGCAGAGACTACTAACATTTTCCTCATCGTCTCCTCCTTCTTCACCCTTAGGATCGATTCCCTGCAGACGAGGGGCCGAGCCGCCGCTGCGAAAGTTTGCTGCAAAACTACGATCGCACGACTCGGCGGCCTTGACATTACGCTGTGCTGAAGAATGGCGCTACCTTATCATCAGCACGAGGAAAAGTCAATTCGAACCGCGGCGTTGATTACTTGAGAAACCTGCTCCGTCGGGAATCGCTTTGTCTTCGTCATTCCCGCGCAAGCGGGAATCCAGTCGTTTATCCTGATGTTCATTTCGGTAGGGGCGCAATTCATTGCGCCCGGGAACGGGAATCCAGTGCAGTGCACCAAAAAGAGCTAAGTCGCCCGCCCGCTGCCGAGCTTCGCTTCAAGCTCGGCAAGAAAGCCCGCCTGGCCCTTCACAATCTTCCCTGCGGCGATCTCGATGGGAAACCAGGCTGCCCGATCGATCTCAGGGAACTCCTGCTGCTTTCCGGACCTCGGGGGCCACTCCATCGAGAACGTATTGCTCTTCAAGCCGGCCGGATCGAGGTTTCTCCTCATCGCCCAGGCGTAGACGACTTTGCCACCGGGCTGACGCAGTGGCTCCAGCGGAATGACGTCACCGGCGGCCATAAACCCGGTCTCTTCTTCAAACTCACGTCTGGCCGCAGTCAAAGGATCCTCGCCGTCTTCGAACTCTCCCTTGGGGATAGACCACGCACCCTCATCCTTCTTGGCCCAGAAGGGACCACCCGGATGGACCAGGAGGACCTCAAAATGACCTGATCTCTCCCGGAAAAGCAGAAGCCCGGCACTTTTCTTCGCCATGACACCCTCTAAACTGCACCCGAACCCTTGGCCGCGCGCGTTCTAGCGAGTTCCTCCAGGGCTGCAATCTGTTCAGGCGTCTCGATCGCGCCTGGTCGCGTCTCGCGAATTCTTCGAATCGCCTACGCGGCAGGCAGCCCTTTCCCGATCCAGTATGCGGCCGCGAACGTACCCGTCCTGCCCACACCGGCCTCGCAGTGGATTACAATTTTCGAGCCTGCCCGAAGGTGAGAGACGAAATCGACAAACTCTCCGAGCTGGGCCAGGCTCGGCGGCTGGAAGTCTCGCACCGGAATGTTGCGCCTCGCATACCCCAGGGCGAGCACGCGATCCACATCGTAGCGTGGCGGTTGCTCCTGCTCACGAAGCAGCGAGACCCAACACCTCGAATCCTTGCGCGCGAAGTGCTTCCAGATCTTCCGTGCTGGGGTTACAGCTACCGAGAACGATCGGTTCATCAATCCACCAGACATCCATATCGTCGATCCTGGATTCAGTCCTTCTCTTCTTCTGATGAACCAAGGACATCCATAGCTCCGTGGATGACAGCCAGGACATCAATCTGATCCGGCTTGATGTGGTAGATGATGCGGTAAGGACCTTCGATCACTTCTCTGATCTGGTCAATATCATATTCTGGAACTCTGCGTCCTGAAAAGGGGAACTCGGCAATCTGCTGTGATCTTCGGGTAAGTCGGTCGACCATGCGCCTGGCATACTCGGGCGAATCCTGAGCAATGTAAGCGTAGAGGGCATCGAGGTGCCCCTCCGCTGCATCTGTCCAGTGGACCTTCATTCCGGCAAGCCGTACTTTGCCCGAACTACTTTCACGTCTTTAGTACGTCCTGCCTCGCTGTCTGCTAACCCACGCTCAATTGCCTCCCGAACGTATATTTCACGCATCAGATCTTCCCATGTGGCGTTTGGAGGCATCCGATCGATGAGTCTGTGGGCTTCCTCCTTTTCCATCATTGTTGACATGGCAGATTCTCCTGCTTTTCGTTCAATAAAATAGCACAGAATCGAGCGAATCTCAATTCTTCCTGGACAAACGCTCGCGGTCAGCAGCAGTACGGCGAACATCGCGAGCCGACGGCCCGATCGAACGTAATGTTCGGCGACCCGCCGCGCGCGCCATTTGCGCCTTCTGGTCGCTAAAGGCCCAGTTGTGCGCTCTGAACTCGACGTAGATATGTTGAACGTCCTTGTCCATGTCGTAATCACGCTTTTGCTTCTCACCCATCTTCCACGCGTCGATGGCGCAGGATTTGTTCGTGCAGTACACCTGATCGAAATGCTCCAAGCTCATCAGATACAGGTCGGCATACCTGGCTGTCTCCACATAGACTGCCACCCACGGATCACAGTTAAGGGGGACGTAGGTTCTAAAGCACTTCCCGGTATCTCATGGATTCTGGCAGTTCATCGGAAACAGCCAACCGATTCACCGATGATGTCGTCACTCCCAAGAACCGTGCCACCTCCGCCCCGGAATACCCCAGGCTCTTCACGGCCACCTGACAGAACACCCGCCGTGTTCTCACCACACCTCTCCGCCGACTCCCCGACCGCAACTCTTCTTCCGTTACCTCCTGCCCCGACGCGATCTTCTCGGCCAAGCTCGCCAAGTCCACAATCTTCCGGGAGAGCCGCAAGGTCTCCTTCTCTCGGCTCGCCGCGTCCGCGAGCAGCTGCTCAATGAATTCTCCACTCCCCAGGATCCGTTCATCCGAGGCAACTCTGCCGCCCTTGCGCCTTAGTGAGAGAACTTGCGACCAGCCGCCCAAGCTTCGGACGAGGCCGCCACCCACTAATTCATGCCTCCTCCCTTGAGATATCCCCTCCCTCACAAAGTCTTCATATCGCTCGATGGCCTGCTTCCGTTTTCGCCCGAAGTAGGACAGTATCGCGGCGGTGTCCTACCAGACCCGCTCCACCCCTCCCAGGATCGCAGAATGCCCTGTCCAGGGATACCGACGCAGTTCGGACAGCCCTTTCAGGATACCGCCCCGGACAGGATTCAGGTGGATGTAGCGGGTCAACTCCTGCAGATACGGGTCCTCCTCGCAAATAATGGACTTATACCGGTTCTGGAACAGATGGCCGTATCGCTTATGCCGCCGGT
>JACPSX010000186.1:8071-11963 GCA_016193065.1 Candidatus Tectimicrobiota bacterium | reverse complement strand
ATCTCCTTAACCGGGCGGTAGCGGTACTCGGTGTAGTATTGGGTGATGAGGACGAAGAGAAAGCTGGTCACGACCCCCGTGAGTCCGGCCCAGAAAAACCAGATGTTGTTAAGCATCCCCTTCGCGGCTATGTAGCACCCGATGATGGCCAGCACGCAGGTCACCAGGTAGCCGCGGTTGAGGGCGGCCATCGGATCTTTGTTCTCCTTCGTGTGCACGACCATGATTCCCACGATGCTGGCGATGAGCCCCAGGGCGCGCACGACCAGAGGGAAGAGGATGCCGTTGATGCCAAAAGCGGGATAGAGGGCGACTCCCAGGATCATGGCTCCAATGTTTTCGGCGGCGGTGGACTCGAAGAGGTCGGCGCCGCGGCCCGCGCAGTCCCCCACATTATCGCCCACCAGATCGGCGATGACGGCCGGATTGCGGGGATCATCCTCGGGGATGCCGACCTCGACCTTGCCCACCAAATCGGCGCCCACATCAGCGGCCTTGGTGTAAATTCCCCCTCCAAGTTGAGCAAATAAGGCCACAAAGCTGGCGCCGAACGCGTAGCCCACCAGAAGGAAAGGTACTTTTTGGGGCTCTACTAATCCTCCGTACAGATAGAAGAGGCCGCCGACGCCCAGGAGGCTCATGGAAACCACCGTGAGCCCCGAAACACCCCCCCCCCGCAGGGCGATGGTGAGACCTCGGTTCAGGCTGTTGCGCACGGCGCTGGCCGTGCGGATGTTGGCCCGGATCGAAATGTACATGCCGATGTAGCCGGCCAACGCCGAGCACGCGGCTCCCAGAAAGAAGGCGATGGTTGTTTTCATCGCCAGATCCCAGTTTTTAAAAAACCCGTACCCCAGCAAGATGATGACGCCGACCAGGATGCTGAGCCAGGCGATCGTCGTGTACTGGCGCTTCAGGAAAGCCTCGGCGCCTTCCTTGATGGCGTCGGAGATCACTTGCATATTCGGGGTCCCTGTATCCGCTTTGAGGACCGATCTCGCCAGCCAGAGGACAAAGAACAACACCGCTACGTTGAGAATGATGACGGCCGCCAGCATCTTGAGTTGTCTCCTCCCTTAGAGTTTCGCCCGAGTTCAGTTCGCCTGAAGATTGGCACGATCAGGGATCCGGCTTTTAGGATCGGATTGCAAGGCCGGGGATGTTCAAAGCCGACGTACTATAACCCAACTTTTTGTATCGGTCAACAATTGCCGGTGGTATAATACGCCGGTGCTAAAATTCTCCAAACCCCGAGGAGGACAGGATGCGGAAAGGGACAGGTCGACGGGGTAGCAAGATCCGTTGGCGATCGAAGAAGGCCAATCACGGCCGCAGGCCCTGCATTGGCAAGCGCAAGTAAAGTAGCCGCTCTTTGCGGCCGGCCCGGGGGGATCCTGTTTGCCTCTGGCGTAAGGACCCGGTTAAGAGTTGGCGGGGCTTCGTTGGGGGTGCCGCCACGCTTGCCCTATTACTCGATATGGGTCCCCGGCTAGAGAGTATCCCGCAATCTGTCCTCTTGCGCTTCTAAAAAAGTTGCGATACTGCTTGCTGGAGATCCAGTTTTCCAGAGGTCTGTCGCGTGCAAATGTTTGGCAGTCACGGGTGAAATTCCGGATGGGCGCGGTCGGCAGCATTCAGGTGGGTGCGGGAGGTCGAAATGTCTGAAAAGCGCCAGTGGATTCTTTTCCATCGTTTCGGTTCTTAACAACCGTCCTCAACTGGCCGCATACGCCATCGTTCTGGCCGCGCTCCTGGACGGCTTTGACGGCAGGGTAGCGCGCTGGACCCGCTCCACTTCCGAATTTGGGGTGCAGTACGATTCCCTTTGTGACCTGGTCTCCTTCGGCCTCGCCCCGGCCCTGTTCGTCTATGTCTGGGTCTTGAAACCCTACGGACGGGTGGGGTGGCTCGCCGCATTCCTCTTTATCCTGTGCGGGGCCCTGCGCCTGGCTCGATTTAATGTGTTGTCGGCTGACCCCAAGAGAGTTGATTACGTGGGCCTCCCGATCCCGGCTGCGGCTCTGGTCGTTGCCTCCACAGCGCTTTTCACCTTTCACGTGGGATCTTTTTACCGCATGCCTCCTCTGGTGGTGGTGAGTCTGGTCTACACCCTGGGGTTTCTTATGGTCAGTAATCTGCGCTACCGGAGCTACAAGCGGGCCCGGTTTGCGGGACGCAAGCCCTTCGGCGTTCTCGTGTTTGCCGTTTTGCTCCTCTACATTGTCCTTTCTGTTCCTCAGGTGATGCTCCTGGTGCTTTCGGGGGCCTACGCCCTCTCCGGGCCCGCAGAGTTTGTCTATGCCCGTCTGAAGCGCAAGGTGGCTTTGCCAGCCTCGAGGACGGAGCCCTGATCTCGAGGATCCCCTAAATGAAGCGGCGATGGGGCTTTCTTTTTGCGACCGCCCTGGCCGTCGGCGCGGCCCTGGTTCTTCTGCGCGTCTGGGTCCAGAGTGATCAGGTCAATCGCTGGCTTTTGAGTCGCCTGGTCACACTCTATAATGAAAACCTGCAGTCGACCCTGCATGTGGATCGGCTGCGGGTGGAGCCACTGTCCCTCTCCCTGGAAGCACAGGGGGTCGCCATTGCGGGACCGCAGCCCGGAGGCCGGGAGATCCCGATCCGGGCCGATCGGGTCCGGGTGCGCCTGCGCTTCTTGCCTCTGTTTTTCCGGACCGTGCACTTGAAGTCGGTCCTGATCGATCGCCCGCGAGTCCTCCTGCGCGTTGATGAGGATGGCCGGGATAACCTTTCTCCCCTCTTTCAAAAGCGTAAGACTTCTCCCACCCCGGAAGCCTGGAATCTCTTTGCCGAGAGCGTGCAGGTCAACCGGGGCGACTTGCAGGCTTTCGCGGCAGGTGGCGATCTTTCGGGGAGGGTTGTGGATCTCGACGGGTCGGGGAGTGTTGATTTCCGAGCGGGGCTGATTGCGGGCCGCTTCACCCAGTCGGGGGGAGACTTGCGCCTGGCAGACTTCCAGATTCCTTTGAGCCGGTTGGAGGTTGAGGGCGCCTGGCAAGGAGCGAAAAGGAAGCTTGTGGTCAGCCGGTTGAAGATGGAACTACCCGGGCTGAAAGGCGCAGGTGCAGGGGTGGTTGATTTTAGAGAGACCCCCACTCTGACCGTGCGCTTTGACGCCAGGATCCTGCCTCCAGATTTACCCCTCAGGGGGGCGCGTCCGACGGCCGGGCAGTTTCAGGGGCTCTACACCCTGCGGGGGAAAATTGAGGGTCCATGGCCCGAACTGCGGGCCTCCGGTGAGGCCGGAGGAAGCAAAGTCACGGTGGCTAGAGTTCCTCTCTCCCGATTGCAGTTTCTCTGGCAGTGGTCCCCGGCCCGCCGCCTGGCGGTGGAGCAATTGCAGGTTGCCTGGGCAGAGGGGGATTTAAAAGGGCGGGGAGAGCTCCAATTCACGGAGGGAGGGGAACCCAGCTATCGGGGTGAGGTGCGATGGCAGGGGGTCCGCATCGAGGAAGTGTTTCCCTTTCTCCCCATGGGCGTCTTTCGGGATCTGAGCGGTTCGGCCTCTGGACAAGCCTCCCTGGAAGGAGGAGGGGATTCCGGACCAGAGCCGCACCGGGTCACGGGCCGGGTTTCCCTCGATGTAAAAGGGGAAGGAGCTCGAAAAATGGGGATCCCTCCTCTGACCTTGGATGCGGATGTGACTTTCGCTGGGGACCGGTTCCATGTTTCCCGGGCGAAGCTTATGAGTCACGGCCTCGCCCTGGAACCCCGTGGGGATCTTACCTTGGACGGGGGGGTGGATCTGCAATTTCCCTTGCAGGGGTCCTATCGTTCCGCTTGGGCCGCCTATTTAGAATGGGAGGGAGAGGCCCGGGAGATAAGCGGCCAGGGTCGTCTCTCGGGGAGCTGGGGTCATCCGATCTTGGCGGCC
>JACPSX010000186.1:0-8027 GCA_016193065.1 Candidatus Tectimicrobiota bacterium | reverse complement strand
AGCGGGGTTCTTGGTTCAGGGGAAATCGAGGGGGTTCCTTTCACCTCCTTGAAGTTCTCGGGACAGTGGGACGGAGGAAATCTCCGCGTGGGTGAGTTTCACCTCTCCCACCCCGAGGGGAACCTCAGGGGGAGGGCGAGATTTTTGGTTTCGGGGAACCTCTTTGGGAAGAAGCCCGCTCCTTTTCTGCGTGGGGTTGAAGAACTGGGGATCTCCTATGCAGGAATTGGGATCCGCCGCCTCCAGCAGGTGCTTGGAAAATCCTGGCCGGTCACGGGGAACCTGAACGGCTCCCTCTCCTTGACAGGGTCGCCGCAGGATCTCAAGGGCAGTGCTGAAGTTGAATGGCTGCAGGGGGAGTTTCGAGGGGGCAAGATTCCGGCTCTTCGAGCCAGCGTCTCCCTGGATTCCCTGCGTCCGGGAGTTGGGGCAACCGGCCGGGTGTTACTGAGGGCGGAGCGCGGAGAGATCCGGGGGCTTGGTTATGATCGCCTTGTTGCGGACCTGGCGGTCTCTGTCCGGGACCGCTTCCGCAAGGGGAGCACACGAGGAAAGGTCAGTCTGTTCGGCGGCAGTTTCAGAAACGCCGTGCTGAACTTTTCCCGCCTTTCCCTGGAGGGTTCCGCCGAAGTGGATGGGACTCTGAAAGAGATTACGCCGTCGGGTGAGGGTATCGTGAGAATCGAGGCTGGCACCTGGCGGGGGGAACCATTTTCTTCCCTGCAGGGAGCTCTCGGGTTGACAACTGCACGGGAACTGAAGGTGGACAACTTGGCCGTGCTGCTTGGCGCCGGAACCCTGCGGGGGAAAGGCTACTACCGCTGGGAGAAAGGGGCATGGGGAGGGGAACTCACGGCCTCAGCTCTGGATCTCTCCAAGCTGCAAGTTCTTGCCTCCCAAGGTTCGGAGCCCGGGGGGGTGGCCCAACTGCAAATGAGCGGCAGCGGGAACAGAGATGGAATCACCCTGGCGGGAGAGATCCACCTTACCAAGTTGAGCCTGTGGCGTCAGAATCTAGGGGAAGGCCGGATCACCTTACGGGGACAAGGCCAAAGTATCGAGTGGTCGGGAGAAGGTTTTGGCGGCTACCAAGTCCGGGGCAACGGGAAACTGGCGGGCGACTTTCCCTTCCAGGCTACAATCTCTGCGGCGCGCAGCGACCTGGCGGCATTTGTGCAGCAGGCCACGGGAGGCAAGGCAGGGACCCTGAGCGGTACGTTTAGCGCGCAGGCGGATCTGGCGGGAAACCTTCGCCCCAAAGCTCAAGTTTCCGGGGGCATCCGGGTCAGGCAACTGACTGCCAGCCTGTTCGGGGTGGAATTGACAAACGCCGAGACGATTGAGCTTGCCTATCAGGGAGGAAAGTTGACGGTCAACCGCTTTCATTTGCGCGGAGGAGGGACAGACCTGAACCTCTCTGGCTCCGTGACCCTTGGGGAAAGAGCGGACCTGCTCGTGCGGGGGGCCGGCAGCCTGGGTCTCCTGAGAAGCCCGGGTACCCGCCTGGCGGGTGCCCAGCTCCGGATTTCCCGCGGTACCCTGCAGGGCCAGATGAGAATTGTCGGCCCCCTGGCCAGCCCGCAGATGGAGGGGGCTGTAACGCTGCGCGAAGGAGCGTTCACGGCTTCTACACTGGGGGGACTGTCGGTATCCGACCTGGTGGCCGACGGAGAGTTTTCGGGCAACCGGTTGCGGGTGTTCGAATTCCGGGGCCGGATGGAAGGGGGCGGTCGGTTCAGCGGCTCGGGGGAATACCTGTTTGCCGGCAAGGAAAAGGGGAACTTCCGCCTGGTTCTGGACGGTGAGCATCTGGCCTTGCGCCTTCCAGCCGAACTCAACTCCCGTGTGAACGCTCAGCTTCTCATGGAGGGGCGCCCCGGAGGTCGAGTCCTCAGTGGTCAAATCATCGTTGAAAAGGCCATCTACCACAGGCAGATCGACCTGAAGTCTCTTCTCTCCCAGTTGCGCAAGCGTCGTCTGGAACCTTTCGGAGAGCGGGTGGCGGATCTCGGTCTTAACTTGGAAATCACCAGCCGGGACGGGATCCTCATTGACACGAATCTAGCCCGTCTGGAGATGGGGGCCGACCTCATGCTGGGCGGCAACTTGCAGCGGCCGAGCCTCACGGGCCGGGCCGAGGTGAAGAAGGGAAAGATCGTTTTCCGCGGCACCGAGTTCGTCGTGTCTTCAGGGACCCTGGATTTCTTCGACCCCAACCGGTTTGTCCCCTATTTCGATCTGCTGGCGGAGGCGACCGTGAGGCGGTACCAGGTCTCGTTAAGGGCAAACGGCACTCCGGAACAATTCAACGTAGGCCTGAGCTCCAATCCCCCCCTGAACGAGATTGACATCGTTTCCCTCATCACCCTGGGCAAGACGGGTCGAGAGGTCTCGCCCGGACAGGGGGAGATTGCCGCTCAAGGGGCCTCCACCTATCTGGCCGGAGAGCTGGAAAGGGAGCTGGAAAAAGGGGTGCGTCAGATCACGGGCCTGGATCGCTTCCAGGTCGATCCTTACGTGGTTGGGGGGCAGGGATCAGGTCCCCGGGTGACGGTAGGCAAAGATCTCTCCAAAGACCTGTCTGTGACTTACAGCAGCATCGTGGGGGTCTCCGAAGGACAGGTGCTTGAGGTGGAATATCGCCTCACCCGCTCTCTTTCTCTGGTTGGAATTCGGGATGAGAGGGGGGAGGCCGGAGTGGATCTGAAATTTTCTTTCCGTTTCCGCTAGTACCGTTCCAACTTGATGCGCCCAATTTGAGCGATGTACGTGGCAGCAAAAGTATGGACTACGCGAACCGGGAACGTAGCCCAAAATAGTTGGAACGGCACGAGCATGCGTTGCGCGGTTTAGCCATCCCCTGCCAGCAGTCCGCGGTCAAGGATCAGTGGTCAGCGATCAGCAGTCAGCCCGGACATGGAAAGGGAAAGAAGTTGAAGAAGTTCGGACCTCCGAAGCTGACGGCTGAAAGGTGATGACTGACGGCTTGGTTTGGACCGCAACCCACCAGCGGAAAGCGGGGTGCCTGCCGGGCATCCTGGCGCTTGTCTTACTTTTCTTTCTCCCGCTCTCCTCTGTTCAGGGTGCCCCCCCGGAAGGGCAGGTCCGGTCGATCCGCTTACAGACCCAGAGCAATCTGTCAGAAAGAGAATTTCGGGGCCTGCTCTTGATCAAAGAAGGGGAGCCCTACGATCTGCAAAAGATCAGCGACAGCGTCAAGCGGCTCTATCAGAAAGGCATGTTTGCGGATATCCTGGTTGATGCGGAGGAGGTGGAAGGGGGAGTTGCCCTCACTTTCCGAACCGTGCCGCAGATTTTCGTGGGGGCTTGGAGGATCCGGGGAAACCGGGCTCTCTCCCGAAGCCAGCTCAGCGAGGGCTTGACCCTCTCTCCACCCCCGATTCTCAGTCAGACCTTCTTGTCCAAGCAGGTGGGGTTGGTGCGGGAACGGTGCCGGGAATTCGGATATGAAGACTGCAAAGTCAGGCCCCAGGTCGGGAAACCGGACGGACACTGGGTCGTGGTGACCCTGGAGGTGAGCGAAGGCCCGCCGACCCGGATTGATTCTCTGCTCCTGGCAGGGAACCGTGCTCTGAACCGGGAAAGGGTCCTGAAGACTCTGGGGCTGCAGGCTGGCCGGGTCTTTGACCGCCGCCGCCTGCAGGCGGGAATCGAGCGCCTGGAGAAAGACTACCGGGACCGGGGCTTCCTATTCGCCACGGTCGACAAGCCCGGGATCGAACGGGTGTCAGCCGGAAGCGTCCGCATCAGACTTGCTCTTACAGAAGGTCCCCGGGTTTTGATCCGGTTTCAGGGGAACCGGTTTTTATCCGCCAAAGCGCTCAGGTCAAAACTGACTTTGCAGGAAGACGGGGATCTGAGCCCGCTCACCTTGCAGAAAAACACCGGGCAAATTCAATTCTTATATCTGGACAGCGGGTTTCCCTTTGCCCGCGTAGAATCGGCTCTCGCCACAGGGGCCGGGGAAACTCTCCTTAAATTCACTGTAGATGAAGGCCCCCGGGTGCGGGTCGATAAGATCGGGATTCAGGGGAATGCCCGCATTTCCCGGGCCGATGTTTTGGCCCAGATGCTCACCCGACCCTCGGGAACCTTCCGCAGGGAGTGGTACGTGGCGAAACGCTTCGAGGACGACCTGGAAGCCGTTCGGTTCCTGTACCGCTCCCGGGGTTACTTGCAAGCGGAAGTGGCCGCCGAGTACGAGTACTCACCGGATACAACCCGTTTGACGATCAGCGTCACCATCGTGGAAGGGGAGCCCTCCACTATTTCCCGCATCACCCTGAAGGGGAATCAAGCCCTGTCCGAAGAAGAGGTGCGTGATCTGCTGGGGGTTCGTCCTGGAGACCCCTTCAATCAGGTGATTCTGCAAAGGGGGATCGATCGCCTCCTGGATAAGTACGTGGAACGGGGGTTCGGGGAGGCCCAGGTATCTGTGGAGCGTTCCGCCCCTGAGGCCGGACAGATCAACCTGGGACTGGACATTGAAGAGGGCAAACAGGTCCGCATAGGGCAAGTCATCGTGCAGGGCAATCTCGCCACCCATTCCCGGGTCGTTACACGGGAGATGACCATCAAGGAAGGAGATCCCTACAGCCGGGCTGTTGGAGCTCGGGCGGCCCGCAAAATCAGCCGGCTCGGGATTTTTTCCAGGGTCGATTTGCGCCCCGCCCCCTCCCTGGACGCCGAAGAAGAAACCCGGGATCTGGTGGTGGAGGTGAACGAAGCCCAGCCGAAGGTCATCGAGTTCGGCTTCGGCTACGGATCCGAGGACCGCCTGCGGGGGTTTGTGGAAGCTTCTCACCGGAACCTGGGAGGGTGGGGGCGGACCGCGAGTTTGCGAGCCCAGAAGAGCTCGATTCAGGAAAACTACAGCTTGAGTTACCGGGAACCCTGGCTTTTCGATCTTCCCGTAAGCGGCACGTCTCGGCTGGAACAGGGGGACCTGAGGAAGAGAAGCTACACGACCCGGACAAAAGGGATTCAGCTCGGGCTGGAGAAGCCCTGGGGGGAAACCTACCGGACGACCCTGGCCTATCGTTACAGCGGCATCCGTTTCCTCGACGTGGATCCGAGCGCCATTCTGGAAAAAGAGGACCAGGGCCGGCTTACTGTGGCCAGCATTGCTCCCACCTTGATCCGGGACAGCCGCAACGACGCCATCAATCCTTTCCGCGGTTCTCTGAACAGCATGACCTTCGAACTCTCCTCCCAGGCATTGGCCTCGGAGGTCGACTTCTATAAGGTGACAGGGGAGAGCCGTTGGTACTTTCCTCTCGCTACCGAGGTGGTCCTTGCCCTGGGGGGCCGGGTAGGCTGGGCCCGGAGCTTCGGCCCGACGGCCGGAGTCCCCATCACCGAGCGCTTCTTCGCCGGGGGCTCCACGACGGTCAGAGGCTACCGCCGCGATGAGTTGGGACCCAAGGCCGGTGACAACACTCCCACGGGGGGGAACTTTCTTTTGATCGGGAACGCGGAGATCCGCTTCCCCCTTTTCCTGGGTCTCAATGGTGTTGTCTTTGTCGACTCCGGGAATGTCTGGACCGAAACACGGGAGGTTTCCGTGGGGCATCTGCGGACCACGACAGGTTTGGGACTGCGCTACGGGACTCCCATCGGACCCTTCCGCCTGGATTATGGTCACAAGTTGAACCGGGCGCCGGGGGAGACTGCCGGGGAGTTTTACTTCACCCTGGGGTATCCGTTTTGAGGAGAAGAGCTCCGTGGTGAAATCAGGAACCGGGTGGCTGCGGCACAGGTGGCTGGAGAGCGCTCTGGCGGTCGTGGGACTCCTCTGGGGGCTTTTCACCCCGGCGAGTTCCGCAGGAGCCGGCTTGGTTATGCGAGTTCTCGCTGTGGTGAATGACACGGTCCTGACCTCGAAGGATCTGACGGATTTCATGGCCCTGCAGAGCTTGGTTCCGGGCCCCGGCTCGATGCGGAACACGGAGCCCGGTGAATCTCTGGCCCAATTGATCGATCAGGTTCTCATCCTCCAAGAGGCCAGAAGACGGCAGATCGTTGAGATTACGGCGGACGAAGTGGACTCCGAGATCCGCCGGCGGATGGCCCTGTTGGGAGGTGCGGAAAGCCGGGAGCAGAGACGAAAGGCCCTTGGAGTGAGTGAGGAAGTGATCCGCGAACTGGTGCGCCGCCAGCTTCTGGCCCTGAAGTACATGGACCTGCGCCTGCGCCTGTTCATCCGGGTCACGGCAGGAGAGATCGAGGAATACTATAAGGAGCAGCGCGGGGAGTTAGGAGAAACCCCGCTCGAAGAGCTCAAGGGCCGGATTGAACAACTTCTCGCCGCCCGCAAGTTCAACGCGCGCCTTCAGGAATGGACGCGGGAGCTGCGGGACCGGGCGCGCATTACCATCCCCTCGGAGGATCTCAAACTGGTCGGTGGCGACGAAGTCCCCGCCAGGGAACTTTTTCCCGGTCCGCGCGGCCAAAGTAAAGAGGGAGGGGTAGGGAGGTGAGATGAACAAGCGGTGGCGAGGGCTCGGAGCGGCGGCTGGGATCGCGGCCGTAGCGGCAGGGATCCTGTGGTGGCGGGGAAGGGGTGCCAGCGATCCACAGTACAATTTGGCCCGGCTGGAGCGGGGCAATATCGTCGAGAGGGTTACGGCCACCGGTACCGTCAACCCCATCACGACGGTATTGGTGGGAAGCCAGGTGTCTGGCACGATTAAAAAGCTCTACGCCGACTTCAACTCTGCAGTGCGGCGCGGGCAGATCCTGGCACAACTCGATACGGACACCTTTGAATCCCAGGTGGCTCAAGCTGCAGCCAATCTTCAAACGGCTCGAGCCCAGGTGGAGAACGCCAAGGCTTCTCTGGAAAACTTCCGGGCCGCTCTTCTGAGCGCCCAGGCCAACCTGACCAGTGTGCGGGCCAACGCGGAAAAGGCCAGGGTAAGTGAGAAAGACGCCAAGGATAATCGGGACAGGCAGACCGCTCTCTGGCAGCGCAACCTCATTGCGCAGAGAGATGTGGAGGTGGCAAATACGGCCTACGAGCTGGCCGTGGCTCAGAAGAGAGTTGTGGAAGCTCAGGTCCAGCAAGCGGAGGCGGATCTGGAGGCAGCCAGAGCCAGAGTCCAGTCGGCGCAGGCTCAGATCAAGACAAACGAAGCTCAGGTTGCCCAGGCCGCTGCGGCTCTGCGTCAGGCCCAGATCAATCTGGAGAAGGCCACGATCTATTCCCCCATTGACGGCATCGTGGTGGCAAGAAACGTGGACGTGGGGCAAACGGTGGCCGCCAGTCTACAAGCTCCAACCCTTTTTATCATTGCCCTGGATCTCAGCCGGCTCCAGATCGACACTAGTGTTCCAGAAGCAGATGTGGGCAGGATTCAGGAGGGCCAGGAAGTCCAGTTCACCGTCGATGCGTTCCCCTCGCAGACCTTCCGAGGCCGGGTTTCACAGGTCCGTCTCAATCCCACCACGGTGCAAAACGTGGTAACCTACAATGCGGTGGTGACTGTGGAAAACCCGGGAAAGAGGCTCATGCCCGGGATGACGGCCCAGGTGTCCATTATCACATCCCGGAAGGACAACGTTTTGAGGCTTCCTGTTCAGGCCACGCGGTTTCGCCCTCCCACACCGGTAGGGGGAGGAGAAAAGTCTCCAGTGGCAAGAAAAGGTTCGGGAGGGCAAAAGCGGCAGACCGTGGAGAGAGACCGGATGCAAGTGTGGATGCTGGGGCAGGGCGGAAGTTTGCAGCCGGTTTCCGTGCAGACGGGGATCAGTGACGGACGCTTCACGGAGATCGTTTCGGGGAGCCTTAAAGAGGGGGATCAGGTTATCATAGGCCTGCGGTCCGCTACTGCCAACAGCGGAGGGCCGCCCGGCGCTCCCCCCATGTTCCGGAGGTTCTAGTGCCGGCCCAATTAACTTCGCCTAACTTCGTTCATCGCCCTTCGCCGTCCTTGCGGCGTACTCCCTCAGTACGCCTCAGTCGGCTCAGGGCTCGCGCCTCGTTATGCTCGTTCCTTGGCCCGGCA
>JACPSX010000185.1 GCA_016193065.1 Candidatus Tectimicrobiota bacterium | reverse complement strand
GCTCCTGGATGCTGGCCAGCATCCATTCATCGATTAATGTCTTGGGGAAAAGCCACTTGCCGGTTACCCTCGTGCACGGAATTCCCCCCTCCTGGATCAGGCGGTAGACCAGCTTTTCATTGATTTTTAAGTATTTGCTGACTTCCCGAGTGGTCAAGTATTCCTGGGTCATGGGCTCTCCCGGGGAGATCTTAGCAAACGATGGAAAAAAAACAACTAAAAATTACAAAATACTACCTAGAAAGATTAATAACTACAGTAATGGAACTTATCGCGAAGCAGGGCAGTGGACCTAGTGGACTGTTTCATCCCGGCTTCTTGCTCTCCAAGTGGAGCCCCGCAGATTCTGGATTGAAGGAGGAACGCAGTGCGGAGGTCAGCGGTTTCCCTGGTTGCTTGTGGCGATAGGCGGGGTCGCCTGGACCTCGGGGGAATCTGTAAGACGGGATAGTGCCTGGAAAAGGGACTCCCTTTCCGGGAGGGTGGTCACCTCGTCCAAACAGGGGTACAGCACGTTGCGTTCCCGCAGATCATGATGCTCCATCAAGTGTTTGAACATCGTGTGCTGATCGAAAAGGGAGAGGAGGGCACGGCGGGGGTTTTCCGCATCCTGGACGGAACGGACTTGCCTGGTGAACCTGGCCAGAAACTGTTTGATCTTTTTATGCTCTCCTACAAAGAGGGTCACGGCGGCGCCGGGCCGCTCACCGGCCCGGTCCTTGTAAAGGGGAAGAAGATGCGCTTCCTCAAAATGGATGTGGACCTCAATCGTTCGTCGAAACTGTTCCAAGAGAATCTCGGCACGGTCCCATTCCAGACCCATGAGCGCTTCCTGGTGGCCCAGAAACATCTCGTCCATTTGCTTGTGGTGATCAAGAAGTTCCATCAGGCTGCGTGTGAAATTCATTCACTCCTCCCTGTACCGGCAGGATACCATGTGTGGGAAACGGGCCAGGGAATTTTCGATTTCTAGAGGAGGAAAAAGACGGTGGACTTCAAAGCATCAGGCATCATGACTCTCACTTCAGATTTTGGTCTTGCGGACCCTTTCGTCGGCACCATGAAAGGAGTCATGCTGCGCATCAACCCGGCCTTGCGCTTCGTAGACATATCCCATCAGATCCCTCCCCAGGACATCCTGGAAGGCTCTTTTTGCCTGCAGTCCGCCTATGCCTATTTCCCGTCGGGGACAGTTCATCTGGCCGTCGTGGATCCGGGGGTCGGCAGCTTGCGCCGGCCCCTGATTGCAGTGACCCGGGATTACCTCTTCGTGGGGCCTGATAACGGATTGTTTTCGTTTGTTTTCAGTGATCCCACCTTTCAGGGGGCCTACGGGCTTACGGCCGAGAAATATTTCCTGCGGCCGGCGGGGGCCACGTTTCACGGCAGAGACGTCTTTGCCCCGGCAGCCGCCTGGCTGTCGGCAGGAACTCCAATCGAAGAAATGGGCCAGAGGATTCACGATCCGATGACCCTGAAATTTCCAGAGCCCAGGGTGGTGGGGACTTCCGAGGTCCAGGGAGAAATCATCCACGTTGATCGCTTTGGGAACTTAATTTCAAACATCAGCCAGGAGCTGTACGAGCGCTTGCGGTCCGGGTGGGGGAACCGTCCTATCAGAATCTCCATTTTGGCTCAAGGGATTGGCAGGATTGTTCGATACTATGGCGAGGGTTCGGAAGAAGAACCTTTTGCCCTCTTCAACAGCAGCGGACTGGTAGAGATTTTCTGGAAGGGTTCAAACGCTGCACAGAAACTGGGGGTCAAGAGGGGGGAAAAGGTACATCTGTACGTGGTGTAATCCAGGAAGGTCCTTGAGCCATGGAACTTCCGGCAACGGAGGGGAGTTTTCAATCCGAACGCGGCAGAATCCTCGTCATCGAAAACGACGAGGGCCTTCTTGAGGTTCTGGCTGCCTTCCTGGAGCAGGAAGGCTATGAAGTGGCCAAGGCCAGCAACGGGGAAGCCGGCATTTCCCAGCTTAGTGTCCAGTCCTTCGATCTCGTACTGACCGATCTGGTCATGCCGGATCGCAGCGGCTTCGATGTCCTCAATTTCGTCAACGAGAAGCAGCTTCCCACCCCGGTGATTATCCTTACCGGAAAATCCACCATTGACACGACGGTCCAGGCCAGGGAGTCCGGAGCTTTTGATTATATACTGAAACCCTTCACCCCCAAATTGATCCAAATCGCCGTGGCCCGCGCATTCGAAACGTTGCGGCTCAAGCAGCAGATGGAGAGGCTGGTCCAGGATCGCACCAGCCAGCTCCAGGTCACCCAGGCCCGCCTGGAGGTGTTTCATCAAATTGCGAAAATGACCAGCTCCCCTCTGCCGTTGCAGGAGAAGCTGGAGAAGTTCTGCTACCTCTCCACGGACCTCATGCAGGCTCAAACGGGGTCTATCATGCTCATTGACGAGCAGGGTGACCTCATCATCAAGGCGGCCCAGGGGCTTCCCCCGGAGGTGGTGAAATCCTCCCGGGTCAAGGTGGGCCCCGGGAAGGTATCGGGGTGGGTCGCCCTGTGCGGAGAGCCGCTCCTGATCAACGACATTGAGCATGACCCCCGCTTCCGGCCCCAGGAGGGCAGCAAGCGGTATACCACGTCCTCTCTGCTCTCTGTCCCTCTAAAGGTGGAGGGGAAAGTCATCGGCGTTTTCAACGTGAACAACAAGGCGAATCGCCAGAAATTCAGCGAGTCCGATAAGGAAACCATGATGGCCATTGCCCAGGAGGTATCACTGGCCATTGCCCACGCCCAGGCCCAGGAGGCCTTGAGCCGCGAGCGGTCCGAGCTGGCCCTGGCCAACGAGAAGCTGCGACGTTCGGAGGAGAAGCGCCGGGACCTGACCAACATGATCGTCCATGACCTGAAGGGTCCGTTGGGACAGATCATAATGGCTCTGGAGCTCTTACAGTCCGATCCGAACAGTCTCACGAGTGACCAGCGCAAGACACTGGAGAACTGTTTGGAAAACGGTCAGGCCATGCTTCACATGATCCGGGAAATGCTCGACATCAGCCGCATGGAAGAAGGAAAGTTGGCCCGGAAGCTCGAAGCGGTGAACCTGGCCGATCTGGTCGTGGGCTGCGCCAAGCGCCTGGAGGTGAAAGGTACCCAGAAGGGGATCACGGTCAAGCCCCGGTTCCTGGGGAATCTTTTGCCCGTCTCGGTGGACCGGGAGCAGATCCAGCGAGTCATCTTCAACCTTCTCGACAACGCCATCAAGTTCTCCTACGAGAAGGGAGTCGTCGTGATCCAGGTGGAACTCGTGCGCAACGGGAGCGGCCCGGAGCGCCGGGAGAACGTCATGGTGTCGATCATCGACTCGGGCCGCGGGATTTCCCCCGAGGATCAGCAGAGAGTCTTTGAGAAGTTCGAGCGCGGGGAGGAGGCCCGGTCAGAATTTGGCGCCGGCCTGGGCCTGGCCATCTGCAAGGAGTTCGTGGAGGCCCACGGCGGCAAGATCTGGGTGAACAGCCAGAAAGGGGTGGGGAGCACCTTCAGCTTCACCTTGCCGGTGGAGAACGGGCGCCGCACCTCCCTGGACGTTTGAGGAGATGTGAGGGGGAAAGATGAGCCGGGAGGAACCTAGAGATTTCTGCGAGATGACGGTCCTGGTCGTGGACGACATGTCCAAGACCAGGGCCTTGATCCGGCAGATGCTGGCCAAGATGGGATTTCCCCGGATCCTGGAAGCCGATGGGGGGGACTCGGCCTGGAAAATTCTCCTGACCGAACGGGTTCACCTGATCCTGTGCGACATCAACATGGCCCGCATGAACGGCTTTCAACTCCTCAAGGGGGTACGTAGGAGCACCAAGATAAACGACGTGCCCGTCATCATGGTGAGCTCCTCCCATAACCGGGATGACATTATTCGCTGCGTCCAGGGGGGGGCCAATGCCTATGTGGTCAAGCCTTTCAGCTTGGAGACACTGCAGGGAAAGATCGAGGAGTCCTTCAAGGCCCGCATGGGCCCCAAGCAGATAGAGGCCCAGGAAATTTGCCTTCGAGCCGAGGCACTACGCGAAGAAGGGGACATTGAGGGCGCCGTTAAAGCGTATGAGGCAGCCCTGAACATGTTCCCGGAGGCGGAAACCCATTTTCAGCTCGGCGATCTATATCATGGTAAGGGGGAACTGGAGCTGGCCATCACCCATTTCAGCCAGGCCATCGCTCTGGACAACCAGCTCCTAAAAGCCTATGAACACTTGGCCGATCTTTACCGAGAGAGGGGGGACTACGGAAAGGCCACCATTGTCATGAAGAAGTCGCTGCAAATCCGGCCCGATAGCTCCAAAGCCCTTGCCTACCTGGGGGAACTCCTCCTGTCCCAGAACCGTGTGGAGGAAGCCCAGGAGACTTTTGAGCGTGCCATGGCGGCCGATCCCGCCGACGCCGCGATCAAGACCAAGATCGGAGATGCGTACCTGGAGAGCGCGCAGTTTTCACAGGCGGAGGATGCTTTCCTGAAAGCTCTGGCCGACGATCCCCAGGAGCGAGTCTACGTCCTCAACCGGCTCGGGATTGCCCTGCGCAAGCAGCGTAAATTTGGCCAGGCCATTGAGCAGTACCGCAAAGCTCTCGCCATTGATCCGGGCGACGAGATACTCTACTATAATATGGCCAGGGCCTATTGGGAGGCGGATGAAAGGGTGGAGGCTGTTTCCTCGCTGCGGCAGGCTCTGCAACTTTTGCCCGAATTTCCGGAAGCCCGGGAACTGTTGGATAACATCTACAAAGGCTAAGCGCACAAACCATTTCGAGGAGTTCGATGGCGGCGCGAATCTTTCTGGGGGGAGGGGTTTATTTACCCTCGGGGTTCGAGAAGGGCCCTCGTGCCGTCTGGGTTGAAGAAGGACGGATTGTCCGGGTGGCCTTTGTAGACAACGGCTGGGACCTTCCTCGGAGCCGCACCCACGTGGTGGGTACCCGCGCAGAGCGCACCCGCTCTTCGGGTACCCGCTTTGCGGGTACCCGGGTGGTGGATCTC
>JACPSX010000206.1 GCA_016193065.1 Candidatus Tectimicrobiota bacterium | reverse complement strand
TTTATCTTTCGGGATTCGTCGTGAAAGAAAATTCCCCCATTGTGAGCAACTTTCGGGCGAAGTCATCTCTCTCCGCTTTTTTGAAGAAGAATAAAGTCCCGGCTGTCGAGGGAATTGACACGCGCGCATTGGTGAGGCACATCCGCGATGCCGGGGCAAAACCGGCGCTTATTCATGTCGGTGTGGTCACGGATTTTTCGAAACTGAAGAAAAAGGCGGCCGCCCTTCCTTCCATGGAGGGACAGGATTTGGCAAAAGTGGTTTCATGCAAGAAGCCGTATGGGTGGAACAGGGGGAGTCACAGGATTGTGCGCATGGTAGGGGCGCAGGGCCACGAAGTGGTCCCTCCTAGGGGCCGTGCGCCCGTACAAAAAAAGAAATTCAACGTCATCGCTTATGATTTCGGTATCAAACAGAATATTCTCCGGATGTTAGTCGATGCCGGATGCCGGGTGAAAGTGGTTCCGGCCGATTATCCCGCCGAAGAGGTTTTGGGCCAAAACCCGGACGGCGTCTTTCTCTCCAACGGTCCCGGCGATCCGGCCGCGGTCCCCTATGCGGTGGATACGGTGCGGCAACTTCTGGGGAAAAAGCCGATCTTTGGGATTTGCCTGGGGCACCAGATCCTGGGCCAGGCCTTTGGAGGGAAGACCTACAAGCTGAAGTTCGGTCACCGCGGCGGAAACCACCCCGTCCTGGACCGGCGTTCCGGCCGGGTGGAGATCACGACGCAAAATCACGGCTTCGCCGTCGATCCGGGATCTCTCCCACCGGAGGTCGAGCTGACCCACGTGAACTTGAACGACCATACTCTGGAAGGGATGCGGCACAAGGAGCTGCCGGTCTTCTCCGTCCAGTATCACCCCGAGGCTTCGCCCGGTCCCCATGATGCCGGCTACTTATTTTCCCGGTTCATCGATCTCATGAAAGGGGCATGATGGTCAGAGAGTACCTGGAGAAGCTCTGGGAGCGGCTGTCCGTACCGGACATCGCGGCGGAGATGCCGGAAGCACGGCGGGAGTTTCTGGCTCGCACCGGGGAGGTGATCGAGGAAGATCCTTCCTTTGATGTCCGCATGGCCTCCTTTCTCGACTGGTTTCTCTTCGAACGTCCTCTAGACAACAGCCGTCTCACCCCTCTGGAACTCTTGCTCGATTCCAACTCCCTTCCGGAAGAGGAAAGAGCGGTCTGCCAGCAGTTCGTCGGCAACGTCCACAGCGTTTTTCTCGCCCGCAAGCTGCGGGAGAATCAGGTGGACCTGCAGGACCTCTTCACCAAGAAAAGTTTCCCGGTCTCCCTGACGGAGAATGATCTCATTTCGGCCTTTCAGCCCAGCTCCCTGGTACAGGGGAGGATCCTCCCCCTGAACGGCGCGTATTTTCTCTCTCCGGCTCTGTTTTTCCACCCTCGTGAAGTAAAAGGGCTCGTGGAACAGGAGATCAAGCGTCTCAAAAAAGAAGGGGAGGCCTCCCCTCTGGCCCTGATTCACCAGCTCATGGTCATGCATCTCAAGTGGGAACGCTACCGGCATGTGAAGATAAGGGATATCTACTGCTTCGAGAAGAAATAGCCCCCACCCATCCCTCCCCCTCGACGGGGGAGGGGAAGGGAGGGGGTGGAAGCGAAAGGGTTGCGTGGAATCAGGCGTGCAAAAGGAAAGGCGAAATGACCAGCGACCAGGAGATCGAAAGTATCGTGAGGCGGATCATTGAGGGGTATCAGCCCCTCAAGGTAATCCTCTTCGGCTCGTATGCTTACGGAGAAGCAACAGAGGACAGCGATATTGATCTGCTGATCGTGAAGGAGACTCCCGAGCGGTTCATCGACCGTTGGGTGGCGGTTCGGGAACTGATCGCAGATCCTGAGCGGCGCACTCCGGTGGAGCCCATCGTGATAACCCCTGACGAGCTCCATCGGCGTCTCAGCAGAGGGGACCAGTTCTTTCAGGAGATCCTCACTCGCGGAAAGGTGCTCTATGCCGCCTGAGAAGTTGCCGGGCTGGTGCAATTGATTCGAAAAGAGTTGAAGCAAAGATGCCCAAGAGAACCGACATACAGAAAATCCTGATCATCGGCTCGGGGCCCATCGTCATCGGGCAGGCCTGCGAGTTCGACTACTCGGGGACCCAGGCCTGCAAGGTCCTGCGCGAGCAGGGGTTCACCGTCGTGCTGGTGAACTCGAACCCGGCCACCATCATGACCGATCCGGAGATGGCCCACCGCACCTACGTGGAGCCCCTGACCCCGGAGATGGTGGCCCGGGTCATCGCCCGCGAGCGCCCGGACGCGCTCCTCCCCACCCTGGGAGGCCAGACGGGCCTGAACCTGGCGGTTTTCCTGGCCGAAGCCGGAGTACTCGATCGCTACGGCGTGGAACTCATCGGGGCCAAGCTCCCCGCTATCAAGAAAGCCGAAGACCGCAACCTGTTCAAAGAAGCCATGGAGCGCATCGGCCTCTCTCTTCCACCGAGCGGCTACGTCCGCAGCCTGGAAGAAGGATTCAGGGTCGCAGAGCACCTGGGCTTCCCCCTCATTATCCGCCCCTCCTTTACGCTGGGAGGGACGGGCGGAAGTGCCGCCTACAACATCGAGGAGTTTGAAGATCGGGTGGAGTGGGGGCTCAGTACAAGCCCTATCGGGGAGGTCCTCATCGAGCGCTCCGTCGCCGGCTGGAAGGAGTTCGAGCTGGAGGTCATGCGGGACCGGAAAGACAACGTGGTCATCATCTGTTCCATCGAGAACTTTGATCCCATGGGGATCCACACGGGGGACAGCATCACCGTGGCCCCCGCCCAGACCCTGACGGACAAAGAGTATCAGCTCATGAGAGATGCGGCTATCGCCATCATCCGGGAAATCGGCGTGGAGACGGGAGGATCCAACATCCAGTTCGCCATCAACCCCGAAAACGGGGACATGGTGGTCATCGAGATGAACCCCCGGGTATCTCGCAGCTCGGCCCTGGCTTCCAAAGCCACGGGGTTCCCCATCGCCAAGATTGCAGCCCTGCTGGCCGTGGGCTATACGCTGGACGAGATCCCCAACGACATCACCAAGGAGACCCCCGCCTCGTTCGAGCCCACGATCGATTACTGCGTGGTCAAGTTTCCCCGCTTTGCATTCGAGAAGTTCCCCGGCACCGACGAGGTCCTCACGACCCAGATGAAATCCGTGGGGGAAGTCATGGCCATCGGCCGCACCTTCAAGGAATCCCTGCACAAGGCCATGCGCTCCCTGGAAGTGGACCGCTACGGCTTCGAATCCTTTCTTCCCGCGGGCCTGTCCCCCGAAGGGCGCCGGGATCTGATCCGGGAGAAATTGCGGCTGCCCACCTTCGACCGGGTCTGGTACATCGGAGAGGCATTTCGCCAGGGTTTTTCCGTGGACGAGGTCTACGCGCTATCCCGAATCGATCCCTGGTTCCTCCACAACATCCGCGAGATCATCGAAACGGAAGAAGCTCTCTGCCGGGAATCCGCCTCCACACGCGGCACGATACCTCCCCCTCTCAGCCGGCTTTCGGAACCCATTCTGAGGAGAGCCAAAGAGCTGGGGTTCTCGGACCGGCGCCTGGGAACGCTCCTGGGGACTACAGAACGGGAAGTGCGCCACCGCCGGCTCGAGATGGGAATTCGCCCCACGTACAAGACCGTGGACACCTGCGCCGCCGAGTTCGAGGCCCACACCCCCTACCTGTACTCCACCTACGAGCGGGAGTGCGAGGCAAACCCCACGGATCGCAAGAAGGTGATGATCCTGGGGGGGGGACCCAACCGCATCGGCCAGGGGATCGAGTTCGACTACTGCTGCGTGCACGCCGCCATGGCCCTCAAGGAGATCGGCTGCGAGACGATCATGGTGAACTGCAATCCGGAGACGGTGAGCACCGATTACGACACTTCCGACCGCCTCTATTTCGAACCCCTGACCCTGGAGGACGTGCTCAACATCGTGGAGGTGGAGAAGCCCACCGGGGTCATCGTCCAGTTCGGAGGTCAGACTCCCCTCAAGCTCGCCATTCCCCTGGAACGGGCCGGAGTGCCCATATTGGGAACCTCTCCCGACGACATCGACCTGGCCGAGGACCGCAAACGCTTCAGCGCGCTCTTGGAGAAGCTAAGACTGAAACAGGCAGAGAGCGGCACGGCCACCGCGGTGGATGAAGCCCTGCAGGTGGCCTCTCGGATCGGCTACCCTGTCATGGTGCGCCCCTCGTACGTCCTGGGCGGAAGGGCCATGGAGATCGTCTATGACGAGGAGAGCCTGAGGGAATACATGAGCCGGGCCGTCGAGGCGTCTCCCGAGCACCCCGTCCTCATCGACAAATACCTGGAGGATTCCATCGAGGTGGATGTGGATGCGCTCTGCGACGGGCGCACCGTGGTGGTGGCCGGAATCATGGAACACATCGAGGAAGCGGGAGTTCACTCCGGGGACAGTGCCTGCTCCCTTCCCCCCTACTCCCTCCCGGCCCCGATCTTGGGCCGCATCCGGGAGCAAACCCGCATCCTTGCCCTGGAACTGCGGGTGCGCGGCCTCATCAACATCCAGTTTGCGGTGCGCGAAGGAGAGGTCTACATTCTGGAAGTAAACCCCCGAGCTTCCCGCACCGTCCCCTTCGTCAGCAAAGCCATCGGGGTTCCCCTGGCCAAGCTGGCGGCAAAGATCATGACGGGATTAACCCTCCAGGACCTGGGATACACGTCCGAGCGAATCCTCCCCCACGTGGCGGTCAAGGAGGCCATTCTCCCGTTCACAAAGTTCCCCGGCACAGATCCCCTGCTGGGGCCCGAGATGAAGTCCACCGGGGAAGTGATGGGAATCGGGCGCTCCTTCGGGCAAGCGTTCGCCAAGTCTCAGATGTCCTGCAACGGGGGGCTGCCCCGGGAAGGCACCGTCTTCATCAGCGTCAAGGACAAGGACAAGCCGGCAGCCGTCCGCCTGGCCCGGGAGCTTTCCGCGCTGGGATTTTCCATCGTTGCCACCTCGGGGACCGCCGCCGTGATCCGGGAGAGCGGCGTGCCCGTCAAGCCCGTTCTCAAGGTGTCCGAAGGCAGGCCCCACGTCGTGGATCACATCAAGAACGGGGAGATCCAGCTCGTCATCAACACCCCCACCGGAAAAATTCAGCTTCACGACGCCTTCCAGATCCGGCGCACGACCCTGCTGCAGAATCTCCCCTACTACACCACGATTCCCGGTGCCTTTGCCGCCATCCAGGGGATCAACGCTCTCCTGGAAGAGGACATGGATGTGACCCCCTTGCAGGAGTTCTACGAACAGGGAAACGCAGCACGGTGAACGGGTCGGTTCTCTACAACCTGTCTCTGGCGGGAGACAATTTCCTGATGGGGATTTTCGCTCCCGAGCTCGCCCGAAACTCCCGGGCAGGCCAATTCGTGATGCTGCGAGTTTCAGAATCACTAGATCCTCTGCTGCGCCGGCCTTTCAGCTTTTATTCCCTGGGAGCGGGACCGGCGAGAAAGAAGCAGCCGGCGGGAAATCCGCCTGGGACCAACCCGTCGGCGGCTCCCGGCATCGCCAGGGGAACAAGAACCCGCTCTCCGGACTCCGTGGAATTCATCTACCGGGTCGTCGGTCAGGGGACCCGGATCATGGCCCACATGGAGGTCGGCCGGCCGGTGGACATCCTGGGTCCGCTGGGGAAGCCGTTTCCTCTCCCCACCGAACCCTCAGAGATCTTCCTGATTGCCGGTGGGATCGGGATTGCACCGCTTCTCGTCCTCATGGAAGAATTCCAGCAGCGAGAGCCGAACCTTTTCCGGAAGTGCAAGACAACCCTCTTCTTTGGAGGGCGCCGGGCTGCGGACATCGTGGGGGCGGAGGATTTTCAGGTCATGGAGATTCCGGTTCGCATCGCCACGGAGGACGGTTCTCTTGGAGAAAAAGGGGTGGTCACGGATCTTTTGCTGGACGGTGAATCATCCGGTAAGGAGAAACTGCCTCGACTGATTTACACCTGCGGCCCTCATGCCATGATGGCCGCCGTCGCCCGTCTGTGCCGGCAGTGGAAAGCGCCGGGATACGCCTCCCTGGAGTGTCTCATGGGCTGCGGGTTTGGAGCCTGCCTGGGCTGCGTGGTGGGTAGAAGAACCCCGCCTGGCCGTACAGCTCGGGCCGCTCCGTCTCAAGAACCCGGTCATGACGGCCTCGGGCACCTTCGGCTACGGCCTCGAGTTTGAGCCCTATCTGGACCTCGGGCAGCTCGGCGCCATCGTGGTCAAAGGTCTTTCCTTGCAGCCCAGGCTCGGCAATCCGACGCCGCGCATCGCCGAGACCCCGGCCGGGATGCTTAACTCCATCGGCTTGCAGAACGTCGGAATCGAAGCCTTCATTTCCGAGAAGCTGCCGCGCCTGCGGGAAATCGGCACGCCGGTCATCGCCAACATCTTTGGAGAAACCATTGAAGAGTACTGTGCGGTGGCGCGGCGGGCGGAAGAGAGCGGCGGAGTCGCCGCCGTGGAGGCAAACATCTCCTGCCCCAACGTGAGCAAGGGGCTCGATTTCGCCCTGGACCCGAAAGCCACCTTGGAGATCACCAGGGCACTGCGCAAGGCCACAACACTGCCGCTGCTCATCAAGCTCTCGCCCAACGTGACGGACATCCGCGTGATTGCCCGCGCCGCCGCCGACGGCGGCGCCGACGCCCTTTCCGTCATGAACACGGTCCTCGGCATGGCCGTGGACGTCCGTACTCGCAAGCCGAGACTCGCCACGGCCACGGGAGGACTCTCCGGACCCGCCGTTCGCCCCATTGCTTTGCGGGCCCTGTGGCAGGTGCGCCAGGCCGTGAAGCTCCCGCTCATCGGCATCGGCGGGATCATGACCGCCGAGGACGCCCTGGAATTTCTCATCGTGGGAGCTACCGCAATCCAGGTGGGCACGGCCAACTTCGTGGACCCGCAGTCCTCCGTAAAGATCCTAGACGGCCTCCGCGCCTACTGCCGGGAAAACGATGTGGCTGACGTGAACTCCCTGGTGGACACCCTGCAGTTTCCAGGCTAGAACTTCACGCCCCGATTAATCCTCCCTGACTCTGACCCAAATCCTTCCCCTTGATTTTCCGTAAACTCCAGAGGATAATTTATCGTAACAGTTTTTAAAAAAGGAGGTTCAACTTATGGAGACATCTTACCGTAGAGACGAGATCGTCTCCTCGTCAACCGCATCGAAACAATTAGGAGAAGTACTAAAGGCGGTCAAAAAGAAGGGGCGCATGGTGCTATCTCGCAACAACCGGCTTGAGGCCGTGATCCTCCCGATTGATGAATACGAAGGCATGGTCGAAGATTTGGAGCATCTCCTGACCGCACTTGAGATCCAGGATAGAAAAGCGCAGGATCGAGGAAAAAGAATCTCTTGGGAATCTCTGAAAGCCAAGTATGGCCTATAAGATTGAATTTCTGCCGGAAGCTGCCCGAGAGTTCGAAGCGCTGGATGGTTCACTGAAAAAGATCGCTGCCAAGCAGATTGACAAACTTTTGGAAAGCCCCGAACTGGGGGAACCCCTGGGGAAAAGAATGGGGATCGATCTCACAGGGTACCGTAAAATCTACTTCGGGAAAAAAGCATATCGGATCGTCTACGAGATCCAGCGACAAAGACTTGTGATCCTTATCATAGGTATTGGAAAACGGGAGAGGGCGGAGATTTATAAAGAGGTGGCGCGACGCCTGAGGCAATCGGATTAATCCGCTGAATCGCGCCCCTCAACATGACGTCAACCGACTAGTAAAGCGGAGGCTACCGCGCAAGCTTTCCGGCTAGCCGAGCAGCCTGAATAGCAAGCCGATTCGCGGTGAAGAGCCTGATTCCCTCAATGCTGACCCAATCGGAGTCATCCGATATCACTGCTGATATACCGGAATCCCGTGCATCCACCAGTTGAGCAGCATCCTCCGGGTTTGCAACTGTGCCCTGCCACCCCATATCCCATTGCGCCCAGAAGGCCGATTCATCGCAAGGTGGCATTTGGAGCAAAGAGTGGACTTTTCTCACAGAGCCCATATAAGTGAGGATTCTTGCCTGGCACTTTCCGTAATCTTGCGGGTAAGCCCTCCGCAGATCTTTCATGTTAATTTCCGGGGGAATCTCTGTGACACCAGGCGTCTTGATTGCGTAGAGAAATTTAGCTCCGCCCTCTCAACTAGCCGGGCAAACTCTATCAAGCCGAGGCGGTGGACGAAAAGTTTCCCTTCGTGGTCTCGAACTCGTTTGAAGTATTTGGGGTAGTGCTCTAATTGATACGGCCTCGCTCCTTTTCCTAGCTCATCCAAGTCGCCAAAGCGTTCGTAGTGGATGAAGTACAGAACGTTTGTATCGACGAGATACTTCTCTTCCGTCGGGGCACCGGTGCTTCTCAGATCTACCACTTCCGCTCGGACCCAAGGTCTTAGTTCCTCAGCGCTCGTCAGCGCAGATGCCATGGCTACTCCCCAATGGCTCTGCGCACAATCTTCGCCGTGATCTCGCGTTCGGCTTCACTCTTTTGGACATGCTCCTTGGCGTTTTCGATGACTAGCCTTAACACTCTCTCGTCCTGCTGGTCCAGACCTACCCACTGCAGCCTGGCGTCAAGGAACCCGTAGTCGAATTTACCAAATAGTCTGCCCACGGCCGTATTCAGGAAGGAACTGGCCAAGGTGTCCACTCCGTTGAAGTCCAAAAGGACATCTTCTCCTTTCTGCAAGGTTCCATAGATCTCTTTGAAGAGAGCCTCGCCCTCATCAGGAGCAAGACAATGCTTACCACAAATGATGCTGACCTTTAGGGTGCGCATGGTGTCATTTTCTCATTGGCAAAAGGCTCTGCCTTAATTCTCGAAATCCTGTTGGAATCCATACTCCACATCCGGGCGAATATTGATCCGAAGGTCCACAAGAGTTCCTCCCAGGGGGGGATTAAGCGTCCTATAAGTTCTTCGCCCGGAGGCCTCCTCAAGGAAGGCTCCGTTTGCATAAACTCTAAACTGGCCTTCATTTGCTTTTATGAATTCCCGAAGCAGGTACAATCCCAACCCGCGCGATTGGGTTCCCGTGGCCAAGGTTGAGGTTCCCCGCTTGAGTGCCCAGTCAATGGCCTTTTTGTCGTCCTCGATGCTATCAAGCCATGATCGAACCTTGCAAGCCACACCAACTCCCCTATCGAGGAAAGTGATCTGAATCTCATTATCATTCGGATAGATCTGCCCGCAGACAACTGCTCCGATTAGTGAGCCACTATGGTGAAATACGTTTCCGATTACTTCGAAAAATGCGCGCCGGATCTCCTTCCGCAGGGATGGTGTCATTGAAGGCATTGCCGGGCGTCCCAGTATCTCCTCATCAATATATCGGAGGATTCGGTCTTTTTCTAGAGCCTCCGTGTGGAACAAAGGGAGCGATGACCCTGGAGCAATACCCTTCTCCTCGATACCACTTAAGGAGAAGAACCACATCCGCTGCAAGTGACGCCACACGGGCCACTGTACGGTAGTTGAGTCAATTTGGGTCGAAGCTTCCATTTTCCGTCTTACGAGGAATATCGAGGCCAATAGGGCCGTGGCTTCCGCTGAGAGGAACGAACACCTGGCGAGGTCCAAGACAAGCGGATCTTGGGAGTTTGCGTATCTGTCGGTTGCTTTCAGGATCCCCCGTACTCCCCCCTCCACGTCCCATTTGTTCACCTGAGGAATACCTACTCTGATAGGCATTCACTAACTCGCTCTAACGGCGTTTCTAACATATTGAAGTAATTGAATTCCATGTGCCATTCATAAACTGGCCTCCGTTACCTGTCAAGCGCGTTTTTAGGATTAGATTGATGGCGAAAAAGGCGGCAGATCCCTCTTTGAGGGTGGTCACGGGGAAATCCTTGCTTTCCTAGGTTTCAGCAGTTGCCGGCCCATATTCTCAATGAGGCTGGCGGATTTAATCACGCACTCAAGGCTGATGGGCGGCACCTGTTCACGTGTGTTGGCATAGCCGCCGAGGTACTCGGCGGAGGGGTTGTCGATACCGAGCCGGGAGCAAACAAGATACGCGACTGACTCAGCCTCAAACTCTCTTGCTCCGTGTGGCAGCCCGCGCCGGTCTGGCCACCCATTCTTATTGGGTGTGCCGAGATGCCCGCAGTAAAGGTGAGCGAGTTCGTGGACGAGGGTGACGTAGCGAGCCTCTGGACTCAAATCAAGGTTGATGGTCAACTCGTAACGGACAGGAATCCGCTCATTGTCGGCTAGCGTGGCAGACTTGGGGAATTCAAGGAATACCGTGGGGTTGAGACTTGCACAGCGGATCGAGCCAGCCCGTTGGGAACCCATCTGCCGCCCGTGAATCCTAATTCCATCTCGCTTGACGTTTACAAGCGTCTGATCGAGCTCTTTGCCGATCTGCCCGCTCCGAACCTCGAAGGGGTTA
>JACPSX010000205.1 GCA_016193065.1 Candidatus Tectimicrobiota bacterium | reverse complement strand
GATCCGCGCGGTTGGCCCGCAGGACCTGTCGCCGGGGCGCCTCCTCGATCCGCGCTACGTCACCCTGACGAGGGTCCCACTTTCGCGCGGCTCTGCGGAGGCATCCCCAACGCCACCCGCGGGCCAATGCCGAATGAGCCCGACGGGCAATTTCGGATTGGGGAGATAAGATCGGAAAGCGACCTTCCTGGGGGTTTTGTGGTGGAAAACAATTTGGAGAAACAGAGGAGTGGAGAAGGATGAAAGGCATGTTGCGGAAACGTGGTTCCCTTCCGGACGTGGTCGGCGAGACTCATTCGAGCAGGCGCCGCCTTTTGACCTTGACGCTGGCTGGAGCCGGGGTAGCTGCGGCGGCCATGGTCTCGGGCTTTCGCCTTTATCCAAGGACTTCCCCGAGTGGTGGATATCGTCGGGTAGTGGGCTGGAACTATCCCGAAGGGGAGGGGCTTTTCATCGCCGTCAAGCCGGAACCCAGTGTGGACGAACTGCGAACTCTAGGGAGGAATCTCCACCAGGAGTTTCAAGACCGGGACAACATGGTGGTCATGATCTTCGACGACTCCAGGGCGGCGCTGGACGCCTCTCGGGGATCGCGACTTCTAGGCGAGAAACGATTTCAGGCGGCGCTTGCGCACCAGCGGGCGATGTATTTCAAGGAAGCTGCCAGGGGAGAAGATAGTCTCACCATCTATGCTGCTTACCCTGCGACGCGCGAGGTGATCCGTTTCTAGCGGCTAACTTTTGGGAATAATGATTACTTATAAAGAAAGCCAGGAGGGGTTCGATGGGTGTGACATTTCATCTGCGGAAACACCAGGAGAGAAAGGGAAGTGTTCTGGAAATCCGGGGGATTGTTGACGGCTCGTCGGCCTGCGAGATCGTGAATTTTCTGACGGATCTTCCCGCCGAAAGGTTTCCCGTCTTTCTCGACTTTGCCAATACGGAGACGATCTACCAGTTTGGAGCCAGGGTTCTCGAAGACAGGGCGCGTTCGGTAGCCCGCCGGAAAGGCAGGGTGCTTTTAACCCGTCTTCCCGTATGTCCCGGTTGGTTTGGCAGCGATACTTATCAAGATCCAGTCCCTCTTTAGGGCTACGTGGGGAGGGAGCGATGGAGCGATATGACGTGATCATTGCCGGAGCAAGTTTCGGGGGGCTGGCGGTAGCCACCCAGCTCAAAGGCAAGGTGCTTCTCATCGAACCGCACTCGATCGGGGAGACGCAGACCTCCGCCTGTGGCACCCTTCTCGATGTTCCCAAGTGTCTCGGGCTCATGGGGGCCGTTTTACAGGTCCAGAACGAAATTGCCGTTCACACCCCTTCCTGGACTCAGGTCCTGGATGTTTCAAGAAGTCCGTTTTGCACCTTCGATTATCCGCAGTTCTGTCAGGGGATGGTGGCGGCAGCAAGGGCACAGATCCTCCATGCCCGGGTTCTGGGTTGCGAAGGGAATCGGGTCGTCACCAACAAGGGGCGCTTTGAAGGAGACATTCTGGTGGATGCTTCCGGGTGGCGGCGGGTGCTGGGCAATTCCGTGCAACCTTGCCGTGGCTCCAGGAGATCCATGAGCTTCGGGATTGAGACTACGACCCCAAGGGGCGGCGAGAAACTCTGCTTCTGGTTTGATCCTGTAGAAGTTCCCAAGGGGGTCGCCTGGTTTTTTCCCATTGACCGGGGGAGCCGGGTGGGTGTCGGGGCCTATACTGGAAAGACCCGTCTCGGACCTGATTTGCAGGAGTTTCTTGATGATCTGACGCTTTCTCGAGAGGACGAGATCCATGGCGGCTATTTCCCGTCGGCTCTCGGCGAACCTACCATGGGTAATCTATTTCTGGTGGGAGATGCGGCAGGCCAGTGTCTCCCTTTGACAGGGGAAGGGATTCGGCCGGCTATTTACTTTGGGCTCATGTGTGGCGCCATCATCCAAGAGGTTCTTGAGGGAAAGAGGAGCTTGCCGGAAGGACTCAGTAGGTATCGGGAGACCGTCCTCTCCCATCGCAAACTTTACTGGTATCTGCAGCTCTGCCAGCGGCTCCTGATCATCCTCCCCCGGGGGCTGGCCAGTCAGTTTCTGTTGAGAATCTGCCGAGAGCCCCTTCTTTCCCTGGTGATGCGGGCTTACATCGGCTTTACCGACTTCGAGCGGATTCCCTCGTCTGTTCCCAAAGCGGCGCCGGAGTCCGCGCAGGCATTTTCCCCGACCCGGGAAGAGGAAGAAGAGTGGGTTTCCTGCGGTGCAAAAGTCGCTCACGAAGGGCCAGCAGAATCTTGGAAGAGTAAATCACAGCATAGTATTGAAAGGAGTTCACGGAATGAGCATCTGGATTATTGAAAGGAAACCGGTCGAGGAAAGCCCGAAACCTGGGCTCCTGGGAAAAATGCACGTTCGTTCTCTAGTTCTCATCGTTGCGGTAGCTGTAGGGCTCGGTTTTATTGGCGGCTCCGCTTGGCGGGATAGATCGTTTGTCGCTCATGCCATCGGAGCCCCCAGGGAGGCAAATGTTGGGGTGGTACCTGCTGGACTGCCTGGAGCGACCCGCTCCGAATCGTTTGCATCTCTGGCAAAGGGAGCGATGCCTGCTGTGGTCAATATCAGTACGAGCCAGAAGATCCAACAGCG
>JACPSX010000181.1 GCA_016193065.1 Candidatus Tectimicrobiota bacterium | reverse complement strand
TGCGGCAAGGACTGTCGGGATATGGGTGGGGGGTCCATAAACTCACTGAAGGTGAGTGGTCGATTCATGGCAGAACCGACTTTTTCTCGTGATCGAGCGCGGATCAGCCACGATTACCGGATCTGATGAATGTCGGATCGGGGTTAGAGCAGGGGACCTGGCACATTGAAGGCCGAATCCCGGCGGAAATCCTCTGAGAGCTCCGCAGCCTTCCTGGGGACCCTGAGAGTTTGAGGAGGAGACGCCTCAGTCGTCAAAGGGGAGGCGCAGTTGCCTGTCGTCTGCGCTCGTGAAAAGCGACCGTCGGGGGAGCTGTTTGATCTGAGATTCCAGCCAGCGGATGTAGAGCCGGTACGTCTGGCGTTTCTCGATGGCGGCGATGCAAAGGGTGCGAACCGATCCGGCATAGTGCGGCCAGTTCTTTCTTACATGACGAGGTAAGCGCAGATACAGGGGTGCATCATCACAGAACAGATCGCTGCGCGCCAAAGTCCAGATATCGCACTGCGTTTCCCCACCGGGGATTTTCCCCATCGTTGCCCGCTTGCTTTTGCGGTGAGCCTTTCTTGAATGCTGGGATAGACCCTGGACCAGATGCGTCAGTTCGTGACCAATGGTATTATAAGTCAAATTGCGAGGGTTCAGACGAATGCCCATTTTCACATCCGATCCGGGTCCGAGCGGGATAATGGCGGTGCCGAGATTGGCCCGGGTGTACCCTACGGTGATGGCTTTTCCCTGCAATTCCGGGAAACGGCGCAAGGCCACCTCCAGCATGTGGCGCAGGCGCGGGGTGACCCGCTTCTCCATTTGTGGGGTAAAGAGCAACGGCATAACGAGGTAAAGAAATACCCGCAAAAGGAAAAGCAGGCAAGAGGAAGTTGATCCAAACCTGTAACTGCTTGTAAACAGAAGCATATATGAAGGCAAGTCCAGCGGACAGTTCCTTCCACCCCCTGGTCTGGCGATGGTTCTCCGCGCGGTTCTCCAATCCGACCGCCCCCCAAGAATCGGGCTGGAAGCACATCGCCGCGGGGAGCGATACGCTCATCGCCGCGCCGACCGGGTCCGGGAAAACCCTCGCCGCCTTTCTGTGGTTCATCGATCGCCTCGTTCGCGAGGCTGCCGCAGGCCGTCTGGAGGACAAAACCAGAGTTGTTTATGTCTCCCCGCTGAAAGCTCTCGGCAACGACATCGAAAAAAACCTGAGGGAACCCCTGCACGGAATCCTGCAGTTGGCTCAAGCGGAAGGGTTAACCGTTCCGGAGATCCGGGTGGCCGTGCGTTCCGGGGACACGCCCATGGGGGAGCGCCGCCGGATGGCACGACGCCCCCCGCACCTTCTCATTACCACTCCCGAGTCGCTCTACATTCTCTTGACTGCCGCCGGCAGCCGGGAGTTCTTAAAGACGGCACAGACCGTCATCGTGGACGAGATTCATGCGGTAGCCGGTGACAAGAGGGGATCTCATCTGGCGCTTTCTCTGGAACGGCTGGATGCTCTCGTCGGGCGCCGCCTGCAGCGCATCGGCTTGAGCGCCACCCAAAAACCTATCGCGGAGATTGCCCGTCTTCTGGTCGGGACGAACCACTTGAGATCCGACGGCTCGCCGGACTGCGCCGTTGTGGACGAAGGCCACAGCCGCGACCTGGACCTAACCATCGAAGTCCCCGACCAAGAGCTCGGCCCCATCACGACCCACGAACTTTGGGCGGAGATTTACGACCGCATTGCCGCCCGCGTGCAAGCGCACCGGACAACGCTGGTTTTTGTCAATACCCGCCGGTTGGTGGAGCGCGTCTCCCATCAACTGGCCACCCGGCTGGGCGAAGGCCGGGTCCTGGCGCATCACGGCAGCCTCTCCCGCAGGACCCGTCTGGAAGCGGAGCACAAGTTGAAAGCGGCGGAGGTCCCCGTGGTGGTGGCTACGGCGTCGCTGGAGCTCGGCATCGACATCGGCCATGTGGATCTGGTCTGCCACATCGGCGCTCCGCGCGCCCTGGCCACTCTCCTGCAGAGAATCGGTCGTTCCGGGCACTGGCTGGGCGCCACGCCCAAAGGGGTCCTTTATCCTTTAACCCGTGACGAGCTGGTGCAATGCGCCGCGGCGATTCGGGCGGCGCGGCGCGGCGACTTGGACCGGATCTTCATTCCTGAGAAACCCCTGGATGTCCTGGCTCAGCAGATCGCGGCGGCGGTGGCCGGCAGGACCGCAAAACCGAACCCGGGCAGGCAGCTTACCTTCATTAAGGAAGAGGAAGCTTCCGGCCTGGCGGAGGAGGAGATCTGGGATCTCGTGCGCGGGGCCTACCCCTATCGAAATTTGACCCGGGAAGATTTTGAAGAGATTTTGCAGATGCTCTCCGAGGGAATCGCCGGCAGAAGAGGAAGACGGGGCGCCCTCCTCCACCGTGACCTTGTCCACGGCCGTCTGCGGGCTCGCCGCGGGACGCGGCTCACGGCGATCACCAACGGCGGGGCCATTCCCGATACGGCGGACTACGACGTGATCGAGGCCCCCAGTGAGATGATGGTCGGAAAGGTCAACGAAGACTTTGCCGTGGAAAGCCTGGCCGGAGACATTTTTCTCCTTGGCAACCGGTCCTGGAAAATCCGCCGGGTGGCGCAGGGCAAGGTGTGGGTTGAGGACGCGCAAGGAGCGCCGCCGTCGGTGCCGTTTTGGCTCGGGGAGGCGCCGTCGCGAACTGCCGAGCTCTCCACCGCCGTCTCGGAGCTGAGGCGGGAAGTTTCCGCCCGAATCAGCGATGTCCCCGGTGCGATCCTCTGGCTCAAGGAAACCAGCGGCGTTCCGCAACCGGCCGCGGCACAGATCGTCTCTTACGTCCGGGAAACCATGGCGGTGTTGGGCTGCGTTCCCACCAGCCGGTGCATCGTCGCCGAACGCTTCTTCGATGAAGCCGGAGGCATGCAGCTCGTTCTCCACACCCCCTTCGGGGGCCGGATCAACCGGGCCTGGGGACTGGCGCTCCGCAAGCGTTTCTGTGTGACGTTTGACTTCGAACTGCAAGCGGCCGCGACGGACGACGGCCTGGTCCTGTCGCTCACCGATCGACACTCTTTTCCCCTGGACGCAATTTTCTCCTATGTCCGCGCCGACACGGTTGAAAAGGATCTGATCCAGGCCGCCCTGGCGGCGCCGATGTTCACGAACCGGTGGCGCTGGAACGTCACCCGGTCCCTGGCCGTGGAGCGCTTCCGCACCGGCAAGAAGGTGCCGATGGCGATCCAGCGCATGCGCGCCGAGGATCTTCTGGCTGCCGTCTTTCCGGAACAGGTCATGTGTCAGGATAACCGAACCGGCTCGATTGACCCCCCGGATCATCCGCTGGTCCGGGAGACCATGGAAAACTGCCTGCGCGAGGCCATGGACCTGGACGGGCTCCGGGAAATTTTAGCGAGGATCGAGCGCGGCGAGTTACAGACGATGGCCGTTGAGACACCCTCCCCCTCCCCCATGGCTCACGAGATCCTGAACGCGAATCCGTATGCTTTCCTTGACGATGCCCCCCTGGAAGAGCGCCGCGCCCGGGCGGTGGCCTTGCGCCGGGTGGACCCCGATCTGGCTCGCGGCATAGGCGCCTTAAGCCCGGAAGCCATTGAGCAGGTCCGCGCGCAAGCCTGGCCGGACGTTCGCGACGCTGACGAACTACACGATCTCCTCCTCGGTGTCGTTCTGCTGCCACTGGAAGAGAGCCGATCATGGCAAGGGTTGGCCGGGGAGCTGATTGCGGCGGGGCGGGCCACCGTAGCCCGCTGGCAGCCGGAAAACGAAGCTCTGGAACGGAGCGGCTACGTGGCAGCGGAACGATTGGATCTGGTGCGCGCCTTGTTTCACGGATTCCAGATAAACCCGCAGATCTCCGCCAATGGGACAGGCCCGCAGGGGGCTTTCAGCCCTGGAAGCTTCCGGTGTAGTTCTCCAGGGACACTTCGCGCCGGCGCGGACGCCTGGGACACCGTCCGAGGAAATCCAGTGGTGCGAGCGGGGTCTCCTGGCGCGCATCCACCGCTTGACGATCGGCTCCCTGCGGCGGGAGATCGAGGCGGTTTCCGCGGCGGATTTCCTGCGCTTCCTTCTGCGCTGGCAGCACCTGCTGCCCACCTGCCGACTGCACGGCCGGGAAGGCGTGCTGGGGATCGTCCGGCAACTTCAGGGACTGGAGCTCCCGGCCCAGGCATGGGAACAACATGTGCTCCTCTCAAGGATCGCAAAATACGATCCGGAGGATCTGGAGAGCCTGTGCCTTGCGGGTGTTGTGGCATGGGGGAGGCTGAAACCCGGCGGCTCAGCTCAAGAGGACGGGGAGGCAGGTCCGAAGGTTCTCCAAAAAGAGGGTCAGCGGCCCGCCAAATCGCGCACATCCCGGCAGGCCCCCACGCGTTCGGCGCCGATTGCCTTCGTCCTTCGCGAAGATCTGACGAACTTTTTAGAGCCCCTGCCGGACCTCCGGGAAGAAGCGGAGGGCCTGTCCCCCCTGGCCGCGGACATCGCCCGTTATCTCGAGCGGCGCGGGGCCTCGTTCCTCGCGGATATCGCCCGCGACGTGGGTTGCCTGAAAATCCAGGCAGAAGAAGCCCTCTGGGAGCTGGTGGCGCGCGGCCTGGCCACCGGCGACGGCGTCGCGGGTCTGCGAGTTCTTCTCACCCCTGAAGTGAAGCGCAGGGGGAAAAGACCTCGACTGGGCACGCTTCGAGGCGGCCGGGCGGCAGAACGCTTAATGCCCGTCGGGCGCTGGTCTCTGTGGCGCGTCCACCGGGATGCCGCGCAGGGCTTCGATCGGGAAAAGGCCCAAGAGGTCATGGCGCGCCAGCTTCTGCGCCGCTACGGGCTGGTTTTTCGCGAATTGCTGGCCCGGGAAACCCAGGCGCCGCCGTGGCGCATGCTTCTTTCAATTTACCGCCGCCTCGAGGCCCGGGGTGAGATTCGAGGGGGCCGGTTTGTGAACGGGTTTATCGGCGAACAATTCGCGCTGCCGGAAGCGGTCGAAGCGCTACGCGCCGTGCGCCGCGTGCAAGCGAAACAGGAGACAGTGATCGTGGCCAGCGCAGATCCCCTAAACTTGGTCGGCATCATCACTCCCGGTCCTCGTGTTTCGCCCTATTCCAATCAAGCGATCGCCTATCGGGATGGCGTTCCTGTGGAAATCGGAGCGCTCGGAGCGGTGATCAGCAGGCTCCAGGGCTGCCAGGCTTCTCCCCGCCGAGCATAAGGAGGTCCATTGCGAGTATTCCTCATTCTTTTCTCACTGTGGACGCCTGGATGCGAACGATGAAAGCTTCGCTTGGGCGCGGCCGCTGGATGTGGCCGGCCCTCCTTGTGTCCGCCTTGATAAATCCTGCCGGCGCGGCAGGTCTGGAGGGCCCGCAGGTCTTCGCCATCGCACCGGAAGGCAGCCACGTCGTGATCAACGTGGGAAAAACCGGCCTCCTCAGCTTCGCGGGGCACACCCATGAAGTAATCGCACCGGCGGTCAGGGGTGAGGTGTCCTTCGATCCCGACGAGCCGGCTCGCTCCACCGTCCGGGTTGAATTCGATGCAGCGGCGCTCAAGGTCACCGGCAGGGGGGAACCTGCGGAGGATGTTCCTGAAGTCCAACAGACCATGCTGAGCGATCGCGTGCTCGATGTGCGGCGGTTTCCGACCATCCTGTTTCAATCGCGCACCGTGTCGCTGACGGGAAAGACGGCCGACGGCCTCGTCCTGACGATCGCCGGCGACCTGACGCTGCACGGCGTCACGCGGCCAACCACCGTTGTCGTCCGGGCCAGCCTCGGGCAGGACACAATCACAGCCAGGGGAAGCTTCACGATCAAGCAAACAGATTTCGGGATCGAACCGGTCACGGCCGGGCTGGGCTTAGTGAGGGTCAAAGACGCGCTGGACGTGAGCTTCACCCTGAACGTCCGCCGTTAATCCTCTCCGATTTCGTTTGACGTTTGAGATTGGCTACTTGTATAGTGGCGGAAAGCTGTTCACGTTCCAATTTCGGAAAGTCGCGCTCAGGCCTGCACAACCTGCAGGGAGAGTACTCCTGCCGGAGACGAAATCATGCTGAACGTCATTTGGCTTGCGCTGATTATTGTTGCGGTGGTGGTGGGAGGGATCAACGGCAAAATCGAAGACGTGACCCGGGCGGCCATCGATTCGGCCGGCAGTTCCGTGACCATCGCCATCGGTCTCATCGGGGTCATGGCGCTGTGGATGGGGCTCATGAAGATCGCCGAGGATTCAGGTCTGGTCAGGCTGCTGGCAAAGATCATCGCCCCGGTCATGCGCCGGCTTTTCCCCGACGTTCCCGCCGATCATCCCGCCATGGGCAGCATGCTCATGAACATCACCGCGAACATGCTGGGATTGAGCAACGCGGCCACGCCTCTGGGACTGAAGGCCATGGCGGATCTCGATCGGCTTAACCCTACACCGGGTGTGGCCACGAACGCCATGTGCATGTTCCTCACGATCAACACCGCCGGGGTGCAACTCATCCCCGCAACCATGGTCAGCATCATGGCGGCGGCGGGGTCAAAAGACCCCACGGTCATCATCGGCACGACCTTTGCCGCGACCGCCATATCTCTCCTGTTCGGCCTGGCCGCGGCCAAGTTCCTGGAGGTCCTGCCGGTCTTCTCCGTCGAGAACGCTGCCAGAGAGGGAAAGGCCTCATGATCCAGAATGCGATCGGCTTTGTTTCTCTGTGGGCCATCCCGGCTTTCCTGGTCGGCATCCCTCTCTACGGCGTATGTCGCGGAGTGAAAGTTTATGAAAGTTTTGTGGAGGGGGCCAAGGAGGGATTTCAAGTCGGGGTGCGCATCATCCCCTATCTGGTGGCGATCCTGATCGCCGTCGGAATGCTGCGAGGAGCGGGGGCCATCGACTTGCTGGCGCACTGGCTGGATCCCGTATTGAGCCGCGTCGGAATGCCCGCGGAGATACTTGCGCTGGCCATCATGCGGCCCCTCTCCGGCAGCGGTTCCCTGGGAATTGTCACCGAACTGGTCAAAACCCACGGCCCGGATTCTTTCATCGCCCGCCTGGCCGCCACGGCTTATGCCAGCACCGAGACGACCTTTTATGTCCTGGCCGTTTACTTCGGCGCAGTGGGAATCAAGAAGGCGCGGCATGCCGTACTGGCCGGACTCTTCGCCGATCTGGTGAGCCTCATCGCCGCCCTGATCATCTGCCGCCTTGTCTTTGGACCCTAGCTTTACCAGACCGAGAAATCTTGCCCACCCCCACTTCGTTACCGAGGAATTGTTACCCTCTCTCATCCACTCCTCGGGTTGCCCCCTTGGGCTCACGAAGCGCTTGCGGCGTGAATTGAGTCGGCCAGATTGAGAGTTCTCTTCCTCGCAACCGCTTAGATCGCCTGCGGGGGCAACCCCTCGGAGGAAGAGAACCAGAGGCCGACCTTCCCGCCCTGAGCGCAACTGCCGGGAGCAGCGCAACACCCGCAAGGCGGGTACCCGCACCGGGAGCGGCCAGGGATGGGAAACCGCGCAGCCTAGACTTGCTTGCAGATAGCCAAGCATTTAACGTGGCGGTAGCGGAGGGTTCCCACCCTGGGCGCCCCGTAAGGGTCCGCTGCGGGAGGCGTGCAGCGAAGGGCGGGAGGGCGGCCTCACCACTATACTGTCGCAAAAGTGGGAGTGGGCAAGACCGAGAAATCCCTTGACTTTGTCTGCTGCCGAAAGCAAATTCCTACCAAACAATGGAGGCACACCAATGACGACGTCTCAAAATACTCCGCGCCACGTTCATCTGGTGGGCAGCGTCAATCTCAGCACCGTGCAAGAGGTGTTCGAGACGGCCGGCTCGATTCTCGGCGACCGGCTGCAACGCCTGCCTGATGGGGAGCCCGGGCCCCGGCGGGGGTGGATCAGCTACCAGTATGCCCTCTTCCGGGTCCATCCCGATCTGGAAGTGACGGAGACGGAGAAAGGCCAGCATCCCGGCGCCCTGACTCCTGTGCGGCTCAGGCCCGGGGTGAAGCCGGAGGAGCTGAAGTTTCCGGAGCTCGGCTACTCCCGGGAGGCCCGAATCTCGTATTTCGACTTCAAGCGGGCCAAGGAGGCCGGCAAGATCCCGGTTCGCTGCCGGTTCCAAGTCTCCCTCCCAACGCCGGTTGCGCCGATCCACGCCTACGTGACGCTTGCCGACCAACTCAAGGTCGAGCCTGCCTACGAGCAGGCCATGATGGCCGAAGTCGAAAGAATCCTGGCCGCGATCCCCCACAACGAGCTGGCTATGCAGTGGGACGTGTGCCGCGAGATGGTCATTTACGACGGCCGGCTGTTTAAGTCCCCCTGGCAGAACCCGGAGGACGAGATCGTCAAGCGGTTGGCCCGCATCTCCAAGCCGATTCCGGACGACGTCCAGCTTGGCTTTCACCTTTGCTACGGCGACTTGAACAAGAAACACTTCATTGAGCCCGAGGACAGCGGCAAGATGGTGGCTCTCGCCAATGCAATCTCGGCCGCAGTCAAGCGCCCGATCGCCTGGATCCACATGCCGGTGCCCAAAGACCGCAGCGATGAGGCCTACTTCGCGCCCCTTAAGAACCTTAAGCTGCATCCGGAAACAGAGTTGGTCCTGGGGCTGGTGCACAATACCGACGGAGTCCAGGGCACCAGGAAGCGGATCGCGGCCGCGCAAAAGGTGGTCTCCGACTTCGCCGTGGCCACTGAGTGCGGCATCGGCCGCAGCTATGCCAGCAAAGACGTTCCGGACCTCTTCAAAATCCACGCTGCAGTCACCCAGCCGGCATGAACATTCCCCAAGGGAGACTCGGACGACTTCCGGTGGCAGCGGGTGGACAGAAGCGTGTGAAACCAGAAATGATCAGGGAAGGACCCGTATGAAAAACCGCCTGCCCATGGCCTGGATCGTTCTGGCCTTGACGTTCCTCATGCAGATGGCCTACTCGGGAGGACATTTCAGCTTCGGCGTCTTCCTGAAGCCGCTGTCGGAGCAGTTCCAGTGGAGCCGGGGGGCCACGGCCTTCGCCTACACGCTCCTGTGGTGGGTCTCGGGATTCGCCGCGATCTACCTCGGCTGGCTTTCGGACCGGATCGGAACCCGCAAGGTGCTGGTGTTCTCCGGGCTCGTCTTCGGTCTGGGAATCTTTCTCTCCGGCCGCATCCAGAGCCTGTGGGAGTTCTACCTCTACTTCGGTGTCCTCGGCGGGATCGGAAGGGCCGCAGCCAGGGCTCCTCTGCTGTCCGCGGTTTTCCAGTTTTTCAACCGGCGCAGGGGCCTGGCGGTGGGGATCGCCCTGTCCGGAACCGGGGTGGGGACGTTATTGTTCCCCTCTCTGGCGCGCTACTTAATCTCGGCCGCGGACTGGAGAGCGGCGTTTCTCGTCATGGGCCTCCTCATCTGGCTCATCCTGGTGCCGGCCGCCCTGATCATCCGCAAGCCGAAGCCCGGGGAAGTCGAACCCGCCGGAAAACCCACCGCACAGAACCCTATCGACACCGACGCCCGTGGAATCCTGGGCTCGGCGCAGGAAGAGTGGACGATGGCGGCAGCCCTCAGGAACCGGGTCTTCTGGATCTTCATCATTACCGGGCTGGCCTGTTGCGTGAGTCACTCTCTCCCCCTGGCCCACATCGTCGCCTACGCCTCGGACCGGGGGATCCCGGATTTGAAAGCGGCCAGTGTCCTGGGCGTCATCGGAATCTCGGCCGCGATCGGCCGGCTCCTCTGGGGAGTCGTCTCCGACCGGATCGGTCCCAGGAAAACCGTGCTCTGTTGCATCATCCTGCAGACCATGATGATGTTCGTTGTGGCTTTTGCCGAAAGCCTGGGGGCCTTCTACGTCTTCGCAGTGGGCTTCGGGCTGGCTTACGGGGGCGTGCTTCCCCAGTACGCCGTCGTGACCCGGGAGCTCTTCGGGCTGAACCGCTTCGGCACCGTTTACGGGATGCACTCTTTTGCGACCAGCCTGGGGATGGGGTCAGGGGGAATCGTCGGGGGCTACATCTTCGATCTTTCGGGGAGCTACTTTTTGGCCTTTATGGTCAGCACGGCCCTGGGACTGATGGCCATCGGATTTGCCGCCCATCTGGCCTTTCTCAAAGGGCCCCGCGCCCCATTGAAGGAAACGACCTCGCCCGTTCAGGTCGCCGCGGTCGGCGCCGATGTTTGAACTTGCCCATCACAATGGAGACGTCCCATCATGCCCATCCCACTTCGCCTGAGCATCAACGGCAAGCGGTTTGACCTCAGTGTGGAAGAGGACAGTTTGT
>JACPSX010000180.1:6837-8215 GCA_016193065.1 Candidatus Tectimicrobiota bacterium | reverse complement strand
CCCTGGCGCGGGCCGAGAAGTCCCATGCCGGGCGCTTCAGCAAAGCCCTGGAATCCTTGAAATCCGCCTAGGAATCGGAAGGCTTCAGACGCGCCAAACAGGCGGTCTTTCGGCGAGGGGAGAAGGGGCTGGGCACGGAGGGGGGCCCAGCCCCTTTTTTATCTGCGTTCCCGGTGCTCCCTGTCGCATGGGGGGCGTCGTCTACGGAGGAATTTCTACGGATACCGCTTGATTGCTGCACCAGCGTTTTTTCCGCTTTCGGCCTTGATCCGCTAGATCCCCTTAGTTCCACGCCGGCGCCAGCGCCGGGCTAGTGAGGTGATGACGCCATGCGGTATTAGTAAAGGACGAAAGGTGTGTTCACTTCAGAGAGAGACAACCCTTTCAAGAGAGGAGAAAGATCATGGCCAAGGTAGCGCGAGAGATGGTGGAGAAGGCGGGAGTCAACGTTGAACAGCTTCTGAAACTGTTGGTCGACAATGCGGCCGCCGAACTCACCACCTATTACTACTACACGATCCTGCGGGCGAACCTGATCGGGCTGGAGGGGGAAGGCCTCAAGCAGATTACCGAAGACGCCCGCATCGAAGACCGCAATCACTTCGAGGCCCTGCTGCCTCGCATCTACGAACTCGGCGGCAAACTCCCCGAGGACATGAAGGCCTTCCATGATACCTCGGCCTGTCCGCCGGCTACCCTACCAAAGGATCCAAGGGACATCCAGGCAATGCTTAAGGTGCTCGTGGAAGCGGAGAGATGCGCGGTGAGGGGGTATACGACCGTCTGCAATATGACTGCTGGCAAGGATCATCGGACCTACGATTTGGCTCTGGCGATCCTCCATGAGGAAGTCGAGCACGAAGCCTGGTTCTCCGAATTCCTGGGCGAGGGTCCCTCAGGCCACTTCATACGTCGCGGGGAGAACTCACCTTTCGTGTCGAAATTCCTGAAATAAGTTCGCAGTGGGGCAGGGGAGGCCCGATAGAGTTCGGGCCGCTGTTTGCATTGGGTTCTCACCTGCGATAGTATAGGCCGCCATGTCCCCTTTCTTGAGGAGTGCTTCGATGGTGAGGGATCAGGCCCTGTCCGCACCCGAGCAGTGGCTGGCCGCACGCATCCGGGAAAAGGGACCGATCCCCTTTTCTGAGTTTATGGAAACTGTCCTCTACAATCCTTCCTGGGGTTACTATACGAGGGAGCACCCCACGGTTGGCCGCGATGGCGATTTCATCACGAGTGTGTCCGTGCATCCGCTCTTTGGGCAATGTCTGGCCGTTCAGATTGCCGAGATGGCCGAGAGGATCGGAACGGACCGTTTTCAAATCATGGAATTTGGCGCTGGGAAGGGGGCTCTCTGCCTGGATATCCTGAAGTGCCT
>JACPSX010000180.1:0-6809 GCA_016193065.1 Candidatus Tectimicrobiota bacterium | reverse complement strand
AAGTGCCTCAAAGGAGAATTCCCGCCGGTTTACGATCGTACCCACTACGGGATTGTGGAAGTTGGCCGGCCCCCATCTTCCTTCCGGGAGGAAGTGGACCGGTTCATGCCGGAATTTCGGAACCGCCTGTGCTGGTTTGCGCCCGCAGAGTGGATGCGGAACTCGGAGCCTTTCGGAGGGTGTGTTCTGGCCCAGGAGTTCCTGGATGCATTGCCTGTCCACCGGGTCGTCTACAACGGTCAGGACTGGGGAGAGATTTATGTCGATTACCGGGAGGGCTCCTTTACGGAAGTCGTAGGGCCGCTCTCTTCTCCCGACCTTTGGGAATACTGTCGGCTTGCGCCCGTGCAGGGGCCGATGGCAACGGGAACCGCCCTGGAGATTAACCTGGCGGCGGCCCGCTGGCTCCAGGAACTTTCCGATCGGCTGCAGCAAGGCTACATCCTCATTCTGGATTACGGCATCTGGGGATCTCCGCTGCTGGCCGATACGCTGTCCTGCCACTTCCGGCAGACAGCTCATCATAACCCCTACATTTGGCTCGGGGAACAGGATATGACGACCCATGTGGATTTCCACAGTCTGCTCCTTACTGCCAAAAAGCTCGGCTTCGCCGCGCAGGGCCTGGTTTCTCAACGGAAGTTTCTTTTCAACCTGGGGATTGTGGAGCGGGCGATGAGAAGGTATGATTCCCGGGACCCGTCCGTGGGGCTGCCCGAGCGCCTGGCTCTCAAGACTTTGACACTGCCGGGCGGCATGGGAGATCGGTTCTGGGTTTCGCTGCTGGAGCGCTCCATGGGTGGGTACCCGCGCTTCGCGGGTGTTGCGCTGCGGGGATTCGAGTCCCCGGCGTGATCGGTACACGGGTGGATACCCAGGAGTCCGCTCCCTGGCGTTCTTTGCGAGGAGGGCATGGCCAAGGCCGCAACTGAAGTGGAATTCCGGCGCGGGGAAGACTCACGTACGGACTACTACCGCGGGCTTCTCACCTGCGTTCATTGTGGGCTGTGCCTTCCCGCCTGCCCGACGTACCGGGAGCTCGGGACCGAAATGGATTCGCCCCGGGGCCGCATTTCCCTCATGCGGGCGGCAGCGGAAGGGCGGATTGATCTCTCGCCCCGGGTCCTGCGTCATATTGATCTGTGCCTGGGATGCCGGGCCTGCGAGCCTGCCTGCCCATCGGGGGTACCTTACGGCAGTCTCCTGGAGAGGACACGGGTTCAGTTGTTGGAGCGCAGAGGGAATCTGGGCGGTGTCAGGAAGTCGAAGTGGGTGTTTCGGGCTTTGTTTGCTCACACCCGGCTTTTCGATTGGCTATGCCAGGTAATCCGGTTCTACCAGGTCACGGGGATTCAGAAAGCTGTCAGGAGGTCCGGAGTCTCGCGGTATTTTCCTGAGAAGATCCGGGGGTTGGAGGAGATGCTCCCCGCCGTGCCGGCCCGGCGTGAACGCAGATCCATGCCGGAAATTCTAGGTCCTGCGGAACAGGCGGGGGAGGTCAGCCTCTTTGCGGGTTGTGTGGGGTCAACCCTGTTTGGACGGGTCAATCGTCTGGCGGCACGGGTCCTGGTTCATCACGGTTTTCAGGTCCAAACTCCGGCCCGCCAGGTCTGTTGCGGTGCCTTGCAGTTGCACAACGGAGATCGGGAGGGTGCCCGCGCCCTGGCCAGCAGGAACGTTGAGGTTTTTGCTGAAATAGGCTCCCGGGAGATCCTGGTCACGGCCGCGGGCTGTGGAGCTGTCCTCAAAGGGTACGGAGACCTCCTGGATCATGCGCCTGCGGCTGTCAGCTTCAGCAGCCGGGTCAAGGACATCAGCGAGTTTCTGGGACGTCGGGATTTGCCCCGGCCCTCCGTGCGTCTACCCTTAAGGGTCACTTACCAGGATCCCTGTCATCTGGCGCACGTTCAGGGCATCCGCCGGGAACCCCGGCTGCTGTTGGCGTCCATTCCTGGAGTCGAATTGGTGGAAATGCCCGATTCGGATCGTTGCTGCGGAAGCGCAGGAACGTATACAATCACGGAGTTTGAAATGTCCATGCGCCTCCTGAAAAGCAAAATGGGGGCTGTAGCCGCCACGGGGGCGCAGGCGATTGTAACGGCGAACCCGGGGTGCCACATACAGCTTGAAGGCGGGACCCGAAAGTTCGGCCCGGGGATCCCGGTCTATCATGTGGTGGAATTGTTGGCCAGAGCCTATGGCTTGTCGGATCTCGCTCCGTTGCAGAACTGAGAGACGATCGAGCTGATCTTTGGGGAGCGATCATGGGAAGAGATGAGGCAAGTGGAGACCATGTTTTTAAGGACGTCTTTTTGACCCGGGTTGATGATCTCATCAACTGGTCACGGAAAAATTCCCTGTGGCCGGCCATGTTCGGCCTGGCCTGCTGCGCCATCGAGATGATGGCCACGAGCACTTCCCGCTACGATCTGGCCCGCTTTGGAGCGGAAGTTTTCAGAGGCTCGCCGCGCCAGGCCGACCTCATGATTGTGGCGGGTCGGGTTTCCGTGAAAATGGCGCCGGTGCTGCGGCGGATCTACGACCAGATGCCCAACCCCAAGTGGGTGATCTCCATGGGGGCGTGCGCCTCCACGGGCGGGATGTTCGACAACTACGCCATCGTTCAGGGCGTCGATCAGATCGTTCCCGTGGATATCTATGTTCCGGGGTGTCCTCCGCGACCTGAAGCTCTGATGGAGGGAATTCTAAGGCTGCAGGAGAAGATCGAAAAGGAGAGGGTGTTGCGCTCTAGCGCCGCCTCTGCCGGGATCGACCCGTCCGGAAGAAAGGCGGGCTGACGATTCTTCCTTGAGTCAAGGGGCAATTATGGCACAAACCGACACCATGATCCTGAACATGGGGCCCCAGCACCCGAGTACCCACGGTGTGCTGAGGCTCGAGCTGGAACTGGACGGCGAAATAGTCGTCAAGGCGACGCCGCACATCGGCTACCTCCATACCGGCTTTGAGAAGAACATGGAGTATAAGACCTACCACCAGTGCATTCCCTATACGGATCGCATGGACTACCTGTCCACCGTCTCCAACAATCTGGCCTTCACCATGGCTGTGGAGAAGCTCCTGGGGCTGGAGGTTCCCCCCCGGGCCCAGTGCATCCGGGTCATCTGGGCGGAGCTCAACCGGATCGGCAGCCATCTGGTCTGGCTGGCCACCCAGGCGCTGGAATTGGGGGCTGCAACCCCTTTCCTGTACGCTTTCAGCGAACGGGAAAAGATTCTGGACCTGTTCGAGATGGCTTCCGGGGTGCGCATGATGACCAGCTATAGCCGCATCGGCGGCCTCATGGCCGACCTGCCCGCAGGCTGGATTGAAAAGCTGGCGGAGTTCATCCGGGAGTTCCCGGCCCGGGTGGATGAATACGAGACCCTCCTCACCAAGAACCCGATCTGGCTCAAGCGCACCAAAGGGGTGGGGGTGCTGTCCGGTGCCGATGCCCTGAGGTACAGTCTGAGCGGGCCCAATTTGCGCGCCTCCGGCGTCAACTGGGACATCAGGAAGCAGTCGCCCTATCTTCTCTATGACCAGTTTGATTTCCGCGTCCCTGTGGGGGAAGTGGGAGACACCTATGACCGCTACCTCGTCCGCATGATCGAGATGCGGGAGAGCACCCGCCTCATTGACCAGGCCGTGCGGGTTCTGCCTGCAGGGCCGGTGCGGAGCGACAATCCCAAGGTGGTCTTTCCTGAAAAGGAAAGGATCAAGGAGAGCATGGAGGACCTGATTCATCACTTCAAACTGGCGACGGAGGGATTTTCTCCGCCTGCGGGGGAAGTCTACTTCAGCGTCGAGGGCCCGCGGGGAGAAATGGGCTACTATATCGTCAGCAATGGTTCCAACATGCCCTGGCGGGTCCGCGTGCGTCCTCCTTCCTTTCTCAACGTCCAGGCGATTCCCTTTCTCATTTCAGGGAAGATGGTGCCGGACGTCATCGCCATTGTGGGCAGTGTGGATTTCGTTCTGGGGGAGGTTGACCGCTAGCCGGTGGCGGACCTCTTGAAATGCCCTCTCGCAGAACGGGAGCGGGTGGTCGGGAAGGGGAGAGCACAAGTGATCATTGAGCTGACCAAGGGATTTTGGCTGACGCTGAGGCGCCTTTTCAGCGCGCCCATAACGATTCAATATCCGGAAGAGAAGCGTCCGAGCGTTCCCCGCGCCCGGGGCCTGCACCGGCTCGAGCGCCACGAAAACGGCCTGGAGCGCTGTATTGGATGCGGCTTGTGCGCGGCCGTATGCCCGGCTCAATGTATCTACCTGGAAGCGGCGGAGAACACCGAGGAGGCGCGCTATTCCCCGGGCGAGCGGTATTGCCGGATCTATGAGATTAACGAGTTTCGCTGCATCTTTTGCGGCTATTGCGAGGAGGTTTGCCCTGTGGATGCAATTATTCTAGGGCCCCAGATGGAGTTCTCCAAGGGGAACCCCAAGGATTTTATCTATAACAAGGAACGTCTGCTGGTGCCCCTCAAATCGAAAGGGGAGCTTCCGGCAAGCAAGGATGCAGGCTCCAGATCCTCCTCCGGTCTGGTTGCGAGCCCGATGTCTTGAGCAGGGCCCTGTCATTGTTCGGGAATGCCGGGAGAGTTCCCGGCCAGCGGGAAGAAGAAATAGATTTTCGGCCATCCAAGGGAAAAATCCCCTCCCTCTCTCCGGAACAGAGGGCAAGAAGGCGGGGGATTTTCTATGCAGGAGATAAAGAATGCCCAAGTTGACCATTGACGGCAAGGAGATCACGGTTCCGGAGGGGATTAACATTATTCAGGCCGCCCAGCACGCCGGAATTGAGATTCCCCGGTACTGCTTCCACCAGAAGCTGCGAGTGGTGGCGACCTGTCGCATGTGCCATGTGGAAGTTGACAAGATGCCCAAACTCCAGGCCGCCTGTTCCACCGTCGTGAGAGAGGGCATGGAAGTCCGAACCCGTACCCCGGCGGTCGTAAAGTCCCGGCAGGCCGTCCTGGAGTTTTTCCTGCTGAATCACCCCCTCGACTGCCCCATTTGTGACAAAGGGGGTGAGTGCCCGCTGCAGGATTACACGCTGAAATACGGGCCGGGGCATAGCCGCTTCGTGGATGAAAAGCTGGTCAAAGTGAAACATCTCCCCATTGGTCCCTATATCGTCTTTGATGCCGAGCGTTGCGTCCTCTGCACCCGGTGCGTGCGCTTCTGCTCGGAGGTTGTCGGCACGGGGGAGTTGGGAGTGTTTAACCGTGGGGTTCGTGCGGAAATCCGGGTGCATCCCGGCCGTGAGCTCAACAACAACTACTCCGGCAATGTCATCGACCTGTGCCCGGTTGGGGCTCTCACCAGCCGGGAATACCGCTTTCGAGCCCGACCCTGGGATATTCAAAAGGTGGACACGATTTGCGGGCTGTGCAGTACGGGCTGCAACATCAGGGTGAGCGTCCGCAAGTTGAGACCCGAGGTGGTCCGTGTGGAGCCCCGGGAAAATGAGGAGGTAAACGGCCTCTGGATGTGCGACATGGGACGCTTCGAATTCGACCGCGACCTGAAGGATGGACGCCTGCTGACTCCCCGGATCAAAGGCCGAGGCGGCGGTGAGGCGTGCTCCTGGGAAGAGGCTGTCTTGACCTGTGGGCGAGGCCTTGCGGAGATTATTTCACGATACGGCCCGCAGGCCGTGGGCGTGATCGGTTCCGGCCGCTGCACGAATGAGGAAGCCTATCTGCTCAAGAAGTTCGCCCGCGAAGTTCTCGGCACCAGGCACATGGATTTCCGCCTGCGGGAGGTTCAGCAGGAAGGCCGCGACTTCAAGGAAGACCAACTCCTCCTGAGAGCGGACCGGACTCCCAACAGCAATGGGGCCCGGGCTGTGGGTCTGGTCCCGGCTGAGGGCGGTCTGGACATAGGAGGGATGCGGGAGGCGATCCGGACGGGAGCACTGAAGGGTCTGGTCGTAGTCAGGGAAGACCTGTCGGCGGAGCCTCTCTGGGGTAGGGGGGGTCTGGAGGGACTGGAGCACCTAGTCGTCCTGGATTTGCTGCGAACCCCAACGACGGAAACAGCCTCCATTGCTTTCCCCCTGCCGTGGCATCTGGAAATGGATGGGACCTTTACGAATGCCCAGGGGCGATTGCAGCGCCTGCGCAAGGCGGTCAATCCTCCGTCCGGTGTCCGTTCTCTGGGGAGCGTCCTTCAAGAAGTGGCCCGTGCCATGGGAAAGGAATTGGCAAACCTACCCTTCGTGGACCTATGGCAGGAAATCTCCGCGTCCGTGCCGGCCTACCAAGGCGTGACGCTTGCGCAGATCGGCGATCAGGGGGCCCCGTCTCGCACCTAGTGATTTGCCGCACTGTAGTCTCCCGGGTCCAGCAAAAAAGGGATTGTTGTCCTCATCAACTCCTCGGGGGAGGCTACACCCAGGATGGGTACCCGGCTCCCGAAACGCTTTTGGCGAGAGGGATGAGGAGATGGGAGACCGGGGTGCCCCTTGGGGCTCCAGTAAACTTTTGCGCAGGAGGGCGATCCAGGGTCGGTTGCGCTTCGCATGCGAGGAGATTCAAGTCTTCGGGGTGCGGCGCCTGCAAAACTTTAAGTCGCCCTACGGGGCACACCCGGTCTCTTTCTGGAACTCTGTCGGTCGCCTGCGGAGGCTGCCCCCTCGGAGGAAGAGCAGCAGGGGCCGACCCTCCCGCCCTGAGCGAAAGTGCCGGGGGCAGCGCAACACCCGCGAAGCGCGGGTACCCGCACCGGGAGCGGCCAGGGGTGGGAAACCGCGTAGCCTAGAGTTGCTTGCAGATAGCTGAGCATTCAACGTGGCGGTAGCGGAG
>JACPSX010000179.1:8776-9951 GCA_016193065.1 Candidatus Tectimicrobiota bacterium | reverse complement strand
GCAGTACGCGCGCTGGGGACATCTGGCCACCTGGGCGCACTCGTGGCTGAGCGTGCTTGCCTGCCTGCCGGAGGCGCTGCGGATGCGCGATCCCATTAGGTGGCGCACGCAGAAGCTCCTGTGGCGGTTGCGCGAGCAGCCCGCCTCCGACGTCGCCACGCTCGAGCGGCTCGGAGGCCGCCTCACATGACGGAACGGTCGGAGAAGTCCGAATGAGCGTCGCCCCTCCGGTGGCCGACATCGCTCGTTGCTTGACACGCACGCCGGTGGGGGTGCGGACGCTTACCGCCGACTTCCGCGGGCGGGTGCAGCGCACCGACGTTCACGACTTCATCGGAGGGCCGAACCACTACAGCCGGTCATTCGGAATCCAGTGGACGAAGTACCGGAATGTCCAGATCGACCGGCTCAACGGGACCCGCGCTTCTTACAATCACCTCAGGCTCTTCACGCAAGGCGACGTGTCGATGCTGGACGGCATGACATGTCTGGAGATCGGCTCGGGCGCGGGGCGGTTCACCGACTACCTCGTGGACCTGTGCCGCACGGTCATCACCGTGGACCCGAGCCCGGCGCTCTTCGTCAACGTCGCTCTGGGCGCTCCGAACCTGATCGCGTGCCGGGCGGACCTCTTCGACGTGCCCGTGCGCCGTGACGAGATCGACGTCGTGTTCTGTCGCGGCGTGATCCAGCACACGCGGAACCCGCGTGAGGCGATCAAGCGGCTGTTCGACTACGTGCGTCCGGGGGGAAGCGTGCTGTTCGACGTCTACGCGCTCAAGTGGTACACGCCGTTCCTCACGAAGTACTGGCTGCGGCCGCTCACGCGCCGGATCCCGCCCGAGCGGTTCATGGCGCTCGCGGAGCACTGGGTGCCGAGATTCCTCGAGATCAAGCATCGCGTGGTCAATCGCGCGCTGCCCCGAACCAAGCTCGGCCGGAACATCGCGAACCAGCTCATCCCGATCGCGGACTTCAGCGAGGCCGAGGAGCTCGGGCCGTGGAGCCGTCGCGTCGAGTGGTCCGTGCTCGACACCGTCGACATGTACACGCCTCGCTACGACCGCCCGATGACGTTCGGCGCGATCTTGCGTGCCATCGAGGAGGTCGGCGCGCGCGAGGTCCGCGCCGACCGCAGCAGCTTCTGCTTCAGAGCGGTGGCGCCGGGCTGACGG
>JACPSX010000179.1:0-8739 GCA_016193065.1 Candidatus Tectimicrobiota bacterium | reverse complement strand
TCGACTCTGCCGCTCATCCTGAGCTCGTCGAAGGAGAGCGGCAGGCTCAGGACAGGCTTGTCGAACCATGAACGAAGCCCGTTGAAAACGCTTCGCCCTTCGACAAGCTCAGGGCGAACGGAATTGTAAAGAAGTGTTGGGGACACTACACTAGCGTGTGCGGTATCCTGGGCTGGGTCGGTGTCGGTGGGGAGCCGGAGGCGGTGAAAAATTCGGCTCGGCCGGCGCTCGAGGCGTTGCGGCGGCGCGGTCCGGACGGAAGTCGACTGGAGGCGGGGCCGGGCTGGCTCCTGGGCCACACGCGCCTCGCGATCCTCGACCTCACCGAGCGCGCGAGCCAGCCGATGACGGACGGCGAGGGCCACTGGCTCGTGTACAACGGCGAGGTCTACAACTTCGAAGAGCTCAGGCGCGAGCTCGAAGCGCGGGGCGCGCGTTTCCAATCGACGGGCGACGCCGAGGTCGTGCTGTACGCGATGCGCGAGTGGGGGGTTGCCTGCCTCGGGCGCCTGCGTGGGATGTTTGCCTTCGGATGGCTGGACGCAGGGCGCCGGGAGCTGATTCTGGCTCGGGACCGCTACGGCGTGAAGCCGCTGGCTTACGAGCACGGGAAGGACGACTTCAGGTTTGCTTCTGATCTGTTCGCTCTGCGGGCGCTGCCGGGAGGCAGTCGCGAGATCGATAGCGAATCCGCGTACCTCTATTTGGGCCTCGGGTATGTACCGAATCCGCGCTCGATCCTGAAACGTGTCCGCAAGGTTCGGCCGGGTCATTACCTGCGCGTGCGATGGTCGGAGGAAGGCTTCGACGTACAAGAGTATGCATACTGGTCGATGAGTGAAGTCGCTGCCGCCTCCGAACCTGGCAGGGAGAGCCGAACGGACCTCCTGGAACGCTATGAGGAACTGGTCGGCGAAGCAGTGCGCTATCGCCTGATCAGCGATGTCCCGGTCGGCAGCCTCTTGTCGGGAGGCATTGACTCGACGTTGGTTACGGCGTTCTCCCGACAGCAACCGGGAGCGGAAGTTCCCAGCTTCACCATGGGATTCGAGGATCCCCGGGCGGACGAAGCCCCCTTTGCTCGGGAGGTGGCGAAACATCTGGGCGGGAAACACACCGAGTTCCGCATCCGGGAAGAGGAGGTTCTCAAGATATGGGACGGCCTTTGGGGTGTGTACGACGAACCGTTTGCCGACTCCTCGGCCCTGCCCATGGTCGCCCTCTGTCGCCTGGTGGCTCCCCATGTGAAAGTGGGCCTCACCGGTGATGGGGGTGATGAGGCGTTCTGCGGATATCCGTGGCATCGGGCGCTTGGTCGCCTGAATGGTTCACGGCAGGTGCCTGGACCCGTTCGCCGGCTGATCGCCACCATGACGGCAACCGTCCTGCCCTCTTTCCGCTACAAGGCTCTTGTCTTCAGCCAGGTTGATCGGGTCGCTCAGTGGAGTGCCTTGCGCACCGGTCTTTCCGAGGACACTGCCCGGCTACTGCCGGTCGAGCATGCCGACGAGCGGGCCCCTCTTTCTGAGTATTTCCGTCAAGGGGCGCAGGGACTTAAGGCCGTCACGGATCCGTTGGATTGGGCCTGCCGCATGGACCTTTTGACTTACCTGCCGGACGACCTGATGGTCAAAGCGGACCGGGCGAGTATGAGTGTCGGCCTTGAGCTCCGCGAGCCTTTGCTCGACCATGATCTCACCACATGGTGCCTGCGGCTTCCCGTGACGTTTCGGTACGATCAGTCAGCGCACAGGGGGAAGGTCTTTCCCCGTGATTTGCTGGAGCGGCGCGTTCCGAAGGATCTCTGGGAGCGGCCGAAACAGGGATCCGCGACGCCCTTCATCGACTCAAGCGGGGAGAGCTTGCCCCGCTGCGGTTGCCTTTAGAATCCCAGGAGTGGCGGGACTGCGCGGCGAGTCTTAACGACGAGCATCGGCAGTTTCTCTGGCGGGTCGTCTGCTTCGCGGAATGGATGCGACACCACGAAAAGCTGCCGGCCGCCCCATGACTGACCCGGTGGCAAGACCGGTGAAGATTCTGGTCGTGATTCCTACGGGCCAGGTATTCGGCCTCGCGCACGCCACGCTGCGATTCTTCAAGCACCTGAACCCTGAGAGGTTCAGCGTGCGATTCCTGGTGACTCATTGGAACGACGGCAACTTCATCGAGCGCTTGAACAGTCTGGGGATTCGGTTCGACCTGTCGTATCTGGGTTTTCTGTCGAAGCAGCCGACTTGGTCAAACATCAGGATGACGGCGGAGTGCTTGCTTCGCCTCCCGTGGCTGTTCTGGGACCTGCAGCGCCTGCGGCGGCAGCACCGGTTCGACCTGTTCTACGTCTCCGGCTACCATCTGCTGATCCAGATGTTCCCGATCTTATTATGGTCGCGGATCCCCGTCGTCTGCCACGTCCACGAGTATTATCCCGACACTTGCTTCTACCGGGTTCTATTTCGCCTGCTGGATCGCGCGGTGACGAGGTATGTCGTCGTCTCCGACGCGGTTCGGTCTCGCCTGCAAGCGCTGGGTATCGCCAGCGCCAAGATCGAGAAAATCTACAACGGAGTCGAGGCCGCGGCATTCGAGCTGAACACGTCTGCTAAGGACATATTCAGGAAGCGTTACGGATGGGCAGAGTCGACGCCTCTGGTGGCGTTCGTCGGCCGGGTTGATGAGCCCAAGGGGATTCATGACTTTGTCGAGGCCGCGCGAATTGTTTGCGCCCAGCGAAGCGACGTGAGGATGCTTCTGATCGGCCGGGCCGAGGAGAGCTTTCGCGAGGAGATCGACCGGCGCGTCCGTGAGTACGGGCTTGACAAGGTGGTCGTGATATGCGGTCCCGAGCGGAACAGCCCCGACCTGTTCAGGTCGATCGACATCCTCGTCGCTCCGTCTCGATGCGAGGAGTCCTTCGGTCTCGTCGTGGCCGAGGCCATGGCGGCGGCGAAGCCCGTCGTGGTAACGCGAGCCGGCGGTCTTCCTGAGCTGATTCAGGATGGCGAGACTGGGTTTGTCGTGGAGAAGTACGACGTTCCGAAGATGGCTGAGGCGATATTGGCGCTGGTCGACGATCGTGCTATGGCGGTGGAGATGGGACGGAAGGGACGCGCGCGGGTCGAGAAGCTCTTCGACATCGCCAAGCAGACGCAAGTGCTGGCGGGTTGCCTCGCCGATATGGTCGCGATGAATCGGTAGGAAGGCGAGCGCGAGGTGCCCGATGCGGGTGGTGCTCTCTACCATTTCGAAGTTCCACACGTTTGACCTTGCCAGGCAGCTTGAGAGGCGTGGTGTTCTTGAACGGCTGTTCACCGGACGCCCGCGATGGAAACTCCGTGGCGAGACTCTGCCGCTCCACAAGGTCAAGACGTTTCCGTATCTGCAGACGATCTTCGAGGCAATGGGGCGAGCGGGCATCGAGCGCTACCCGTTCCGGACCGAGCTGAACTGGTTCTGTCACCAGACCCTGGACGGATACGTGGCGCGGCTCCTGCCGGACTGTGAGGTCTTTCACGCTCTATCCTACTGCGGGCTGCGCAGCGGCGTGGAGGCCAGGCGCCGCGGCGCGCGCTGGGTGTGTGACGTCGTCAACTCTCATCCCGTCTTCCAGGATGAGATCCTGGCGGAGGAATACCGGCGGGTTGGACTCTCGCGGAGGCGGGAGGACTCAAGGTTCCTGGACTATGCCGCCGCATCGTACGAGCAGGCGGACATGATTACCGTCCTATCAACGTTCGCGCAATCAACCTTCCTCGCCAAGGGCGTCCCTGCCGGCAAGCTGGCGGTGATTCCGTATGGCGTCGACCTGACGCGATTCCACCCGGTGGACACACCGCAGGATCGGACTTTCCGCGTGTTGTTTGTGGGGCAACTTTCAGTGCGCAAGGGCGTTCACGACCTCATTGATGCCTTCCGGATGGCGGCTCTCCCCGGGAGCCGTCTGGTTCTTGTCGGCTCCGTCTTGCGGGAGAGTGAAACTCTTCTCCGTCGGGCCCACGGCCTCGCGGTGGATGTGCTCGGGCCCCGCAGCAAGCAGGAGCTGTCTCACTACTACTCGCAGGCCGACGTCATGGTGCTCCCCTCGATCGAGGATGGTTTTGGCTCCGTCATTGGCGAGGCGCTGGCCTGCGGCAGCCCTGTCATTGCGACTACCCACACGGGCGGAGCGGACTTCTTCACGGACGGCGTTGAGGGGTTTATCGTCCCCGTACGCTCCCCCGAGGCGATCGCGGCGAAGCTGGTGTGGCTCTACGAGCACCGCGGCGAGCGTGAAGCGATGCGCAAGGCCGCCCTGGAGCGCGTGCGGAAGATCGGGGGTTGGGACGAATACGGCGCAAGAATTGTCAGTCTCTTCCGCCGGCTGAGCGACGCCGCTTAACGGCGGAAGTCAGAGCAGGATATGCTGGCGATTCTGACCACACATCCGATCCAGTACCAGGTCCCGCTCTGGAAGGAGCTGGCCCGGCGCGGGGAGGTGCCCTTTGAGGTCTGGTATCTCTCCGACCAGGGATACCAGGAGAGCTTCGACCAGGGATTCGGCAGGGCTTTCTCCTGGGACATCGATATGCTCGGCGGCTATTCCTACCGCTTCCTGAAGACTCACCCATTGCGGGCGGAGATCACTCGTTTCCGCGGCACGCGCATCGGTTCTCTTGGGCCGTTGTTCCAGGAGCTCGATGTCCACGCGCTTTTGGTCAACGGCTGGTATCCGCAGGCATACTGGCAGGCAGTCTTCCAAGCACGTAGGGCGGGCATCCCGGTCCTGCTGCGGGCGGAGACAAACGACTTGCGCCGAGCCTCCTGGTGGAAGGAGATGGTCAAGCGGCCGCTCCTAAAGTTGCTCTTTCAGCGCGTATCAGTATTTTTGACCGTTGGCGTTGCCAATCGGCGCCTGTACGAAAAGTTTGGAATTCCGGAGAGCAGGCTCATCGCGGCTCCCTATTGCGTGGACAACCGCCGTTTCTTGGAAACCGCCAGGAGTTATGAGCCGCAGAGGTCTATGCTACGAGAGGAGTGGGGGATTCCTCCGGATAGCATATGCTTCCTCTTTAGCGGAAAACTGATTCCGAAAAAGCACTTCCAGGATATCTTGTCCGCACTCGAAGTGCTGTCTGTCAAGCGTACGCAATTTTTTGTCAAGTGCCCGATCCACCTGCTTGTGGTCGGGGATGGTAGTATGCGGGGGATGTTTGAAGAGAGAGCAGAGGTATTGCGGAGTATGACCGGCAGGCGCTGCGTGACATTTGCCGGGTTTATGAATCAAACAGAGATACCGAAGGCCTACGTGGCGGCGGACTGTCTGATTTTGCCATCGGATGCCGGAGAGACCTGGGGTCTCGTCGTGAACGAAGCCATGGCCTGCGGTCTGCCCGCCATCGTGAGCGACCAAGCCGGCTGCGGGCCGGACTTGATCGATCCGGGAAGGACCGGGGACTTCTTCCCCATGGGGGATGTGGAACGGCTCGCTGTGAGGATGGCGGCGTGGTCTGATCCGGTTCGGTGTCACTCAGCGAAGGCGGCGGTCCGGGAAAAGATCGCCGGATACTCCATTGAACGTGCCGTGGATGGCATCCTGGAAGGGCTCCGGATCGTCCAGCGTGCGTCAACTTCCGGCGTGTCAACCTGGCACGCCGGCATTCCAGCAGGTTAGATTGTTCCGTCGTGAGATATGACGCAAATGCGTCGCATCTTTCATCGCCTGGTCAGAAGTCGTCACCCCGGTGGAAACCGGGGTCCAGCTGTTTTGAGAGTCGGTGAAGACACTGGATCCCGGCCTTCGCCGGGATGACGGCTTGAAAACTCTTGCAAGACGCCGTCTTGTCACGGACAGATGACTACAGACACTCGCACTGACACTTGGGTTGCGGGCAAAGCCCGCCATAGAGATGGATAGGATTTTCGTTGTTTTCTTGCCGTATCTCCTCGGGTTGATGTGGCGGGACCCTCCCGGACTGTCCATCGCCTTGTCCAGTGTGGGGTCCTTTTTCATTGCAGGGATTGCTCAGACCCGTTGGTTCAGGCAATCTGGAGATAACCTGCCAATCACCCACAGGCTGCTGCGTCCCGGCTTCATGTTTCACTTATTCTTCGTGGCCTATCATGTAGTCGGAGCGGGATTTTACGCTTTGAATGCCGCCGGGTTTGGTTTCTTCGGACGGGATCTTGATCCGCTGGAGGATGTACTTAAGACGATTGCTGTGGGGCAAGCTTGGATGCTGCTGGCTCACGCGAGTGTGACCGCCGGGATCAAGCTGGTTGGCTTTCGGTATGGCCCGCCCAAATATGTGATCCGCTCCATTCCGCCCTATAGCCTAATCGTCGTCTCGCTCATTGCTCTGGGTGTGGGGACGGTGAGTGCTCTCATACCCGGCCTGTGGAATCTTAGCCAGAAGTTGCTTGACATCTCCGCAACCGCGATCCTGGTGGAGTTTGCGTTGTCCGTACGGCGTCGGCGCTTCATCAACATGGCTGTGACATTCCTCCTGTTGGGGATCAACCTCACCCGCATGATGATCAGCGGTTGGAGAGGCCTGGTGCTTTTCAGTGGTATCACGCTTGCTGCTCTTCTGTATCCCCTGATGCCCCGGCGGGTCGTAATCGGGGGGAGTGCATTTGTTCTCATTTGGTTTTTATTTCTCTACCCATTGGGGACCTTGTTGAGGCCGTTGTTGTGGTATGTGGGAGTCGGGCGGAGCGCCGCGGTAACCTTGTCTCTTGAGCCTGTGCTGAGTATGTCCCTCGAGGAGCGTCTGGAGCAGATTTGGGGGGGACTATCAGGCCGAGCAAACGATATGGATGCGTTCGGCAAATATCTTGAATTTGTACCCGGGAACAGGCCGTATTATGGTGTGGAACTCGTCAAGGAGTCAATGTTCGGTCTGGTGCCGCGCATCTTGTGGCCCGGGAAACCAGACCTGGAACAATTGTCCATGGAGCGGGTCTATGAGGCAGGTGTCGTGCCAAGGGAATCATTGGTGTCCGCGAAGTCCAATTTTTTCCAGGACGCCTACCTCTCCGGCGGCGGAGCGGGGATCGTGATTGCATGTCTTCTCCTGGGAATGCTGATCATGGTCATCAGCCGCACCTGCGAACGATGGTTCGGGGGGTATGATATAGGAACCTGCGTTATTTATGTAAGTCTTTTCGGCACGACGATCAATATGCCGTCGAATTTTGTTTTTTTTGTGGGAGGGGCCTGGACATCGTACCTTTTGATGGTTGGTCTCTTGATCTTGGGGCGGGCAAGAGGGTGGATCGTACCGGCACGACCCGGTGATCGCCATAGAAGGAAGCCCCTACTCCTCGCTTTGATCGAGTATCTGGAGGGCAGGAAGCCTCAAAGGGGTGAGGGGTAGTTGAATCGTTCCCCTGGGACAGCGGCAGGTTCCGAGCGGGGGCCTCTGTGGAGAAGAGTAGCGCTTTGCTTCTTCTCAGTTCTGGCTGGTTTGGTCTGCCTCGAGTTGGGTCTTCGTTTTTTTGGGCCATTTCAACGTGCCGGGAAAACGCCCGACAATGTTCTCTGGCAGACCGATCCAGAGATTGGGTTTGCTCCGGCATCCAGATTGCATATTACTTTCTATACAAATGAGTGGATGAATGAGGTTCGGACAAACGAGTTTGGTTTTAGAATCGCCGCGGGGCAGTCCGGTCCGATCCCACCCGGGGAGGGGACCATATTATTTCTTGGCGACTCGCAAACGACGGCGGTGCAGGTTCCGGCCGAATCCACCTATGTCTCCCTCATTGAGCGCGAGCTTGTACGCAAAGGTTGGGCAGTGAAGACGATGAACGCTGGCTCCAATGGTTTTAACACGGTACAGGAATACTTGTTCTTTCGGAAGTTGTATAGGCAAGGTTTCCGGCCGCGGATTGTAGTGATGTATGTCACCAATAATGATCTTTTTGAAGATGTACCCGAGCTGCCCTACGGCCGGTACACGGTGGGACCTGACGGTTATCTCGTTCCGCTACCACCTGATCCGGCACGGCTCGATCTTCTGCGCAGGGCAAAGGAGACCCCTCCTCCCAAGCCGAATTTCTGGCTTCGGAATTCGGCAATCCTCAGGCATGTATGGTATTCCTACCGCATTCTACGGACACCTCGTGACGTGGGCGGCTGGGTAAAGAACACGTATTTGCGGGATGATCTTGATCCCTTGGCAAGGCAGCGCTGGGAACTGGCGACGGCGGCCATACGCTCGCTCAATCATCTGGTGTCTTCGTATGGTGGAACGCTGGTGATCGCCGTGCATCCGGATCCCATAGAATGGTCGGACGCGTATTATGCCAAAGTAATAGCAGCCCTGCCGGAACTGTCAGGGCGCGTTGACCGGATGAAATTGCAGCGCGGATACCGGCGGATCGCCGAGAAGCTGGGTGTACAATTCATTGATATGCTCCAGGAGTTTCCCAGTATTTCCGTGAGGGAGTTCCGCTTTGCGTTGGACCCCCATGCGAACCCCTCAGGGCACCGGGTTATCGCCTCCCAGCTCATGAAAGGACTTGAGAGAATTGGCGTGCTTGGCCGACCGTCGGATAGCGGCTAATCAAGGGGGAAAGTATGGAAGCGGGGAATTGTTATTTCTCATGCGAAATCCCCCCTTCCCCCCTTTTCTAAAGGGGGAGTTTTGGTTTTACCCCCCTTTTTAAAGGGGGGAGCAGAGGGGATTTTCTTCAGTGAAGGGGATTCCCGCAGAAATATTTGTTACATTCCGCCGCAGCGCCCCTCACCCTTCCCCTCTC
>JACPSX010000044.1 GCA_016193065.1 Candidatus Tectimicrobiota bacterium | reverse complement strand
CTGCTGCTTTTTGACGCAGCTCTTTCCCGGGTGCACCTGAAAAGACGGCGGGCTTCCGCGGCGAATCTTGGCGCTTATTTGCCCCGGTACACCGTGTCGATAAAGCCGCTCTTCTCGATCTCCGCCACGAGGCCGTTGTCCACGATGTCCTGGGTTTTGAGGGGTACGCCCGGACGATTGGCCAGGACCTCCTTCACCTGACTCTCGGCGCCTTCCATGGTCACATAGGGCACCCGCTCCAAGAGCCTGGCGGTGACATCCCAGCCCTCCTCGAGGTATTTTTCGTTGTTCTGTCGGCTGTACTTGGCCACGATTTTTTTGGTTTCGGCCTTGTTCTGCTTGAAGTAGTGAGTGCCCTCGATCATGGCCATGGTGGCCCGCTTGATCAAGTCCCGGTTGGAGGCCAGGAAGGACTTCGTGGTGGCTCCGCAGATGTAGGGAAAGAGGAGCTTCTCGGACACGTTGCCGGTGTCCGCCAGTATCCGGTACTCGACCCCTTCGGCCAGCGCCATGACCCCCGGTGAAGCCGAAAGGGCGGCAATTTTGCCGGTGCGCAGGGCCGAAACCCGCTCGATTCCTCCACCCACCTGCAGTATCGGCACGTCTTTGCCGGGAGTAAGCCCCAGGCTCTTCACCAGAAACCGGGCCGCCGTATCCGAGGCGCTGCCGAACCGGCTCACGCCGACCGCTTTTCCCTTCAAGTCGGCCGCCGTTTTGATGGAAGGACTTACCACGAGCTGGTAAGGAAGGGTGTTGATGAAGCAGGAGACCAGCACCAGGTTGCCCCCGCCGGCATTCGCGCTAGCGATGCCTCCTCCGGTCGCGTTGCCGAACTGAACGTCTCCGGCGATAAGGCTCTGGACGGAGACCGTGGTGCTGCCGATGAAGAGAAGCTCGGGGTCCATTCCATGCTTCTTGAAGAATCCTTTGTCCTTGGCCATCCACCAAGGAGCGTTCACCACGTTCGTGGAGCTGTAGGAAAAGCGCAGCTTTTCCTGGGCCTGGCTCCGGGAAAGGGGGAGAAGAAGGGTGAGAGCGACAATGCAAGCGGCCAGCAGCTTCCACTTCATCGGTTGATCCTCCTGAGGAAAGAGACTTGCTCCAGTTAAATTGTAGATCGATTTTGGAACGTTAGCAGGATAACGGGAATCCGCCCTGTGCGCAACCGGAAAGAGCGCGCTTGCACGCCGGCAATTCTTGTGAAGGAATTGGTCTCCTTGCCGGTTCCTCGGGGGTGCCCTCTTGGCTCACGAAGGGCTTGCGATGCAAGTTACTTTGGCCGGATTGAGAGTCCTCTTCCTCGCAACCCCTTAGATCGCCTACGGGGGCAACCCCCTCGGAGATGATAGTTGATCGCTTGAACGAGGCATGAGGAGTGATGAGCCGGGAGACCGGGTGTGCCCCGCACGGGCGACTTAACGTTTTGCAGGCGTTGCCTGTGAGGGCTACCCCTCGAGCCGAAAAGTATCACGTAGGGGCACCCCTGCGTGGGTGCCCTCTGTCGCCGACCCCTCTGCAACCCTGCGGCCGTTGACACTGGAAACACATTTGAGATATGGTGGCGGCGGGCTCCTGCCGTGCGGGGGAGAAATTCCATGATCGAGTTCAAGCGGGTCAACAAGTGGTTCGGAGATTTGCACGTCCTCAAGGATGTGGATCTCAAAGTGCAGTCCGGGGAGGTCGTGGTCGTTTGCGGTCCGAGCGGTTCGGGGAAGAGCACCCTGATTCGCTGCGTGAACCGGCTTGAGCCGATCCAGGGGGGGGACATCATCGTGGATGGGATGTCCCTCAACGATCCCCGCTTGAACCTGGCCGGTCTGCGCGGCAAAGTCGGGATGGTTTTTCAGCAGTTCAACCTCTATCCCCATTTGAGTGTTCTTGAAAACATCTGCCTGGCTCCCATGAAAGTGCGGGGCCTTTCTCGGACAGAAGCCCAGGCCAGCCAAGATCATGCTGTTTGACGAGCCAACCTCGGCCCTGGATCCCGAGATGATCAACGAGGTCCTTGAGGTGATGGCCGGTCTGGCCCGGGAGGGGATGACCATGGTGGTGGTCACTCACGAAATGGGTTTTGCCAAAGGGGTGGCAGATCGGATCATTTTTATGGACGACGGGCGCCTCATTGAAGAGGGGGATCCGGAGAACTTCTTTGCTTCTCCAAAGAGTGAGAGGACGCGTCTTTTCCTGAGCAAGATCCTGGTTCACTAAAGGCGGAAGCCGCCGCTGAGGCAGACGGATTCGCCGCAGAAAGGAGGGTATGCTGTGAAAAGAGGGGCCATCTTTTTAACGGCAGTGCTGCTGGCGGTTTTCGCCGCGGCGTCTGGGAGCGCCGAAACTACACTGGAAAAGATCAACCGCACCGGCGCGCTCGTCGTGGGCACCCGCACCGGTTCTCCGCCCTTTGGTTTCTACAACCGCCAGAACGAGTGGGTGGGGTTTTCCATCGACCTGGCCCGCTTGATCCACCAGAAGGTCGAGCAGAAGCTGGGGAAGCCGGTCAAATTCGAGCTCAAAGAAACGGTGCCGGCCACGCGGATCCCGCTCCTGTCCAGCGGCGCCGTCGATCTCATCGCCGGCACCATGACGATCACCCGGGCCCGCCGGGAGAGCGTCGACTTCAGCACCCCGTTCTTTGTCACCGGCGCGCAGCTCCTGGTGAAGAAGGACAGCCGCATTCGCAGCCTGAAGGACCTGGCGGGGAAGCGGCTGGGTGCCCAGCAGGGGTCGACCAACGAACGCATTGTGCGCGAGAAGTGGCCAAAAATCCGTCTGGTCGTCTTTCAGGATCAGCCGGCCGCGTTTACGGCCCTCTCGCAAGGGAAGATCGACGCTTACACCAATGACGGGGTGCAGTTGGCAGGGCTCAAAGCAAAGGCGCCCAACCCCGGGAACTATCAGGTTGTGGGGGATTTTTTCAGCTACGAGCCCTACGGGATGGCCATGCGCCGCGATGACCCGGACTTCCGGCTTCTGGTCGACGTTGCCCTTATGGAAGCCATCGAGGAGGGAGAATACTTTCGCCTCTATGAAAAGTGGTTCGGGCCGAAAGGGGAAGTTCCCTACCCTCTCAGCCCGGAAGTGCGAGTGTTCCTGAAATATCTGGTCCTTCCTCGTTAGCGCGAATGCTTCTCGTTCCTGTAACCGCGGCGGGCTTCCTGGGTCTGTCGTACGAATTTCGCTGGGAGGTCCTTTCCAAGAGCCCTACCTGGGGTGGTTGGTTCAAGGGGTTGCAGCCACGCTCAAGCTCTCCGGACTGGCGTGGCTGCAGGCCCTGGTCATTGGCCTGCTGGTCGGTGCGTTGCGGACCCTGCCCTGGCGGTTCTTGCGGGCGATCGGCACCGTATACGTGGAGTTCTTCCGCAATATCCCCCTGCTGGTCCATCTGTTCTTCTGGTACTTCGCGGCCCCGGAGGTGCTCCCCCAGGCCTTCCGGGAATGGCTCGTGGAGCACGGGGTGGAGTTCTGGTCCGCGGTACTGGGTCTGGGGGTTTACTCGGGGGCCCGGTTCGGCGAAGTGTTCCGGGCCGGGATTCAGGCCGTTCCCCGCGCTTTGCTGGAAGCCTCGGCGTCTACCGGGCTGTCGACGGCCCAGGACCTTCTGAAAAATTCCTCTCTGGCTCTCACCATCGGCGTGGCGGAGCTGACCTTCATGACCCGGCAGGTGGAATCGTACACGGCCAGAGGGCTGGAGGCGGTTGCGGCGGGCACCCTCATTTATTTGGTCCTCTGTCTTGTGGTCGCGGCCCTGATGGGAAGGGTGGAACGGCGGTTGGCCATCCCCGGACTCATTGCGCGCGGCCTCTCCCCGGAAGGTTAAGGTTAGGGATGGACTGGAACGTCATACCAGATAACTTGGGGTTTCTCCTCAAAGGTCTCGGAGTCACCCTCCGGCTGGCCCTGATTGCCATGGTTCTAAGCTTTGCCCTGGGAATCATTGCGGGGATCGCCCGTCTGGCCCGGCGCCCCTGGGTGCACCTGCCGGCTGTCCTCTACATCGAGCTTGTGCGCGGCGTCCCCCTGATCATGGTCATCTTCTGGTTTTATTTTTTCATTCCCATCATTACGGGTCGACCCATGGATAACTTCGGCAGCGCCCTGATTGCCTTCGTGGTCTTCGAGGGGGCCTATATGGCCGAGATTGTCCGGGCGGGTATACAATCCGTCCCGCGGGGACAGGTCGATGCGGCCCTGTCGACGAACCTCACCACCCCGCAAATGATGCGCTACGTCATTTTGCCTCAGGCCCTGCGCAACATGCTGCCGTCCCTGGTGACCCAGTTTATCGTTCTCTTCAAGGATACTTCTCTCGCCTACATCATCGGCGTGATCGAGCTGACCCGGGCCGCCAGCATCGTGAGCCAGAGAGAGATACGGCCCTTTGAGCTCTACGTGTTTATCGCCATGGCTTACTGGGTCTTCGCCTTCGGGCTATCCCGGTTGAGCCGCCTTCTGGAAAACCGCTTGTCCCACCGGGTTTGATCGGGCAGGAACGCAAGCACGCGCAGCCCCTTGGCTCCGCAAATCCTCTTGACCGGATGGCTGCTTCCATGTAGGCTTTTAAGTGATTTCCCCTGACATGCCCGATCGACTGAGAGTATGGATGGCCCGAAGGGCTGGCATCAGTCTCCCCCCTGCTGTGGACCGGAGACCACGGGAGTCACGATCTCCCTGAAATCTTCCGAGCATTGTCGGAATAGGAAACAGGGGATATATTTAATAGTGAATTGCCTGCCCGGGGGTGAGGATGATATTTGAGATTTCCGTCATCGTTGTTTCCATAACGTTCGTCGTCCTGGTTGTTTACCTGGTCTGCACCCTGGTCCAGGTCAGGAGGACGGCCCGGGCGGCCGAGGAGATGTTAACGGAGACAAAGGAGCTGGCCTCTCAGACCCGGCAGGTCATGAAGGGGGTCTCCCGGGGGGTTCATGTCCTGGGCGCTCTGGGAGACAGCATTGGCGCCGTGCGGGGCTTCAAGGCCATTCGGACCGGGAATATAGTAAAACAAATCGTGTACGTGTCTGCAATCGTCAAGGGTTTCGGGGTGGGTCTGAGTGTCCTGCTGAAGAGTTTGCGGAAGGGAGGTGACGATCATGTCTGAGGACAAGGGGTTTTCCAGTGGAGCAATCGGATTGGCCTTCCTTATTGGCGGTCTTCTCGGAGCCAGTGTTGCCATGCTCCTGGCGCCGACTTCCGGAAAGGAATCTCGGGTGAAGATCAAGGGCCTGGCCGATGAGGCTCTGGAAAAGGGCAAGCACTTCGTAGAGTCCCGCAAGGAAATCCTGGAAAAGGCCGTCACGGCCGGGCGGGAAGCCATGGAGAAGGAAAACGCGGCTCTCCCCGTTTTCTTTTGATTTTGAAAAGGGAGGAGATATGGAGACAAGGCCCTGGGAGAGGGAGGAGAATTTGTACCCACGTTTTTCCCGGCAGGAGTATGAGCGCAGGTTCAAAGCGGTCCGCGGGATGATGGACCGCGAAGGCTTGCCGGCCCTCGTCCTCCATGGCGGGCCCGGCGCCCAGGGGGCCGTCCACTACCTGAGCAACTACATTCCCCGCTCCCCGGCCTGGTTGGTGTACCCACGGGAAGGGGATTCCACGCTCTTTTTGCATTTTTTTAACCATATTCCCTGCACCAAGGTCATGTCCATCTTCGGGGATGTGCGTTGCTACTGGCCCTCCGCGGCCAAGGCGGTGGCGGATCGCCTCAAAGAACTGGGGCTGGGTCGGGGACGGGTGGGGGTGATCGGGCTGGGGAATTCGATTCCCTACAGCCAGTTTGTGGCCTTGCAAAAGCAGATTCCCGAAGTGGAGTTCGTCGATGTTTCCAAGCCGTACAACGAGATCCGCTGGATTCGCAGCGAGGAGGAGCTGGAGTGGTTCCGCCGCAGCGCCTACCTGACGGATCTCACCTGCGAATTGCTGGAGAGAAAGATTCGACCGGGCCTCAGCGAGCACGATCTCTCCGCCATCGTCCACGAGGCCTTCCTTCCCGATGGGGGACACATGGGGATTCACTTTATTGCCACCACCCCCATGGCCGATCCCGGCCGCTTCGTCCCCTGGCAGTTCCTGACCCCTAGAACCTTGCAAGCCGGGGATGTGGTGATTACCGAGATCACGATCAGCTACTGGGGCTACGGTGCCCAGATCCACCGCCCCTTTGCCGTGGCCGCCGAGCCCGCCCCTCTCTACCGGCAGCTCTTCGATGTGGCCTGGGAATGCTTCGAGCAGGTCCGCCTGGCTCTGAAACCCGGCAGCACGAGCGAGGAGATCATGGAGGCCACCGCCATCATCGAGGAGCGGGGGTTCACGGTGTACGACAGCCTGGTCCACGGCGAGGGGGGCCGCAACCCCGAGATCGGGACCAAGAGCTCATCTCATACATTTGAGCCCTTCACCTTCCAGGAGAACATGGTGATCGTGATCCAGCCCAACCCGGTCACGAAGGACCAGCGGGCGGGACTCCAACTGGGGAGCGCCGTGGTCGTAAAACCCGGAGGAGCGGTCCCGTTGCACAATTACCCCTTCAAGTTTCCCGTCTGCGGGGGACGTTGATAGAACACCGGAGGAAAAAACAAGAACCCCTCCCCCTTGAGAGACTGTGTCGCAATAGGTGAGGGGCTGAGTGTAAAACTTTCCCTTACGACCGCCTAGAGGTGGACGGATGCCGGAGGAGCTCTACGGAGGATACATTCCTCCCCCCAAGCGTGTGTACAGCCG
>JACPSX010000246.1:11674-34719 GCA_016193065.1 Candidatus Tectimicrobiota bacterium | reverse complement strand
TGTAATCGCATCAACAAAATGGGAAGTCCAACCCATTTACTGACCTCCCTGCCACGTTATGCTGAGATCAGTTTTGGTCGCCCAGTGCCGGACCGGAGGGGGAACGTGAAAAGCGCACACCTGCACCTGAATTTCTTCGGCTGGATCTCCATGATGATCTTTGGGGTCGGCTACAAGCTCCTCCCCAACTATGCCGGAAAGATCGTGATTCACAGTTTGACCATGGCCAGGGTCCAGTTCTGGCTGGCGAATGTGGGGTTTCTGGCTCACGTTTCAGCTGACTGCTTCGTCTGCAGGCGGCCACCCCCCTTCTCACGGAGGGGAATGAAAGGGAGAAACTTATGGCGTTCTTGGAAAGGAGGGAAGCGCAGGGCTCATGACGAAACCACCTTACGGTCAAGGCACGAAACCCTGATCCAGGTCATAAAACTTTTGGGACTCCTTGCCCATATTGGTTAGGGCAGGCGGCCTGTGCCAAAGGAGGGAGGGCATTGCTGATCAATGAAGAGTGCATCAACTGTGCAGTTTGCGAGCCGGAGTGCCCCAACGAGTCCATTAGCGAGGGGGACAGCATTTACGTGATCGATCCGGAGAAGTGTACGGAATGTGTGGGGTTCTTCGACGAGCCCCAATGCATTGCCATATGTCCTGTGGATTGTATTGTTACCCATCCGGACTATGTCGAGAGCCGGGAGGAACTGCTGCAAAAGAAAGAGCGCCAGCACGCGGGGGAATAATTTTTTATCGCCGGAGCAGGGGAAGGATTTGCGAAGGTCTTGTTCCGGGAAAATCTTTACTTGCAGATCCTTGCGGAGAGCTTCCTGCCACGCCCGCGTTCGGGTTTAACACTTCTGGGGAAAGAGACACCGTGGAGACTGGATCTCAATTCAGCAGAAATGTAAGACAAACGGAGGAGGGAGTATGACCGACCCAGAAAAACTGGAACTCGACGTTCGTCCGATCCCGCCGCGGGAGAAGCACCCGAGAATCTTTTCCACCTTTGACCAGCTTCCGGAAGGCGGCAGTTTTCTACTGATCAATGACCATGATCCCAAGCCCCTCTACTACCAGTTCCAGGCCGAGCGCCCCGGGAAATTCGGCTGGGAATATGTGGAGAGAGGGCCTACAGTGTGGAAGGTGGAGATTCGCAAGGAAGGGTAGGTCATAGAGACTGCAGGATGAAGAAAAGGGGGCTGTGGTGATTACCAAGGAGATGAAAGTTTCCGAACTGCTCGAACGTTACCCCGAGCTGTTGCCTGTCCTGGCGGGCTACCATCCCCACTTCGGCCGCCTCAAGAACAGAGTCCTGCGGAAGCTCATGGCCCCGAGGGTGACGCTGGAACAGGCGGCCCGGATGGCGGGGGTTGACCTGGCCGATCTTTTGCTGACCCTCAAGAAATCTCTGGGTGGGGTACCGTGTCACGGGGAGGGAAATGGGACCGGCACGGCCGGGTACCCACCTGGTGGGTGCCCGCGTGCGCCTAGCAGCCCCAAACCCGAGATCCTAGAGAGGTTGGACCCTGCTCGGGTCGTTCTTCTCGATGTGCGTGAGGACCTGCGCCGGGGGGAAGAGCCCTTTGCTAAGATCATGAAAAGGATCAAGGCACTCCGGCCGGAGCAGGTTCTTCTCCTGAGGGTCCCCTTTGAACCCATTCCGCTTTACGAAGTGCTGCGCCCCATGGGTTTTTCCGGCTGGGCTCAGGCGGACGGTCCGGAGGATTGGCGGGTCTACTTTTACCGGGATGGAACCCGCGTTGCTGATTCCTCAGGCCGTGTTGCCGCTGGGCCAGCGGAAGGAGGGGAGGTAACATCCGATGAGGTCACGATTGATGTGCGCGGTCTGCAGCCCCCGCAGCCCATGGAGCGGATCCTCTCGGCTCTTAATCGTCTCCAGGGGGACCAGCGTCTCCTCGTGATTCACGAGCGCCGGCCCATGTTCCTGCTTCCCCGGCTTGAGGAGCGCGGCTATTCCTACGAGATTAACGAGGAGGGAGCAGGGAAAGTCATCTTGAGGATCTGGAAACCCGTCTCATGAACGGCGTCATGACGAAAACCACCGCGGCTCCGACAATCGCGAAGGAAGGTGGCCTGAACCTGCCCTTCCGCTATTTCTGGGCGGCCTCGGGTTCCTTCCTGCTCCTGATGGCTCTGCTTCCGATCGCCGCCGCGTCATTGGACAGTGGGGTTTTGCATCCGCGCTTCTTGGCCTTGGCCCATCTGGCCGTGTTGGGTTGGGCCACCATGGTGGCCATGGGCGCCTTGTTCCAGCTCGTGCCGGTGGTCCTGGAGGTCACTCTCTGGAGCGACCTACTGGGGCGCTGGCAGTTCTGGTTTTACACCATCGGAGTCCTGGGGCTGGCCGGGAGTTTCTGGCACGGGCGTCTGGGTGACGGAGTCCCGTTCTTTGGACTCCTGGTGGCGGTTGGGATTGTCCTGTTCCTGATCAATGTGGCCTTCACGCTGGCGCGAGTGAAGAAGATCGATATGACCGGGATTCACATCCTGGCGGCTTTCTTGTGGTTTACACTAACTGCTCTTTCCGGCCTGGCCCTGGCCGTAAACTTCCGCACGGGTTTCCTGAGTGAAGCGGTCCTTGCGACTTTGAGGGGACACCTTTATTTGGGACTCTGGGGGTGGTTGAGCCTGCTGATCATCGGGGTTTCCTACAAGCTCTTCCCCATGTTTACCCTGGCCCACGGCTATTCCCTGCGGGCTGCGAAAGTGGCTTTCTCACTGGGGAACATGGGGCTCCTGGGTCTCCTCCTAGGGGATTGGGTCCTGGGCTCACCGCCGGCCTGGAATCGCGCTGCTTCGCTCCTCATCGTGCTAGCGGTCTTTTCCTATGGAAAACAGGTGATCGCCATGAGCAGGGCCCGGCTGCGTCCCTTCGGAGTTCCCATGAAGTATGCGTTGACGGCGGTTTTCTACCTCCATGTCGCGGCGCTTCTGGGAGTGCTCCGGATGCTGGGGCTGGGGGCTTCCTCCGAGGGCTTTGATTTCGGCTTGGGAGCCCTGGTCATCCTGGGCTGGATTTCTCTCAGCATCGTGGGTTACTTGTATAAAATTTTCCCTCATCTGGTTTGGCTCAAGAAATACGGAGACAAGGTGGGCCTGGAGCCCGTTCCTGCCATGGACTCCATGGTGGATGAGCGCCTGCCGCGGGCCGGCTTTTTTCTGTTCAACGCGGGGATTCCGGCCTTGACCCTGGGCTTCATGTTGCTGAATCCTGTCTTGGTCCGTCTGGCGGGGTTGGTTTTACTGGCAGCGGTCGGTGTGCTGGCGGTCGCTATGACCCAGGCCCGGAGAGCGTAAGGCGCGCATGTTCGACTTTCAGAAGTCACCGTTTATTGTGATTTGGGAAGTGACCCGGGCCTGTGCTTTGTCCTGTGTCCATTGCCGGGCTGAGGCGATCCCTCGCCGGCACCCGCAGGAATTAACCCAGGAGGAGGGGATCGCCCTTCTCGATGAAGTTCTCGCATTTGGCGATCCCCTCCCTCTCCTGGTCTTTACGGGGGGTGATCCTCTGCGCCGGCCGGATATTTACGATCTGGTGCGCCACGGCGTCCGAAGGGGGTTTCGGGTCTCACTGACTCCGAGCGGGACTGCGGCCGTCAAGAAACACAACGTTCAGGCCCTCAAAGAAACGGGGCTGGCCCGTCTGGCCGTGAGTCTGGACGGCTCGACTCCCAAGGTTCACGACGCCTTCCGCCGGGTGAAGGGATCCTTTGGCTGGACGCTGCGGATTTGCGAGTACGCCCGCGAGTGTCACCTCCCGATCCAGATCAACAGCACGATCACCCGGCACAATCTGGGGGAACTGGAGCCCCTTGCAAAGCTCGTGGAAAAGCTGGGCGTGGCGCTGTGGAGCATTTTTTTCCTGGTCCCCGTGGGGCGGGGAAAAGTCGAGGACGAGGTAACCCCGCTGGAATACGAAAGGGTCCTCAATTCCCTGTACGAACTTTCCATGCGGGTCCCCTTCGGCATCAAGACGACGGAAGCTCCCCATTTTCGCCGGGTGGCGATCGAACGGTCGCAGGGGATTCGCCGGGATGGAAGGCCCGCGGGCCCCATTCCAGTGGGACGGGCCGGTGAAGCGCGGCAGGTTCCTTTTCCCTGGACCGGTGGGGGAAGCATGGAAGTCGCCTTGGACGGGATCGGGCGAGCCCCTCGAGGCGTGAACGACGGCAACGGGTTTGTCTTCATCGATCACCTGGGAGAAGTCTACCCGAGCGGCTTTTTGCCCCTGTCCGCCGGCAATGTGAAGCGCGCGAGTCTGGTTCGCCTGTACCGGGACCACTCCATTTTTCGGGAACTGCGGGATCCGGAAATGCTCAAGGGGAAGTGCGGCCGCTGCGAGTATAAGGCGCTCTGCGGTGGGTCCAGAGCCCGAGCCTATGCGATCACGGGCGATTACCTGGAATCGGATCCATACTGTGTATATGTCCCGGGTGAGAGCCGGCAGCTCTCTCTCCGGGTGAGTTAGGAGGTCAACCATGGCGGGTTTAACCAACGAGACGGTGCTGGAGGCTCTGAAGAAGGTCGTCGATCCCGAACTGGGGTTGAACCTCGTGGATCTGGGCCTCATCTATGAGGTTCAAGTTGAAGATGGTAAGGTCCGCGTGGAGATGACGCTGACAACTCCCGGGTGCCCGCTTCACGACAGCCTGACCCAGGCCGTCTACCGGGTTCTTTACGGGCTGGAGGGGGTCAAGGAGTTGAACGTAGAGGTGGTCTGGGATCCTCCCTGGACTCCCGAGAGAATCTCCGCTCAGGGGCGAAAGCAGCTCGAAGAGCGCCGCTAGCATCTCATCGCTGTGGGCTCCTCCTTACCTTCCAGATCTTCTTGATCTGAATCCGACGATCCTTTACTCTGTACCCGAGCAGCAATTGAAGAAAACTTTTCCGGCCGGCGAAATCATTCAAATCCCCTGAGGGACGGCAAGGGGGAGGGGTTTTCGCACCCGCCGCAGGAGCAGGCCAAGAGGAGCACAACCGGAAGTAACGATCTGAGGAGTGGAAAAACGACCTGGGATTGGAGGGGACCTACTGGAAGGGGGAGCTGACATGCTGACGGATGCCCATACGCACTTGTACCGTTATGAGGGGAAAGAACTCGAAGATGTGATGGCGCGCGCCCGGGAAAGCGGGGTGGAGGTCATCATCGCCGTGGGCCAGACGGTGGGAATCTCCCGCCAGGCCCTGAAAGTGGCCAGTCAATTTGCCCCCGTCTATGCGGCAGTCGGGATTCACCCCTGGATGGCAGACCAGGCAACTCGGGAGAGCCTCAGCACGATCGAGTCTCTGGCCGGAGAACCGAAGGTGGTGGCCATCAGCGAGATCGGCCTGGACTACCTGAAGCCTGGAATCCCGGCCAAGGAGGTCCAGATCGAGGTTTTCCGTGCCCAGATTGCCCTGGCCAAGCAGCTCAGTCTCCCGATCATCATTCATGACAAGGGAGCCCACAAAGACACGGTCCGCTGCCTCCAGGAGGAAGGAGCCTCCCAGGTGGGAGGGGTGGTCCACGGGTTCTCAGGGGATTATCAGATGGCCAGAGAGTGCTTGGAGATGGGCTTTCTCATTTCGGCCCGGGAACTGGTCAACGTCCCTGCGGAGCGCGGGCTCGATGGCGTTTTCCGGCGCCTTCCTCTGGATGGAATTGCCATCGAGACGGACTCTCCGGTGCCGTTCCCGATGAACCGGGAGAAAGGAATCAAGACGGAACCCGCCCACGGCAAGGTCATCGTGGAGAAGGTGGCCCAGCTCAAGGGGGTGTCCGCCCAGGAGGTCAGCCGGATCACCACCGAAAGTTTGAAGAAACTGCTGAAACTCTAATCCTGGGCTTGCTCGCGGAAGAAACGGTCGAGCCCGAAAGTCTTTAAAACCTCGGTTTTTTCCCCGCTGAGAATGTATTCCGCCAGGTAGGCCGAGCAGGCGGGGCCGATCTGAATCCCCGTGCCACTAAATCCGACTGCGCACAGAAGCCCGGCAAGCGGCGTGGGACCTAGAATCGGGTGGGCGTCCGGTGTGACCGTCCGCAAACCAACCCAGCCCTTGTGGACAGGCGCGTCGAGAAGGGCCGGGAGGTGAGATTGGAGCATCCGGAAAACAAAGGAGCGGTGCTGGTCGCCGGGCCTTTGCTCCCAGCCGTAGTAGTCGTCGGGATCGACCTGCGGGCGCGGGGCATTGTAGTCCGTGTCCAGACGCCCCAGCAAAACGATCCCGCCCGTTTCCTCGCGGAAATAGAAAGTGGTCTCCCGGTTCAGCGTCATGGGAAGGGTGTGAGGTAACAGGATTTCGGGCTTGAGGGCCAGGATCTCTCCCCGCACGAGCTTCAGCGGCAGGCGGAGCCCCGCCCGTTGGAAGATTGTCTGGGCCCAGGGACCTGCCGTGTTCACCACGATGGCGGCCTGAAATTCTCCGGCCGAAGTCCGGACCCCGCAGACCCGCTCGGAGTCCACGAGAAATTCGGTAACGGGAGTGTCCGTACGGATCTCGACCCCACGCTTCTGGGCCTGATGGGCGAATAGGTGAGTGGCTCCATAGGGATCCAGGTAGCCGTCCTTGGGGCAGAACCCGGCTGCGAGGATTTCCCGCGTCCGCAAGATGGGGAGGATCTCATGCAGTTCCTCCGGATTCAGAAATTCCACGGGGACCCCCATCCTTTCCTGCAGGGCGATATCCCGTTCCAGGATTTCTTTCGCCCGCGGTGTGGTTACCGTATGGAGAAAACCGATGGGTTTATAGCCGATCTGGGCGGGAAACTCGCCGGCCAGTTCCAGGTAAATAGTGCGGCTTTGCTGGCGCAATTCGATGTCCAGGGGAGTGGATTGCTGGTGGTCGATGGTCGCCACGGATTTTCCCGTGGTGCCTTCGGCCAAGCCCCGTTTTTCGAGCAGGACGACCTTCAAATCGGAAGGCTTGCGCAGAGCCAGTTGGTAAGCAAGGCTGGCGCCGATGATTCCCCCGCCAATAATGAGAATGTCGGCCGTTTGAATTGACACAGGGATGCTTTGATCCTCTCTCGCAGTTGCCTGAAAAATTGGGCTTTTCTTATCCCCCCACGAAAAGCAGATTGGCTCTCCCGGGGGGAAATCGCAAGATGCACTTGGCCTATTTTTACTAATGCGGATTCTCCACATGAGTTGAGAGTCACCAAGGAGCTAGTTTTCACACTTCCCTTCTCAGAGTCCCCTGAGGCTGATTAAGTGATGGAATCTAATGCCGATAGGAGAAAATAGTGCTTAATAGCCGTGCCCCAGGAGAATGAGGTGTTTGCATCATTTACGGATATCCCCCCGGGCGATAGAGTACAAAACCAGCAATCCTTACAGCCGGTTGCGACTGGCTGGAGGAGAATTTGCGGGGGGAACGACAGGGACGGCCCGGGGTCCCTTGATGAATAGGAGAACGGACGAACCATGATAGAGAAGACCTTCCCCTATCCCGGCATCCCCACCACGGCCGATGGATCCAGCGTCGTCGTCTGGGTGGAGTCTCACATTGCGCAGGGGGCTTGCGCGTACCCCATCACCCCCTCGACCAATATGGGCACAGGATTCCAGGAGGAAGTCGCCAACGGCAAAAAGAACCTGTGGGGAGAAACCCTGGTGTTTCTGGAGCCGGAATCGGAGCACAGCTCGGCTTCTGCCTGTGAAGGTTTTGCTCTGGCCGGAGGCAGGGTAACGAACTTTACCTCGGGTCAGGGACTGGTGCTCATGAAAGAGGTGCTCTTCACAATTTCCGGTAAGCGTCTCCCCATCGTCTTCCACATCGGCGCCAGGGCCCTCACCTCCCACTCCCTGAACATCCACGCCGGCCACGATGACGTGATGGCCGTGGCGGACGCGGGTTGGGGGATGCTCTTTGCGAAAAATGCCCAGGATGCGGCCGATCTGTCCCTCATTGCGCGCCGGGCTGCCGAGGACTCCTTGACTCCCTTTCTGAACATTCAAGATGGCTTCCTGACCACCCACACGATTGAAAGCGTTCGACTCCCCGAACCCGAGATGATGAGGCAGTTCGTGGGGGCCCCCTCGGACAAGCTGCGCTGCCTGATGGATCCCGAGCACCCGGTTATGAGCGGGGTGGTCCAGAATCAGGATAGCTACATGAAAGGCAAAATCGCCCAGCGCTATTACTACGATAAGGTCCCAGGAGCGCTCCAGGCGGCCTTGGAGGAATTTTACCGACTCAGCGGGAGGCGGTACGATATGGTCCAGACCTACCGCCTGGAAGATGCCGAGTACGCCATTGTGGGAATGGGGACGTACATGGAAACGGCCATGGCCACGGCGGACTGGCTGCGGGACAACGAAGGGATCAAAGTGGGAGTGCTCCACGTGACTGCTTTCCGGCCCTTTCCCGGAGCCCAGATTGTCTCGGCTCTGGCCCACCTGAAAGCTTTCGCGGTGGTTGAGCGTCTGGATATCCCCCTCGCCCAATCCAACCCCCTGACCGCGGAGATCAAGGCGGCTTTTGCCGATGCCGTTCAGGGAGCGCCCGGATATCCGCAGGTTGCTCGGGTTCCAGCCATCTATTCCGGCTCTGCGGGACTGGGCAGCCGGGACGTACGGCCGGGGGACTTCATTGCCGCCGCGAAGAACATGACCCTTCCCAACGGAAAACGGTTCTTCGTCCTGGGGATTAAGCACCCTCTGGCTCTTGCTCGTCAGAAAGATCCCGACGTGAGGCCGCCGCAAGCTTTTTCCATGCGGGGCCATTCGGTGGGGGGCTACGGTTCCGTGACTACCAACAAGGTCATTGCCACAATTGTGGAGGACCTCTTCAGCCTTCAGGTTCAGGCTTACCCCAAGTATGGGTCGGAGAAAAAGGGGTTGCCGACCACCTATTACCTGACGGCGGCGCCGGAAAAAGTGCGCACCCACTGCGAGCTGGAGCAGGTGGACTTTGTCCCTCTCAACGACGTCAACGCGTTTCAGCAGGGCAACCCCCTGGCTGGTCTCAGCAGCGGTGGGATGGTCTTTATCCAGACGGACAAGACGACTCCCGAAGACGTCTGGGCCGACGTTCCCGAGCACGCTCGGAGCAATATCCGGAATAAGAAGATCCGGGTCCTGGTCCTGGATACCGTGCAAATTGCCCGCGAGGTGGCTACCAGTCCCGACCTGATCCAGCGCATGCAGGGGATCGTTCTCCTGGGGATTTTTCTGCGCTTCACTCCTTTCCGGGAGCGTCTGGGTCTGAGCGAAGAAGATCTCTTCAGGGGAGTGGAGAAGTCCCTGCGCAAGTACTTCGGGCGCAGAGGGGATCAGGTCGTGCGTGACAACTTGAAGGCGGTCCGCCGGGGTTTCGAGGAGGTCTTTGAGATTCCCAGAGAAGTCATCGATGGGCACCTCGCTCCGGTTGTCGCCGGGGGCAAGGACCCTTCTGCAAAAGTTTGAGGGGGCGTTATGAACGGAGAAAAGAGCGGCACGATGGAAGAGTTCATCAATGTAGCCGATTTTAACGAGCGGATCGTGGGGACCTACAATGCGGGCACGGCTGAGGAGGAGTTGCCCGCGGACCTGGACGCTGCCCGCAGCCTCATTGCGCCTGGAACGGGCACGCTGCGGGACTTCAGCTACATTGCCCCGGAAATGCCCCGGCTTATCGCCGAGAAGTGTGTGGGGTGCATGGAGTGCGTCGTGGCTTGCCCGGATACGGCGATCCTCGGGCGGGTGGTTTCCAAAAGCACGCTGGAGAAAAAGCTCGCGGATCTCCCGAGCGAAGTCGATTCGAGGATTCTGAAGTCCCGGTTTGCCGAGACCACCAAGTACTTCGGGAATCCGGAAAAGAAGGGCGAAGAAGGAGGATATTTCGGGATCTTCGTGGATCCGACGAAGTGCAAGGGGTGCGGTGAATGCGTGGAAGTGTGCGGAGACCATCTGGCCCTGGAAATGATCAGGAAGACTCCGGAAAACCTGGACGAATATCGCCGGGCCTTTGCATTTTTCCGCGCACTGCCGCCGACTCCGGAACGTTATATTCAGGAAAAAGTCCTGGCTGACATGATGCTAGCGGACCGCTCCCTGCTGTTTGTGGGAGGGGCGGGATCCTGTATGGGGTGCGGAGAGGCCACCGGCCTGCGCATGATGCTCGCCGCCACCGGGTTTGTCTACGGACCGAACAGCGTGGGACTGGTAGCAGCCACAGGATGCAATACAGTTTACGGCTCGACGTACCCTTACAATCCTTTCCTGGTCCCCTGGTCCAACTCCCTGTTTGAGAACGTGGCCACGCTGGCCATGGGGGTTCGGGCCCGCTGGGATCAGATGGGGTACCGGGATAAAAAGCTCTGGGCTATTGGTGGGGACGGAGCCATGCTGGACATCGGCTTCCAGGCTCTCTCCCGGCTCTTCATGTCCGGGATGAATGTGAACGTTATTGTTCTCGACACCCAGGTTTATTCCAACACGGGCGGGCAAACTTCCACGAGTTCCTTCCTGGGACAGGATGCCAAAATGTCCATGATCGGCTCGGCCCAGATGGGCAAGTTGGAGCGCCGCAAGGAGCTGGGGAACATCGCCATGATGCACCCGGACGTGTATGTGGCCCAGACCACGCCGGCCCACATTAACCACTTCTACCGGGCCATAATGACCGCCAACGAGTATCCGGGCCCGGCTCTGGTCAACGTCTACTCCACCTGCCAGCCCGAGCATGGCGTGGCCGACGACCAGTCCTTCGAGCAGGCCCGGATGGCCGTCGATTCCCGGGCTTTTCCGATCTTTATCCATGATCCCCGTAAGGGGCCCCGGCTCCAGGACCGCCTCTCCTTGCAGGGGAACCCGGCCCAGAAAGAGGACTGGTATAAGAATCCCAAGACGGGAGAGATATTCGACTTTGTTGCCTTTGCCCGCACCGAGAGGCGCTTTGCCAAACAGTTTAAAAAGGATGGAACCCCTTCTGAAACTCTTTTGAAAGCCCAGGAGGACCGCCTCTCCAACTGGCGCCTCCTCCAGGAGCTGGCGGGCTTCAGGGCGAAATAATTCTCCGCCGCAGCGTTTGAGAGGGTGCATTTGCTGCAGGGAGAGAGCGGCGTTTGATGAGGTGGGGCGAGGTTCCTTTTCCCAAAGAACACGGGGGCTGGGCGATTTTCCTGATCCCCCTTCTCATTGGCACTGCGGCGGGCGGGAAATTCACCGGCTCCACGGTTCTCTTCGTCTTTGCGGCACTGTTTGCCTTTACGGCCCGGGCTCCGCTGGTCAGTATGGTGCTCGGGGTCCCGGCCGGAAAATCTCCGGAGGTCTGGCGCAGGAACCTTTGGATCTGGTTTCTAACCTATAGTGGGATGTCCCTTCTTTTCCTTTTCCCCTTGCTGGCTCTTTACCAACGCCCGCTTCTTCTCCTGATCGGCGGTGCGGGCCTCTCCTTTCTTCCCTTTCATTTGCGGGCTGTCAGAGAGCGCCGGGATCGTGCTTTGTCCAATCAGCTCTTGGCAGCCGTGGGGCTTACCCTGACGGCCCCGGGAGCTTACTACGTGGCTACCGGAGTTCTGGATTCCCGGGCGCTGATTCTATGGATCCTGAACGCGGCTTTTTTTGGTTCCGAGGTCTGTTACGTGCAGATGAGAGTGCAATCCTTGCGATTGCGCCGCCCCATCCTGCGAGGAACTGCTTGCACAGCCTTTGCCGCTATTCTGGCGGGTGTTTTCGTCCTTTCCCTGTTTTCCTTTCTCCCCCCGGCGTTTCTTCTCCCGTTTGTTCCTTCTCCTCTGAAGGCCCTGTGGTCGGCTCTGAAATCATCGCGGCGCTTTCAGATTAAGCGTCTGGGGTGGCTGGGGGTAGCCCACGCGATGGGCTTTGTCGGCCTTTGCCTCCTGTCCTGGTCCCTGGTTTATTGAGCCCGGGTCCACGGGACAGTGCTAGTACCGTTCCAACTTGATGCGGCCAATTGAGCGATGTACGTGGCAGCAAAAATATGGACTACGCGAACCGGGAACCTAGCCCAAAATAGTTGGAACGGCACTAGTGCAAACTCACTAGAAAAATAGGGAACCTGCATTCTTGAAGGGAGTTAGGGGAAAGGGTAGGTTTAGAACGAACATTCAAGAGGGAAAGCCAGGAGGGGTTTTCAGTTGATCTTGGCACAAGCGCAGGAGAACACGTTGTATGGAGGACATGGGGGTGGAAAAGGGTTCTTTTTTGGGTCTGTTATCCTATCGAACGTTCGAGAGACCGAACGGATAGAGGAGGGGATGTGATGGCCGCCCTAGAGAAATTCGAGCACTGGTACCACAATCGTCACGAGTACGCGCGAGAATGGAAAAAGAGGACCGGGGGCAAGGTCATCGGGACGTTTTGCACCTACGTCCCCGATGAGATTTTAACCGCGGCGGGAATGCTCCACTCCCGCATATTGGGGAGCCATGAGCCCCAGGATGTGACGGAGCCCCACATCTTCGGAATGTTTTGCCCCTTCTGCCGCGACTCTCTGGCTCAGGGGCTGAAAGGAAGATTCAACTACCTGGACGGGATCGTGCTGGCCCACTCCTGCATCCACTACCGCCAGACCTTTGATAGCTGGAGGGCCCACATCCCGACCGAGTTCACTTACTACTTGCCGATGCCCAACATGGTCCAGAGCCCCTCGGCGAAGTCGTACTACGTGGGGGAGGTGGCGAAATTCAAGGCCGCCCTTGAAGAGTACGCCGGCAAAAAGATCACGGACGCAGATCTGGACAGGGGGATTGAGCTTACCAACAAGAACCGCCGGCTTCTCCACAAGATCTACGAGTTCCGGAAAACCGACCCGCCGAAATTGACGGGGACGGAAGCTCTCTACATTGCCACCACTGCCCAGTTTGTCGATTACGAAGAGCACAACAAAGCCCTGGAAGAAGCCAGCGAGGAAGTGGCCGACCGCACGGTCGACCGGGACCCGGGGATCCGCCTGATGGCCGTGGGGAGCGAGAACGACGACGTGGAGTTCTTCAAGATGGTGGAATCCGTGGGAGCCACCGTAGTAATTGATGAGCAGTGTGCCGGCACCCGCTACTTTTGGAACGAGGCGCGGATCCAGCCGGATCGTCTGCAAACGATCAGCGATCGGTATGTAGAGCGGCCTCCTTGTCCGACCAAAGATTACCCGGAACGCCAGCGATTTCCCCACGTGCTTCAATTGGCCAAGGACTATAAAGCTCAGGGTGCTATCATCATGCAGGAAAAATTCTGCGATCCCCATGAGGGGGACAACCCGGTCCTCAAGAAGTATCTGGAGGACAACGGGATCCCGACACTGGGGCTGGAATTCGACTCCACGAACCCTCTGGGGCCATTCCGCATCCGGGTTGAAGCTTTCCTGGAGACGCTGAGAACGGATGATCTCTTCTAGGGGTGGAATGGAAACGGCAACGAATTTTTGAATGGGGAGAAAATCATGGCGACGTTAACGAAATATCCCACCGAACCTTTGAAGTGCTGGAATAAGGCCAAGGAGCTGCGCCTGAAGTATTACAAGGACTATGCGGAGTGTAAACAGCGCGGCGGCATCCGCTGGAGCGGCGGGGCCTGGGCAATGGACGCGATTCCCGCCGGGCTCGGCGACGACGTCTACACCCTGACCAGCGAGCCCTACGCTGCTTCCGTGGCCTTCGATCCAAAGCTCAATGCGGAATGTCAGAGCGCGGCCGATGCCAAAGGTTGGTCGCGGGATCTATGCTCCTACATGAGAACCTACTGGGGCTCCATGTATGTCAACAAATACGCCTTCGGCGGTGAGTTCCCCAAGCCCGACTTTGCATTTCAGACCCAGATATGCTGCAGCCACCACAAGTGGTACCAGCATGTGGCCGAATACAAGCAGATCCCCTATTTCACCATCGACGTGAGCGTGGGGCTGTACAAGGACGTGGATGAAGGCAGGATCGCCTATGTCGTGAACCAGATGCAGGAGTCCATCCCCTGGTTGGAGAAGGTGACAGGACGCAAATTTGATGACGAGAAGTTTATCGCCGCCGTCAACAATGAGTGCCGCACGACCTCTCTGTGGGCCGAGGTTTGCACGCTCAACAAGGCAGTCCCGGCTCCTCTGGAAGAGAAAACGATGTATGCTCTCTACGTTCTGGCCACCCTGTCGAAACATTCCAAAGAGTTCGGGGACTTCTACGAAGAGCTGAGGGATGAGGTGAAGGACCGCATTGCGCGCGGCATTGCCGCGGTGTCTACCGAGCGCTGCCGCCTGATCACGGACACTCAGCCGCCGTGGAGCTATCTCTCCATGTACCGCTATATGGAGAAATACGGGGCCGTCTCCGTGGGTTCGCTGTACACGTTCGCACTGGAAGGGGTCTTCGCGGATCAGCCGGACGGCTCCTGGGGCCCCCGGCCTACACCGGAGCAGCTCGGGATCAAGATTCGCACCCGGGAAGAAGCCTTGCGGATCTACGCCGACTGGAACCTCTCCAAGCCGGAGTGGCAACACTTTTACGACCCCCAAATCAAGACCGACATAATGCTCAGGATGGTCAAGGAGTTTAAGCTGAACGGAGTGATCCTGCACCTGAATCGAGGTTGCGAGGGCTTGAGCAAGGGAATTATGGAAAACCGGCTTGGGCTCGTCAAAGCGGGGGTGCCTGTGATGACCTATGAAGGGAACATGGGCGACGAGAAGGAAATGGATTACCCACGAACTCTAAGCCGCATCGACTCCTTTATGGAAAGCCTGGGCTTTAACAAGCTCGAGAATTAAGGGAGGAACGTCATGATCACAGCCGGAATCGATGTGGGAGCCAAAACAATCAAGGTGGTGCTTCTTGACGGTGGCAAGATCTTGGCCAAAACCAGTGTGCTGGCCGGTTTTGAGACGGAGCAGTCTGTCGAGGAGGCTTATAAAGAAGCGCTCGCCAAGGCCGGGATCGAGCGTAGCGCCGTGGGCAAGGTGGGGGCGACCGGAGCGGGCCGCAAAGCCGTGGCGTTTGCCCAGACCGTGGTCACGGAAGTGAGCGCGGATGCACAGGGAGCTGTCTTCCTCCATCCGTCTGCCCGCACGGTCATCGATGTAGGTGCCGAAGAGGGGCGCGGAATCAAAACCAACGCCGACGGCAAGGTCGTTGACTTCGCGGTCAACGAGAAATGCGCCGCCGGGGCGGGAGCTTTCACGGAGTCCATGGCGCGGGCGCTGGAAGTGACTCTGGCCCAGTTCGGGGATATTTCCCTGAAATCAAACAAGTCAATTCCCATGAACGCCCAATGCACCGTCTTCGCCGAATCCGAAGTGGTGTCCCTGATTCACTCAAACACCTCCAAGGAGGACATTGCCCGGGCAGTGCATGACGCGATCGCCAGCCGAATTTCCGCCATGGTGCGCAGGGTCGGCTTGGAGCAGGATGTGATTTTGGTGGGCGGAGTGGCCTACAACATAGGGTTCTTGGATTCCATCAAGCGGACGCTGGGGATCGAGAATGTCGTGGTCCCGCAGGATCCTGAATACGTGGGAGCTCTGGGGGCTGCCGTCGTTGCCGGCGCGGCTGGAAACTAGAGGGGAGGAGGTTAACCGTGGCTGAATTCTGGAGATGGAAAGAATACAACTGGAAAGATCCAGACAAGGATTGGAAAACTGCCAAGATGATCACGGCGGGCATTGACGTCGGTTCCGTGAGCTCGCAGGCGGTCATCGCGACCGATGGGGAGCTCTACGCTTACTCCAGCATGCGCACCGGCTCCAACAGCCCGGACAGCGCCCGCAAGGCGCTCGAATGGGCCTTGCAGGACACGGGGATGAAGCAGGAGAATATCCAATACGTCGTCGGCACTGGCTACGGGCGCGTGAACGTTCCCTTCGCCAACAAGGCAATTACGGAAATTGCCTGTCATGCCCGGGGGGCGAACTTTATGGCCGGCAACAGCGTGCGCACGATCCTGGATATGGGAGGGCAGGATTGCAAGGCGATCCATTGCGACGAGAAGGGGAAAGTGACCAACTTCCTCATGAACGATAAATGCGCAGCCGGCACGGGACGGGGTATGGAGGTCATTGCGGACCTGTTGGCCGTCCCGATTGAGCAAGTCGGGGAGCTTTCGTTTAACGTTCCCGAGGAGCCTGAGCCGGTCAGCAGTACCTGCGTGGTGTTTGCCAAGTCCGAGGCCATGGGACTTCTCAAAGATGGCTGGACCAAGAGCAAGGTGCTGGCCGCTTACTGCCTAGCTATGGCAAAGCGAGTTTCGGAGCTCCTGGAGCGCATCGGGGTGGAGAAGGAATTCTTCATCACAGGAGGCATTGCGAAGAACGCCGGAGTCGTCAAGCGTCTGGAACAGGTCATCGGCATAAGCGCCGTCCAGAGCAAGTACGACAGCCAGCTTGCCGGAGCCCTGGGGGCGGCGCTGTTTGGACAAGCCTTGCTCCAGAAAGAAAAAGCGGCTGGCAAAGTAGCCTAAAACCTTGGGGGTTGAGAATGCTTGCGAACTACGGTTACAAAGACGGCTCCGGGGAGTACTTCGTAACGATCGACACGGATAAGTGCACGAGCTGCCCTCATCACGGCTGCATTGATGGATGCCCCGAGCATATCTACGAGATGATCACGGACGATTACGACGACAACGTGTCGGCGGTCCGTCGGGACGTCCGCAATACTTTGAAGTACCTCTGTGCTGCCTGCAAGCCGACTACGGGGCGTGGGGTACTCCCTTGCATGGCCGCGTGCACTCCGGGCGCCATTACTCATTCCTGGTAGGAGGCTCGCTGTGGAAACGGTCACCTTGAGCCTGGATCAAGAACAAGTCACAGCCCCTGCGGGTCTCTCTCTGCTGCAGCTGGCATGGAAGGAAGGGAAGTACATCCCCAGCCTCTGCGCCCATCCGGACCTGTCGCCGGAAGGATCATGCCAGCTCTGCTTGGTGGAGGTGGAAGGAGAGGCGGGACTCGTGCGGGCCTGCGATGTGAAGGTCCAGGCCGGGATGGTGGTAAGGACGGAATCTCCGGCCATTGCCGCGGCCCGGCAGGACAACCTGGCCAAGATCCTCGCCAACCATCCCCACGTCTGCCTGACCTGTCCACAGAGGGAGGGGTGCAGCCGCACTACCTGCTCGTACGGAATTCCCGTTGAGGAACGCTGCTGTTCGATCTTTAACGATTGTGAGATCCGGCGGGCCTCGGACTATGTGGGGATCAAGAACGACACCCCCCGCTATGTCCACCGGGGGCTTCCCGTAGTTCATGACGAGCCCTTCTACAACCTCGACTTCAACCTGTGCATTGCCTGTGATCGCTGCGTCCGGGTTTGCCGCGATGTAAGGGGCGTCGGCGCCCTGGGAACCCGGGAGGAAAATGGCCACATCTATATGGGGCCCATTGCGGACACGCTGGAGGCTTCCGGCTGCAAGTTTTGCGGATCCTGCGTGGAGGTTTGTCCCAGTGGCTCTTTGCTGGACAAAGTGGCCGAGGTTCCCGGCAAGGTGGAGACCTCCCTGGTTCCTTGCCGGGAAGCCTGCCCGGCAGGGATCGATGTTCCCCGCTATGTGCGCCTGATCGCCGAAGGGAAGTTCCCCGATGCGGTGGCTGTGATCCGGGAAAAGGTCCCGTTTCCCGAGGTTCTGGGTTATGTCTGTTATCACCCCTGTGAGCCTGTGTGCCGGCGGGGGAAAATTGATGAGCCTATTTCCATCTGTTCCCTCAAGCGTTTTGCGGCTTCCCGGGATACGGGGTTGTGGAAGGAAAAGGCAAACTTCGCTCCCGCCACCGGCAAGAAGGTGGGGGTCATCGGCTCGGGGCCTGCAGGCCTGACGACAGCTTACTACCTGGTCCGCAAAGGGCACGATGTGACTGTGTTTGAGGCCTACCCGGAGCCGGGGGGCATGCTGCGCACGGGAATTCCCGAGTACCGGCTCCCACGTCAGGTTCTGGACAAGGAGATCCAAGAAATCGTGGATGCGGGGGTGAAAATTCAAAGCGGCTGCCGGGTGGAAGATCTGGATGCCTTGTTTGCCGAGGGATTTGATGCTCTGTTTCTTGCCGTTGGGGCTCATCAGGGGAGCAAGCTCGGGGTGAGCGGACAGGATTCGCCTAAGGTTATGGATGGGGTGAGATTTCTGCGCCGGGTGAATCTTGGAGAAAAGGTCTCTGTGGGCCAAAAGGTGGCAGTCATCGGGGGCGGAAACGTGGCCATCGATGCAGCCCGCGCCGCCCGGCGTCTGGGAACCCGGGAAGTGACCTTGATTTACCGGCGCTCCCGCACTGAGATGCCGGCTTTTCCCCATGAAGTGGAAGAAGCAATCCACGAGGGAATCACTTTGGAGTTCCTGACCGCGCCCGTATCGGTCCTGTCTACCAACGGGAACCTCCGGGTGGAGTTCGTGCGGATGGAGCTGGGCGAGCCCGATGAAAGCGGCAGGCGCAGGCCCGTACCTCTGGCCGGCAGCGAGTATACCCGGGAGTTTGACGCGGTCATTGCTGCCATCGGCCAGCGGCCTGAAATTCCCGATCATTTCCAGGTCTCTTTGGGTAAGGGGGATATTCTGGAGGTCCATCGGGATACCCTGAAGACCAACCGGGAAAGGGTGTTTGCCGGAGGAGATGCGGTGAGCGGGCCCGCCTCGGTGATTGAAGCCATTGCCATGGGGAGGACGGCTGCCTCGGTGATTGATCGTTCTTTGGGAGGCGATGGCAATATTGACGAATCTCTAGTGGATTCCGAAGACACAAATTCCTTCCTGGGCAGAGAAGAGGACTTTTTAGCACGTGTGCGGGCCGAAATGCCCACTTTGAGCCTCGCCGAGCGCCTGACCGGCTTCCCGCTCGTCGAACTGGGTCTGGACGAGAAGGCCGCCATGGCGGAGGCCAGCCGCTGCCTGCGCTGCGATCTGCGCCTGGATTTGGCCCCGCTGCCGCATCCGCCCGCCCGCTGGCTGGAGTTCACGGCGGAACAGGTGGCTCTGGTACCGGAGGTGGAGGGAGTGTTCGAATTGCTGGATGAGGAAAAAAACGTTCTGGCGATCTCCGGAACGCCAAATCTTCGTCAAAGTTTGACCGAAAAGCTCCAGGAAAATTCCCCGGCCCGCTACTTTACTTTCGAAGAAGAACCCATGTACACTCAGAGGGAGAGCGAACTCTTGCAGCAATACCTCCAGCAGCATGGGGAGATGCCGGGCGGAGGAGCCTCGGACCTGGACGATCTTTTCTAGGGGAGAGGAGGGGCGGGGAGGAATGCCATGACAGCCAAGCTCGCGCAGGAACAGATTCGGATTCGACTGATCCAAAGAAGGGATTTTGACGCGATTGTGGCCATAGATGCCCAGGCTTTCGGCAAGAAAAGGCCCGACTATTATGAGCAAAAGGTCGATCTGGCCCTGGATGATCGGCGTCACCTGGTCACTTCCCTGGTGGCGGAGGTCGAGGGGAAGGTCGTCGGGTTCATCATGGGGGAGATTTACCGCGGCGAGTTCGGCATCCCGGACACTGTGGCCACCATCGATACAATCGGAGTTGATCCCAAGTACCGGCGAAACGGCATTGGCCAGTCCCTGATGGAGGAGTTCCTGACCGTGGCGCGAAAAGCCGGCGTTGAGGTGATCAATACCCGGGTGTATTGGAATGATTGGGATCTGTTGAAGTTCTTCAGCAGCGGTGGTTTCTCTCTTTCCCAAAGCAAGACGATTCATTTGGAGCGCAAACTGTAACGGGGGAGCTGTGGCGGAGCAGGAACGAAGAGGGAAGAGCGCGGTCCTGAAAGCGGAAGGTTGGGAGCGCCGGACCACTGTCTGCGAGCCTCGTTTGAGCGAACTTGTGGAGCTTTACGAGTCCTTGGGATTTGAAGTGCGCCTGGAGCCTTTTGAACCCGAGGAAGGCTATGAGTGTCTCGATTGCTACCTGATGGAACCCGGCCGGTACAAGATCATATACACCAGGCCCCAGGATGCGGGCGCAGGGTGAGGAGGATTGGGGGGAGGAGGGGAAGCCATGGCGGAGGTTCGCACTGGAAAAGCGGGGCTTTGCCCGGAACATATCGGGTTGCTGGATACATTGGAAGAGTTGCGCTCCAAGCTGGTTCGACTCGGCCTGGCGGGTGACGCACCCCGGGAAAACGAATGGCAGAGTTTAAACCGGGGCCTGCGCTGTTTTTCCCGGGACCTGGAAGACCACATGTCCGGCGAGGAGACCAACTTTTTCCCCGTCGTCGACTGGGGCTTGGGGGCCGCAGAGAGTCCCACGCGCTTTGTCCTGGCTGAACACCAGCAGATCCGGCGGATCCTGCAGGATATCCGGAAGGTACTCGCCTTGTCCCTCGGGGTCGTGGAGGACCAGTTCTGGCCCTATTTCGGCCGTTTGAGCGAGCTCCTGAGCGCATTGACCTCCACTTTGACCAGTCATATCCGCAGTGAGGACCACATATTTTTCCCGCTCGGTCAACAGATCCTCCACCGAAGGATGGTGGATAAACAAATTCCAGCTCAATAATAACGAAGGAGGGGGAATGGCTTATTTTTCGCCGAAGCCCGCCGAGGGCTTCCACTTCAACAGCATTCTCTACACGAAGAAGGACTGGGTGGCCACCATTACCGTGAACCGCCCGCAGGTGTTTAATGCCATGAACACCGAAGTTCTGGAGGAAATGGCTCAGGCTCTCCTGGACGTGTCCTGGGATGACTCCATTGCCGTTTTGGTTCTGACGGCGGCGGGAGAAAAGGCTTTTTGCACCGGGGGCGACGTGAATGAATACGCCACCACCATGTTGCGCCGGCCGAGAAACTACTGGAAGTGGTTTACCTATTTCGATCGGGTCATCACTCTTCTCCTGGATCTGGGCAAGCCCGCCATCGCCCGCATTAACGGCATGGTCGTCGGGGGCGGCAACGAGTTGCATCTGGCCTGCGACCTCTCCATCGCCGCCGAGCATGCCCGGATTCGCCAGATCGGCCCCAGCGTCGGGAGTGTTCCAGCAGGCGGCGCCACCCAGTGGCTGCCGGTCCTCATCGGGGATCGGCGAGCCCGGGAGATGTGTTTCGTCAACGAATGGGTGGAAGCCCGGCAGGCTCTCGAGTGGGGTCTTGTGAATCAAGTGGTCCCCTACAAGGAGCTCGACGGCGCCGTGGCGGCCCTCTGTGAAAAGTTGATCAACAAATTCCCCGAGTGTACCCGTTACACGAAGGAGCAAGTGAACTTCTGGAAAAAACTCTCCTGGGCGGCCACCGTCGGCCATGCCCGGGACTGGTTGACCTTGCACTACAGCTCCATCGAACCGTACGAGGGGATGAGAGCCTTCGTGGAAAAGCGTCCGGTGGATTTTATCGGTCTCCGGAAGCGGGCGGCGACGGGGGGATCCAGCGAATTTCTCTGGGGCCCTTATACTCAAACCTGTCCGTCCTGCCAGGCGAAGGGCATTCCCGAGACCTTCCGGTTCTGCGGATCCTGCGGGGCCTCGCTGAAACAGTGACCGGGATAATTCAAGGCGGGAGGATTCCCTGATGAATTTTCGTCTTACGGATGAGCAGATCTTGTTTCGGAATATGGCTCGGGAATTTAGCGAGAAGAACATCCGTCCGCTTGCCAAGGACATCGACCGCAACGAACAGATTCCCCTGAGCCTGCTCAAAGGGATGGCAGAGTTGGGACTTCTGGGAGTGACCATTCCGGAAACCTACGGGGGCCCGGGTGGCGACGCGGTTCTGGCCGCTGTGGGCGCCATGGAAGTGGCCCGCGGCGACGTGAGCATGGCCGTCCCCGTCTACTACCTCCTGGAGGCGGGCTGGAGCGTCGTGATCAACAAGTACGGCAGCGAGGAGGCCAAGAAGGAGCTGCTCCCGGCCATCGCCAAGGGGGACAATTTCCTCGGCATCGCCACCACCGAACCCGGCGGAGGTTCCGATCTCGCCAACCTGAAGACCACGGCCGTCCGCAAGGGGGACAAGTTCATCATTAACGGGGAAAAGGCCTTCTACAGCGGGCACAGGGAGTGTGAGCAGATCGGACGGGGCGGTCATATGACCCTACTGCGAACCGACCTTTCGAAAGGGACCAAGGGCTTCAGCTTCGTGTACGTCCCCTACAATTGCCCGGGGATGAAGTACACGCACTACAACCACCTCGGGCGGAAAGGCTTTTCCACGGGGGGCATGACCTACGAGAACGTGGAGGTTCCCGCCTACTATCTCATGGGGGAGGAAAACCGCGGCTACAACTACGCCATGGACGGATTTTCCCTGGCCCGGACCCTCGTCGCCTCGGCCTGCATCGGAGCGGCCGAGCGGGCTCTGGAACTGGGCATGGACTACATCAAGACCCGGGAGGCCTTCGGCCAACCCATCGCCCGGTTCGAAGGGATCCAGTTCGAGCTGGCCAACGATTACGCCATGCTGGAGATGGTGCGCACCGCCGTCCTGAAGGCCGCCTGGCTCTACGATGAAATCCAGAGAGGGGGAGATGCCACCATCTCGGAGCTGAACCTCCAGATGGGGATCAGCAAGCTCATGGCCCCGCAAGTGGCCTTCGACATTTTTAAGCATGTCATGATGTGGTACGGGGGTGCCGGCTATAACACCGATGTGGAACTGGGGATGGGGCTCAACGGCATCCTCTCTTATCTGGCGGGTGCCGAGGGGGCTCTGAACATCATGCGGATCATCATCGGCAAGGAGCTTCTCGGTAAAGAGTTCATGCCCGTGAGCTAGGGGATTTGTTAAAAAAGTGACTTTCATGCTTCGACAAGCTCAGCATGAACGGAAAATCATCAATCATTTCAAACCATCCTCCGTTCGCCCTTGTGTCGAAGGGTGAACGGACGGTTTTTCCGCAGCCTGTTAGGAGATTAGGGTGGAGAGGTTCGATGTCATTGTCGTGGGCGGTGGGCTTTCCGGCCTGGCGGCTGCCTCCGTCTGCGTGCGGGGAGGGCTCAACACCCTGGCTTTGGAAAGAGGTATCTTCCCGGGTGCCAAAAATGTCTCGGGGGGCCGGCTGTACCTGAAACCGGTTGCCAGTCTTCTCCCGGACCTCTTGAACGGCGACCTTCCTTTTGAGCGGTCCGTAACCCACGAACGCCTCACGCTGATGGACGGCTCCGATTCTCTGGCTCTTTCCCTGCAAGCTCCGGAGTTTTGTTCCTCTACTCCCCAGAG
>JACPSX010000246.1:0-11643 GCA_016193065.1 Candidatus Tectimicrobiota bacterium | reverse complement strand
CGAATGGGGAGGCCTTGTGGTCCCCAAAATCCGGGTCGATGGGGTCATTCGGGAAAATGGCAGGATCTGCGGGATCCGCGCTGCAGGGGATGAAATAGGAGCCAACGTGGTCATCGCAGCCGATGGAGTCAATTCTCTGTTAAGTGAGAAGGCGGGGCTGCGAGCTCGCCATGACCCCGCCCACTTCGCGGTGGCTGCCAAAGAGATCATCGAACTGTCCGGGGGCGTCATTGAAGAGCGTTTCCAGTTGGAGAGAGGGGAAGGAGCGGCTCAGCTCTTTGCCGGCTCCGTGACCCGGGGTATGCCGGGCGGCGGCTTCCTGTACACAAACCGGGAGACCCTCTCGTTGGGGGTCGTCGTGGGAGTCCAGGCCGCCGGATCAGCAGGGGTGCCGATCCACGAACTGATCGAGGAGTTTAAAGAGCACCCTGCGGTGGCCCCGCTCGTGCGGGGGGGGAACGTGGTCGAGTACTCGGCCCACTTGATTCCTGAGGCGGGTCCGGGCGCGGGAACGCCTCTAAGCGCTGATGGTTTTCTAACCGTGGGGGACGCAGCAGGGTTTTGCCTGAATCTGGGGGTGACCGTCCGGGGGATGGATTACGCCCTGGCTTCCGGTGTTCTGGCGGGCCAGGCTGCCCTGGCGGCTCACCAGCAGGGAGATTTTTCCCGCCAGACCCTTTCGGCTTACGACCGGTCCGTCCAGGAGAGCTTTATCGGCAAAGACTTCAAGAGCTACCGGCAGGTGCCGTCTTTCCTTGCCAATCCCCGGCTCTACACTCTCTATCCCAGGGCGCTGACCGGGGCATTTAAGGATCTATATCGCGTCACGGAAAACTCCAAGGGGAAGATCTTGCGGGGCTTTCGCAATTCCCTCTTCTCCCGTATTCCTCTGGGCCAGGCCCTGGGGGATGTCATCCGAGGATACCGGGCCCTATGAGCTTGAAGCTGTCCATCGCGGAGCGCTTGGGGAAAGACGTCTTCGAACTAAGCGGCCAGCGCCATATCCTGGTGGACGCCCGGGTCTGCCGGGAAAAGTGTCGAGAGAAACCGTGTCTTTATTTTTGTCCAGCGGACCTTTTCAAGCTCAATGCGGAAGGGGACATCGTCCACGACTGCGATGGTTGCCTGGAGTGCGGCACCTGCCGCGTCGGCTGTCCCCACGAAGCGGTGACCTGGGATTACCCCGAAGGCGGGTACGGAGTCAGCTTTCGGTTCGGGTAGGGGGATGAGATGAACATTGTTGTTTGCGTGAAGCAGGTTCCGGATCTCAATCAGATCCGGATCAAAGGGGACACAGGCGAACCCGTGATTAACGGAGTTCCTTATCGTCTGAGCGAGTTCGACAAGAACGCTCTGGAGGCCGCGATCACTCTCAAGGAAAAGCACGGGGGCAAAGTAACGGCCGTCTCGATCGGTACTCCCAAGATCAAAGAGACGATCAAGGAATCTCTGGCCATGGGGGCCGATGAGGCTTTGCTGGTCGTAGACGAAAGCTGGACCGGCGGAGATCCGGGGAGAACGGCCGGCCTGCTGGTTCGCGCCGTTGAAAAGTTGGGAACCTTTGATCTGATCCTGGTGGGTGAGGGGTCGGCCGACAACTATTCGGGCCAGGTCGGGCCGCGGCTGGCGGAACGTCTGGGAATCCCCCAGATCACCTACGTACGGGCCCTGGAGCTTGTCGACGGGAAGATCCGCGCCACCCGGGATCTGGAGGATTGCTACGAGGTGGTGGAAGCTCCCTTCGGAGTTTTAATTTCCGTAACCAGTGAGCTGAACTCTCCGCGGCTTCCCTCTTTAACCAAAATCCTGGCTGCGGCGAAAAAGCCCGTAACGGTGACCACACCCGCGGAGCTCCAGGAGGTCCGCAACGGAACCTACGTGGAGCAGATCCGCAACGTGGCTCCTCCCCTTTCCCGCAAGGGGATCTTTCTGGAAGGGGATGCGGACAAGGTTGCTGAAGAACTGGTGCGGGCTCTGGAGAACGAAGGGGTCCTTAGAAGATGATCTACAGGCTGCTCAAAAACGTTCCGGATGCTAGGCGGCAAGGAGAGAGGAGCGAGGCGTACGCGGTTAGGTACGCCGCAGCGACGAACGACGCAGCCAACAACGCACACCCGGGACGGGTACCCGGTTTTTCAGCAGCCTGCTGAGGAGGTAGGGATGGGGGGGGTACTAGCATACGCAGACAAGGTGGCCCAGGCCTGCGAGCTCGTGACTCGCGGCCGGGAGCTGGCGGAGGATCTGGGTGGAGAGGTAGCGGTCGCTTCCCTCTGGGGAGAAGGAAATGCAGAGGTGTATTTCCGTTGCGGTGCCCGCCGGGTTCTCGGGCTCCAGAAACCTTTGGCCCCGGAAACTGCTGTAGAGGTTGTGGCAGAGGCTCTGGCCTTGATGACCCGAAGCACTGGTGCCAAGCTGATTCTGATCAGCTCCAGCAAGCGCGGCAAGGAGCTGGCCCCGCGCCTGGCTCAAAAGTTAACCGCCGGTTGCATTACGGATGCCCTGGCAGTGCGCGTTCAGGAAGGGCGCATCGAAGCGGAACGCTACGCGCTAGGGGGAAGTACGGTCGCCACCGAGGTCCTGGGCGGGGAGATCTTCGTGGTGGCGGTTTTGCCCGGGAAGTACTCCAGCCATGAGGATTTTCCGGCCAGCGGTGAGACCACCTTGCTGGAGTTTACTCCTCCTTCTTCCCCGCTCCGGGTGGTGGAGCGGCGTCCTAAGGCCATGGAGGGGGTGAACCTGGAGGAGGCTTCCCGGGTGGTCGCCTTCGGGCGCGGCGTGAAGAAAAAGGAGGATCTCGCTCTGGTCGAGGATCTGGCCCGCAGCGCCCAGGCCGAGGTGGGCTGCACCCGCCCTGTTGCCACGGATCTGCAGTGGCTGCCCGAGTATCGCATGATCGGCCTGTCGGGAAAGAGGGTGAAACCGGAAATCTATTTCGCCGTGGGCCTCTCAGGGCAGATCCAGCACAGCGTGGCCATTCAAGGGGCCAAGGTCATCGTGGCCATCAACTCCAGCAAGGATGCTCCTATTTTCAAATATGCCGATTACGGCATCATCGGGGACCTCTACAAGGTTCTCCCCAAACTTAGCGAGCGGCTGCGTGCGCTGAAGGGGTGAGAGATCATGGATTTCCAACTGAGCCCGCTTCAAAAGGAATTGCAGGCCAGGATGCGCGCTTTTGCCCAGAATGAAGTGGCGCCCTTCGCCCGGCAGTGGGATGAAAACCGCGCCATGCCCCGGGAGATCATCCGTCGCCTGGCCGAACTGGGGGTCCTGGGAGGGCCACTGCCCAGGGAATACGGGGGCCAGGGGTGGGACTACGTGAGCACGGCCATTGCCTATGAAGAAATCGGCCGGGCCTGCTCTTCGACCCGGGGGTTCATCGCTGTGCATCTGGGGCTCGTTTCCATGTGCATCAAGGACTGGGGGACCGAGGAACAAAAGCGGGCGTTGCTTCCCAGACTGGCCCGCGGCGAGATCATCGGCTGCTACGCTCTCACGGAGCCCAACGCGGGTTCCGACGTGGGAAGCATGGAATCCACGGCGACCCGGGATGGGGATCACTACCTCCTGAACGGGACCAAGATCTGGATCAGCAACGGAAACATCGCAGATGTGGCTCTGGTCTTCGCCAGTGTGGACCGCTCCCTCAAGCACCGGGGGGTAACCGCCTTCATCGTGGAAACCTCCGCTCCGGGCTTTCATCGGGAGAAGATGGAAGGTCAGGAATTGGGTCACCGGGCCTCGGATCATGCGGTGATCCGTCTGCAGAACTGCCGGGTCCACAAAAGCGCTCTTTTGGGCAAGGAAGGAGAAGGGTTCAAGGTGGCCATGGGGGCCCTGGACCACGGCAGGCTCGGAGTGGCGGCCGGGGCTGTAGGCGTAGCTCAGGCCTGCATTGATGCCTGCGTTGAGTTCCTGACCAAGCGCCAGCAGTTTGGCCAGCGGCTGGCTGATTTTCAGATGGTGCAGCAGGCCATGGCCGACATGTTCGTGGAGACCGAAGCCGCTCGGTTGCTTACCTACAAGGCGGCTGCTCTCAAAGATGCCGGTGTGAGAACCACATCCGAGACCTCCGCCGCCAAGCTTTATGCCACCGAGGCCGCTTCCCGGGCCGCTTCCAAGGCGGTCTTCCTGCACGGCAGCTACGGCTACACGAATCTCTACCCCGTTGAGCGCTACTACCGGGACATCAAGGGCTTTGAAATTTACGAAGGGACGAGCTTCATCCAGAGGATCATCATCGCCCGAGACCTCCTGGGTACCGGTAAGAAGTAAAGAGGAGACATCCCATGGCAGACGTCCGTCCCATTGACATCCACATGCACCCCTCCACGGACCTCTTTATGGCCGGCGGTGGGGACTATCTGAAAGCCATCGACGAGTTCTTCAAGGTGAATCACCCGGTGAAGGATGTCGACGAGGTGGTGGAGGACATGGACAGTGCAGGCGTGGCCCTGGGGGTGATTTTTGGCTGGGATGCCGAATCCGCAACGGGGCTTCCCCCGATCCCCAACGATCACATTGCCGAGCTGGTGGCGGAATTCCCGGACCGTTTCATTGGTTTTGCCAGCGTCGATCCTTGGAAAGGAAAAGCCGCGCTGGCGGAGCTGGAGCGGGCCATCGGCGACCTCGGCCTCAAAGGGCTCAAGCTTCATCCGCCGATTCAGGATTTCTATCCCAACGACCCGATGGTCTACCCGCTGTACGAGAAATGCATCGATCTCGATATTCCCATCCTGTTCCATTGCGGTTTCACGGGCTTGGGAATGGGGAAGGTCGGCGGGATGGGGATCAAACTGAAATACGCCCGGCCCATCTACCTGGACGACGTGGCCGCTGATTTTCCCGAGCTTACGCTCATCGCGGCCCACAACGGCTGGCCCTGGGAAAACGAGCTGCTGGCCATTTGCCTGCACAAAGCGAACCTCTACATCGATCTGTCGGGCTGGCTCCCCAAGTACATTCCCAAGGCGGTCATCTCCCACATGAACACGCTGCTTGCGGATAAAATGGTCTTCGGCTCCGATTATCCTTACATTGACCCGAAGCGCTGGCTCAAGGGTTTTGAGGAACTGGAGCTCAAAGAGGGGGTGCGGGAGAAAGTGCTCGAGGGGAACGCCCGCAGGATTCTCAGGCTTCCGGACCGTTCGGCATAGGTTTGTTGTATTGGAGGAAAGGGAGGGGGAAGGTTAATCTTCGCGAGGGAAGAAGGAGAAGCAAATGGGTTACTTTGAGCCGCGTCCTGCCGAGAGTTTCGAGTTCAAGGAGATCATTTACGAAAAGAAGGACTGGGTGGCCCGGGTGACGATCAACCGGCCCCATGCCTACAACGCCTACAGCACGCTCACCCTGTTCGAGATGACCCAGGCTTTCCTGGACGCCTCCTGGGATGACGGGATCGCCGTCGTGGTGCTCACGGGGGCCGGAGACAAGGCGTTTTGCACAGGCGGTGACGTGAAGGAATACGAGAGCGTTTTCACGAAGAAACCCCGGGATTATTGGAAGTGGATGGGGGCCTTCGTGCAGGCCCACGACACGTTCCGCAACATCGGCAAGCCCACCATTGCCCGCATCAACGGCATGGTGGCCGGCGGGGGTAACGAATGGAACCTGTCGGCGGACCTGGCGGTTTGCGCCGACCACGCCACGATCCGCCAGGTGGGAACCCGGGTGGGCAGCGTGGCCTGCGGGGGTGCTAGCCAGTTTTTGCCCATCGTGATCGGGGATCGCCGGGCCCGGGAAATGCTGTTTACCTGTGATCCCATTACGGCCCAGCAGGCCTTGGAATGGGGGCTGGTCAACAAGGTGGTCCCCTACGCCGATCTGGACAAGGCCGTGGACGAGCTGTGCCAGAAGCTCATCAATAAGTTCCCCGAGTGCACCCGCTACACGAAGCAGCAGGTCAACTTCTGGAAGGATTTCGTTTGGAACCTGACGATCGGGCACGCCAAGGATTGGCTCTCGTTGCACTACATGGCCATCGAGCCTTACGAAGGCATGAAGGCCTTCGTCGAGAAGCGCCAGCCCGATTACCTTGGCGTGCGCCGTCTGGCCGCCGAGGGCAAGTCCAGTGAGTTCCTCTGGGGCCCATACGTTCATACCTGTTCCAAGTGCGGGGCCAAGGGAATTCCCGAATCGTTCTCGTACTGCGGGCAGTGCGGGGCCAAATTGTAAGCGGGAACTTTGGGGAAATTTCATCAACAAAATGAGGTAACCGCCTTATTTAAGCAGTTGGTGGATCTTGCTATGTTTTCTGGCAGCCTTGGATCGGTCCAATCTGCATGTTGCTCCGCTGGACGATCCTGGCCGGAGGGATGCAGAAACCGCTCGTCATCCGAGGGAGACCAACCTGACTCTGCAGGGGCGTTTCGACTGTTTGTTTGTAAATCCCATTCCCAGTCCGGTGAGACCCGCGATTTCTACCCACAGGAGGGAAGAGCGGCCAAGGCCAGCCCTTGATCAAACAGCCTCCCGCTGAGGAAAGTTTGAGCTCCAGGGCCTAAGGCTCGGGGAATCGTTTTCCGGAGAGTTCCGGGAACTTCAACAAACGAGGTGATCGATGGCACTAGAGAAGGGGCAAAGCGTGGTGAAAGAGGATGTATGGATAGGAACCTCCTGCGGACAATGCTATTGCCAGTGCGGCGTCCGGGCCCACCGGGTCGACGGGGTCGTGATCCGGGTGGAGGGGAATCCCAAAGCGGCGGCGGGCCAGGGGAGAATCTGCCCGAAAGGGGTGGCGGGTCCGATGCTTCTCTATGATCCTTACCGGGTGAACTATCCTCTCAAGCGAGGCAATCCAAAGAAAGGGATAGGTGTTGATCCCCAGTGGCAGCGCATAAGCTGGGAAGAGGCGATGGACACCATCGTCGAGAAGCTGCGCGAGACCTATAAAAAAGACCCGCGGGCCTGCTTATTCCAGGCCACGACGACGCAGACCAGCGAGATCCGCTTTGCAGTAACCGGGTTCATGAAGGCCTTCGGTTTTACAAACTACTGGGTCTCCGGAGGCGGGGTGCACTGCGGCAACGGGGCGCACTTTATGAACGGGATCATGCACGCAGCCTGGTCCATCGTCCCCGACTTCCAGCACTGCAACTACGTCCTTAATTTTGGCTGTTCCAAGGGACACGGGGCGGGTCACGTGGCCGTCGAGAACGCCTTCCAGGCCGCCGACGCCCGGGCCCGGGGGTGCCGCACGGTGGTCTTTGACCCCTTCCTGAGTGCCCAGGCTGCCAAAGGCCATGAGTGGGTGCCCATCCGTGTGGGTACCGATGGGGCTGCAGCCCTGGCCATGATCAACGTGATCCTGAACGAGCTCGGCATTTACGACGCAGAGTATATCAAGCTCAAGACCAACGGCTCCTACCTGATCAAGCCAGACGGCTTCTACAAACGGGATCCGAAGACAAACAAGCCCATGATTTGGGACCGAGTCGAGGGGAAGGCCAAGACCTTTGATGACCCCAGCATCGTGGACTACGAACTCCTCGAGTCGGTGAATGTGGACGGGGAGACTTGCACCCCGGCGTTCCGTCTCCTCAAGGACCACGTGAAATCTTATCCCCCGGAAAAAGCGGAAAAGATCACGGGAGTGCCGGCTTCCACACTGCGCCGGATTGCTAAGGAATTTGCCGAGGAGGCCCGCATCGGCAGCAAGATTGTTATCGACGGCAAAGAAATCCCCTATCGCCCTGTGGCGGCTATCTTCTTCCGCGGCGCTCAGGGACACGTGAACTCGGGCTGGACCTGCCTGTCCATCGATCTTCTCAATCACATCGTCGGGGCGGCGGACACCGTGGGAAGTTCCCTGGGTCTGGGACCTCCTAACTCTCATGGATATCCGGACACAGGCAAACCGAATACGGTCATGTATGCCGATGATGATGGCCTCATGGTGGCCAAGGGGTGGGTCTACGATCACAAGGCGTATCCCCTTCACGAGCCCAAGGCTCCCACCCGCCTGGATCTCCATGACATGTTCCCGACTTCTATTTACAACTGCTTCACCATTTGTTCCCCGGACAACGAGAAGCTTTGGCAGCAGTTCAAGATCCCCTACCGGCCGGAGATCCTGATCAACTTCGGCTCCAACTCGGTCATGACGAATTCCAACGCCGAGGCCATCACGGAGAACTACTTGAAGAAGTTCAAATTCGTGTTCTCCTTTGACATCTACCTCACGGAGTTCACGGACGCTGTGGCGGACATTGTCCTGCCCGACTGCTGCTTCCTGGAGCGCTACACCCCGGCGGTGACCTTCCCCTCCATTTTCAGCCACCCCCAGGGGCTCGGAAACTGGGGCTGGCAGATCCGGCAGCCGGTCATCGAGCCTATGTACGAGCGCCGGGACTTCAACGAGATTATGCTGGAGTTGGCCAAGAGGCTCGGGATCGCCGACAAATACTATGAGGCCCTGAATGCGGCCGTTCCCACCCGCTACGGCGGGCCGCTCAACGAAGAGAACAAGCTCAAGCCCGGTGAGGATTACACCTGGCAGGAGATTTGTGACCGCCTGATCCGGGACCGTTTCGGCCCGGACAAGGGGCTGGAGTACGCCAAGAAAGACGGGGTGATTACCTGGCCTAAGAAGGTGGATGAGATCTACTGGAAGTGGTTTTTGAACGTCCGGGTCCCCATCTACTTCGAGTTCTTCCCCGTCGGTAGGGAGAAGGTCAAGAAGATCGCCGAACAGTTCGGCGCCGGCGATATGCTCGACTGGTCCCGGCTCAAGGCTCTTCCCGACTGGTATCCGTGCCCCACTCACATGTATGACGGCACGGAGTACGACCTGTACCCCTTCTACTGGCGGGCTGTGATGCATACGAACTCACTGACGATGCAGAACCCCTGGCTCGACGAGATTGCCCAGCAGGATCCCTATGCCTACACGATCCAGATCCATACGGAGACAGCCAAGAAGAAGGGGCTGCAGGATCTGGATTGGGTCTGGTTGGAAAACCCCGAAGGGCACAGGGTCAAGGGGCAGGTTCGCCTTACTGAAGGAATCGAGCCCCAGCACTTGGCCATTGCGGCTTGCGCGGGTCACTGGACCCCGTTCCAGCCCATTGCTAAGGGGAAGGGGGTTTTCTTTAATGATCTGGTGGAAGCCGATTTAGCTCACACGGATCCCCATCCTGTGCATGCAGTGCGAGGATCCTGAGTGCATGAAGGTGTGTCCGACCCAGGCCACGCAGCAGCGCTCCGACGGGATTGTCACTGTGGACAAGGATCTGTGCGTGGGCTGCAAATATTGCGCAATCGCCTGTCCTTATGGCGCCCGCAACTTCGTGGAGAAGTGGACCAGCTACTTCGGCGATGACCAACCCCTGTCCCCCCTGGAAGAGTACGGCAAGAAAAAGTGGATTGAGAAGTTCGGGGAGGGGACCTCAACGAAGTGCGACTTCTGCGTCGAGCGGGTGGAGAAGGGGTTAAAGCCTGCCTGCATCCCCGGATGTCCTGCCAACGCCCGTTATTTCGGGGATCTGGATGATCCGGAAAGCGAGGTCTCCCGGCTCATCAAGACCGAGCGAGGCTTCCAGTTAGCGCCTGAATTTGGGACGAACCCGCGGGTTTACTACCTGTCGCCGAGATAAAGGGGTGATCGCGATGGCAAACAAATTGGAGAGTCAAGTCCAGAATGAATGGAAATGGCCTGTTGCCGCCGATTTGTTCCTGGCGGGAACAGGGGCCGGCGGCTACGCCATGGGTGTGCTGGCGAGCTATGGCGGTGCGGACTGGGAGCCCGTAGCTAGGACAGGGGTCGCCTTGGCGTTCCCGCTTCTGCTCATCGCTAGCCTGTTCCTGATCCTGGACCTTGGAGTGAAGATGCGCGCTTTGCGGGTCTTTCTCAATCCGGGAACTTCCTGGATGACCCGGGGGAGCCTGATCATCTCCGTGTTCATGACCCTGGGCTTTCTCCACCTGGTCCTGATGGTGTGGCCGGGGCAGATGGCCGTTAACGCTCCCCTACTTCGAGTGATTGGTGTAGTGAACTTCGTGTTTGCGATCCTGGTGATGATCTACACAGGGGTTCTCCTGGGAGCTTCCCGGGTCATCGCCTTCTGGAACACGGCCATGCTTCCTTTGCTGTTTCTGGTGTCGGCCGGCAGCACGGGAGTCATGGCAGTTATCCTTCTGACCCCATCGAGCCCGGCCCTCTCCGGGGCCTTCAGACTCCTCTCCCAAGTGCTTCTGGTTCTCCTTGTTGTTCAGTGCATCGTGATTGCTTTCTACGTCCAGTCCTCCCATCGCACCGATGAGTCTCGTGCCTCGGCCCGCCTTCTGCTGAAGGGACGGCTGGCGGGGACCTTCTGGTTCGGGCTCATTGTGGCTGGCCTGCTGATCCCCCTGGCCTTGATGATCATCGAGGTGGCTGCGGTGGCGGAAGGGGACCTCTCCTCCACATTGTGGGTGACCCGGATTGCCGCCATCCTGGGGTTGTTTGGCGGTCTCATACTCAGGCGCCTGGTCCTGGCTGCGGGAGTCAAGGCGCCCCTGCGAGCGGCGGGAATTGAGTACACCTTCCCCTCGCCCATCTTGCGGTAAACTTTGACCGGGGGACTTTCGGGCAGAAGTTCTGTCCAATCCCCCGGCTTTTCTTCTCTCTTCTCATCCCTCTCCCCGCCGGGGGAGAGGGGGAGGGTGAGGGGGATTTTCAGACCAGAATAAAAGGGGCAGGTTGATGGCAGGGGCACTAGAAGGCATTCGGGTTTTAGACCTCTCCCGCGTACTGGCAGGGCCTTACTGCTCCATGATCCTGGGGGACCTGGGGGCTGATGTCATTAAGATCGAGCGCCCGGGGATTGGCGATGAAACCCGGCACTGGGGACCTCCATTTGCAGCCCCCGGAGAAAGCGCTTACTTTCTTTGCGCCAACCGCAACAAACGCAGCGTCACGGTGAATCTGAAGGCCCCGGAGGGGGTCGAGATCATCAAGGCCCTGGCCCGCAAATCGGACGTGCTTCTGGAAAATTTCTCTCCGGGCACAACGGATGAACTGGGGATTGGTTACGAGGCGATCCGGGACGTGAACCCGGGGATCATTTACTGCTCCATCACCGGCTTCGGCCCGGATGGCCCCTACCGCAACCGCTCGGGGTATGATCTGGTGGTGTCGGCCATCGGGGGGCTCATGGGAATTACCGGAGAGCCCGAGGGTCCTCCCGTCAAGGTAGGTGTGGCGATCACCGACGTGTGCACCGGAATCTCGGCTCAGGGGGCGATTTGTGCGGCTCTCTATGCCCGGGAAAAGACGGGAAAGGGGCAGCGCATCGACCTCTCCCTCCTGGAGACTCAGGTGGCGGCCCTGGTCAACATGGCCAGCTCCTACCTGATCTCCGGCGAGATTCCCCGGCGCTGGGGGACAGCCCACGAAACCATTGTTCCTTACCAGGGGTTTGAGGCCCAGGATAAATACGTCATCATCACGGCAGGCAACGACCAGCTCTGGGCCAGGTTCTGTAAAGTCCTTGGAGTTCCGGAACTGATCGATGATCCGCGTTTTCGCACCAACCCCTTGCGGGTCGAGAACCGCAAGGAGTGCATCGGGATCCTGGCCCCGATCATGAAGACCAAAACCCGAGACGAGTGGATCGAACTCTTAAACGTCGAGGGGATCCCCTGTGCTCCCATTAACACGATGGA
>JACPSX010000043.1:3599-16908 GCA_016193065.1 Candidatus Tectimicrobiota bacterium | reverse complement strand
GACTTGCAGCCCACGCACAGGACACCGGCGATATGATCCCCTCGCTTCAAGGGAGCGGATAGGTAAGCTCTACGATACTCCAGAGGGATTGCGCATTCCGGACCCGGAAGATCGGAATGAGAGCTCTCCTGAAACGTGCAGCGTCTGTTGGCCTCGAAGAGTCCGGATAATCTTTCCGGGCTGCTGACCGTCTGAGGGGTGAATCCGTTTCCATCTGCGGCGGGGGTACATAGAGACGCTAGATCGGTCCCCATCAACTCACGCGCTTTTTCAACGACCAGCTTCAAGACCTGGTCTAGATCGAGCAGGCCTGAAATTTCTACGTTGATTCGGTGCAAGGCCTCGAGTTCCCTCACGTGCCGGGCGAGATCCCTTTGAGACGCTCTGAGTTCACGTTCACGGTTTTCAAGTGTTTCGAGCATTTCATTGAAAAAATGGGAGAGTTGACCGAATTCGTCCTTGGAAGCAACGTCGATTCTTTTGCCCTGGGCTCCGGATCCGACCTCAACTGTGGCCGATGTCAGGAGTTGGAGGGGATGAATGATGGCTGTCGAGAATTTCCGAATCCCCAGGACTGTCGCAACGGTTCCAAATGCGAGGAATCCCAGGTAGATCCAGAAAATCATATCCATCCTGGAGGTATTCTCTTGGATCAGTCCCCGGATCTCTTTTAGGTGAAGTTCGTTGAGTTGTTGATTTACCGGGGGGATCGTGTGCGCAATGCCGTCGAGAAGACCAAATTGCTCATTGGGTATCTTCTGTCTCTTGGCAATGAGCTTTTGGATGCTTCCGGAAAGACTGAGAAGCTGGGCGGTAGATCTCTGGATTTCCTCGACCAGGGTCATCTCAAGCGTCTGTTCCGGGGACGGAATTTCCCCCAGGTGTTCGGCGCGGTAGCGGACGAGCTGTTCCTTGAGCTCTTGTTCCAGATCGCGAATATGCTCCTGCCGATCGAGTGTCTTGAGGATGATGGCACGATGGAGCTCGTCAATGAGGTGATGGAAGAGGATATGAAACTGGTCCATGATTTTGATGTGCTGGTTAAGACTGTTGATCTTCTTGGAACTGAGAAAGATGTTGCGGGTGCTGATAATCGAGACGGCTCCGGTCAACGCCACGGCCGAGAATGTGACGATCAGGTAGAGGCGGATCTTGTGGCTGATTTTTTCTGGGAAAGCGGGGTCACTCACGATGCATCGAAACCTCCGGGATCTTAACCTGAGCATTTCTTAACGAGGCCTTGTTTTCCCGCTTCTCTTCACAAGGTCCCCAGAAATTCCACCAGGGCCGAAATTTCCTCCGAGGAAAGGTTCTGATTCGGCATGACAACTCCCCCGAACTCATCGGGCCAGCTCTTAAGCTCGGGATGGGAGCGAATAAAGGCAGCGGGATCCCCCAACCACGCCCTGAGCCACTCCTTGCTCCGTTTTCGGGAGACGCCGAGCAGGTCGGGGCCGATGATGCGGCCTCCGCCCACCGAGTGACAGGTCCGACAGCCCTTGTTCTGGAAAGTCTCGCGTCCCCGTTTCGCGGCTTCCGAAGCTTGAGGATTCAGAGGCGGAAAAGGTGCTTGTGCCGCAGCAGGTATGACTTTTGCCGCCGCGGGGCGAGGCCTGGAGACGTATTCCGGAGAGAAATTCTCTTTTCTCCAGCTCATCATCAGGAGAGCCAAAGCTTTTGCTTCCCGGTCAGGGATCCCCAAATTGGGCATGATGCTGCCGGGGACGACCTTTTGAGGGTCCTTGAAGTGTTGCACGTGCCAATTCAATGCAGTCTTTTCCCCTTCTACGTTGGAGAAATCCAAGAGTTCCGGATTTTTGTCGCCCGCATAGGTTAAATCGGGGCCTGCATTTCCGCCCTTCCCATCCATGGCATGACAACCAGTGCAGCCTCTCTGCGAGATCTGACGTTTGGCCATGTTGATGAGGTCCATCCCTCGGGTCTCCGGATCCTGCCGGTGACAGGAGTTGCATTTGGCCTCCATCAACTCCCGCCGGGTAAGCCCGTAGCGCTGAGCCAGCTCTCGGGTAATCAGCGGGTCCTCCCAGTGTTCCACCGTCCCGTGAGCATCCCGGGTTCGGGTGGCGAAGCCTTGACCTCCGTGACAGGTCGTGCAGCCAAAATTGGGGAACCGATGGGGTTCCAAATAAGCAAGTGCGGGATGTGGTTTGAACGGTTCGGGAAGGTCGGAGGGGACAGAGGCCGTCTCCTCATAAGAGAGGTGACATGCGACACAGCGATCGACCCGTCCCAATCTTGGAATCCAAAGTTGCTTTGCATCGATTTGGAAGTTCTTGACAGCAGTTTCCCCTTTTTTTGCCGCCAGCATCTTCCGGTACTTTGTCTGGATCTCGCGCCAGTCTGTGGAATACTCCCTACCCACTGCGGCTGCCACCAGCGCGAAGAAGAGAATCGATATGGCAAAAAGCCATACAAAATCCCGGTTCGCAAAGCGGTCCAATGGTTTCATGGGGTTTCCTCTTAGTGAGTGTGCATTCCCGGACACCTAGAGGAGTGTCGGGAGTTGGGGCCAATTTTGCCAAGGCCAGTAGATTTTCCAGTTGGGTCCGCGCATGGCCACACCGATGTACATCAAAAGAATGATTGCGATGACGATGACAGCGAAGATCCAGTTCTGGGTCCGCCGCTCGGGAGGAAACCAGACTCCCAAACTTTGCGGAGAGCTCCTGTCAAGAAACGGCCAAAGTGCCGCCAGCAATAACAACAGCCCCGGAATCAGGATGCCCCCAATGAGCCCGCCGCTGATCGTATATTTTCCCAGGTGTAAGGTCGTGTCGGCCACCAGCTCTTGCAGCCAGAGGAAGTACCAGGGGGCCTTGGCGGGATTTGGCGTGACGGAAGGGTTGGCTGCTTCCTCGAGAGGCGCGTTGAAAAAGATGGCCAGGAGAAGAGTTGCCGTGAAAGTCACAAGAAAGACAAGCATGATCCGGCGGAGCAGATGGGGGGTCGCAAAAAGGCTATTCTCTTCTCCAATTTTGTCTACTCCTTTCACCTGGACCGAGGTCCCCTTGGCCAGCCCGAAGAGGGAGTAGGTCTTCGTGGGTACGGGAGCCTTTTCTTTGATTTCAGCGCTACTCTCCAGGCGGTCCAGCGCAGCCAGCCCGCCGTCTTTGCGAATCCGCCACATGTGATAGGCGACTGCCAGCAGAACGAACCCCGGAATGATAAAAACGTGGAAGACGTAGAAGCGGATCAGCGTTTCCTGGCCGATCACGTTGCCGCCAAGCAAGAGAAAGTAAATCCAATCTCCAACCAGGGGGGCTTCTTTGGCAATGTTTGTCCCGACCGTGATGGCCCACAGGGCAAGTTGATCCCAGGGAAGAAGATAGCCCGTGAAGGACAGGAGGAGTGTTGAAAGCAGCAGAGTAATCCCGACCTGCCAGTTCAGGGCCCGCCTCCCCCGATAGGCACAGGTAAAAAAGACCCGGGCCATGTGGAGGAAAACGGTGGCCACCATGAGGTGAGCGGCCCAGCGGTGCTGATTGCGTAGAAGCCAGCCAAAACTCACGGAAAAATCCAGGTCCTTGATGCTCCAATAGGCCCTTTCCACGGAGGGCACGTAGAAAAACATCAGAAGAAAACCGGTCACGGTCAGAATAAAGAACAGGACCAGAGAAATGGTCCCGAGCCACAGGGAATAGCTCCAACTGAAACTTTGGTCAGCTACCTTGGCAGGAAACCAGTGGATCCAGAAATTTCGTACCACTGCCTCTCCCGCCTCGCGCTCACTGATGGGCGTCCAGCTCCAGGTCAGAGTCCTCCACAGAGAGAGCAGCCGGGTTTTCATGCTTTCTCCTTTGCCGGTGGGCTAAAACGGTAGGTACTGGCCACTTGCTCTGATCTATCTACAACGAGATATCCATCGGGAGACAGGGAGAGGGCAAACCAGGCGAGCGGTCGGGGCGCGGGCCCGGAAATGACCGTCCCGTCAGGCCTGAAGTGGCTGCCGTGACAGGGACATTCGAATTCCGGAACCTTGGATTCCCAACGTACCGTGCAGCCCAGGTGGGTACAAACGGCAGAAATAATTCCAAACTCGTTGGCGCTGCGCACAGTGAAAAGTCTATGCTCTGGGACGAAATTAACCCCCTCCGGGTAGTCTTCCGGTTTGCCGACTTTAAATTTCTTGGGTGGCTCGTAAAGGACATTGGGGATAAAGGCCCTCACGGCTCCTCCAATCTGGATCAAAAAGGCGCCAAAAACGGAGAGTTGTCCGATCACCTTCAGGACTGTGCGGCGCGCAATCGTGACCATCTTAGGCCTCCTGAAAACTAAATCGCTCCATAGTAATTGCACCGGTAGGGCAACGGATCGCGCACAGACCGCAACGGATGCATTTGGTCTCGTCGTAGAGGAATGCGGTCAGCTCTACGCCTGGGCCGCTTCCACATCCTTCCAGGGCCCTGCGGTACTCGTCGGCATCCAGTTCCAGCGCCGTGAATGGGGCGAACGTAATGCAGTATTCGGGGCAGATATCGGCGCAGCGCCCGCACAGGACGCATTTGTCACTATCGTAGATGGGGTGTATATGGCAATAGAGGCAGCGCTGTGCCTGAGTGCGGGCCTGGCTTTCCGAATAGCACTGTTCGACCTCGGCAATTCCCGTCCTGCGCTCCAGGGGGAGCGTGGGGATGTATCTTGGGATCGTTTCGTAGTGCGGGGCCATGCGGTGGCTGGCCGTGGGGATCTCTTCCACAGTAGTTTTTAGTTCGAGCTTGGCAGGAAGCTGACTCTTCAAGCAGGCATCAATGGAAAGAGCTGCCCGTTTCCCATGAGCCGCCACCGTGATCAACAGGGTGGGCGGAAAGGACCCGTCTCCCCCCGCGAAGATGCCGGGACATGAGGTTTCCATGGTTTCAGGATTGACCTCGATGGTCCCCGCGGGGCTGACTTTGATCCCATCCTCGGGTCGCAAAAAGGAAAGATCGGGGGCTTGGCCGATGGCCAGGATCAATGTTTCCGTCTCAATCATCATGGTTTCATTTTCATCGAATCTGGGGTTGAACCGTCCGTTTTCGTCAAAGACCCGGGTGCAGCGCACGAGTTCAAGAGCACTCACCTTTCCGGATTTTCCAATCACCCGCCTGGGACCCCAGGAGGGCAGAAAGTGAATCCCCTCTCCCTGGGAGATTTCCATCTCTTCCCGGCCCTGCACGGTTTTCATGGCCGGCATCTCGTCGAGAGATTCAAGGCTGGCCACGGTGACTTCCAGTGCCCCTCGTCTCACCGCCTCTCTGGCCGCATCCAGCGCCACTCGAAAAGCGGTTCCTCCGACTTCTTCTTCAGCCACTTTGCCTGCCGCGGCTCGGATGGCCGTTCGGGCTGCATCAAGGGCTACCAAGCCTCCTCCGACAACTACGACTTTTCTGCCCACCGTGACCCGATAACCGCGGTTGATGTTAAGGAGGAAGTCAATTGCTTTGATGGTGCCGTCCAGGTCGTTCCCAATAATCTTGAGATCCCGGCCGCGGCCCGCTCCGACACCGAGAAAGATCGCCTTGTAGCCTAGACGCCGCAGGTCTGCGATGCCAAAAGACTCCGTGAGGGGGGTGCGGTAGCGAAACTCAACGCCGAGGGATTCCAAGACTCCAACTTCGCGATCAATGATCTCCCGGGGGAGGCGGTACTCGGGTATCCCATAGCGCATCATCCCCCCCGGTTTGTCCATGGCTTCGAAGACTGTCACCTGGTATCCCATGAGGGCCAGGTCGTGGGCACAGGCCAGGCTCGCGGGCCCAGCCCCGACCACCGCAACCTTTTGGGAAGAGGCACCCGGGCCGCCTCTTTTCATGAGGGATCTAGCGCCCCAATCGACTTCGCTGCCGAGATCCGCCTCCGGCGGGAACAACTCTTCAAAAGGGGGCGGGTACAGAGATTCAGGTCCGTAGCGCTCGGTGACAAAGCGTTTGAGTGGCCGGATGGCCACGGGTTCATCGATTTTCCCTCTCCGGCAGGCATCTTCGCAAGGTGCCCCGCAGGTGCGCCCGCACACGGAGGCAATCGGGTTCGGCGCCCGGGCGACCCGGTAGGAATCCTCATAGCGACCCTCGGCGATCAACTGCACGTACCTGCCCGCGTCGGTTTTCACAGGGCACGCTGCCAGGCATGGGATGTTTTCCCTGAACCAGCGCAGGTCGCGAATCTTTGCCCGAAACCGTTTGGCGATTGTCTCCTTTTCCGGCACGAATTCCTCTCTTTTCTCCTATTGGGGGGCAAAACGGACCGGGTATACAGATCGTAAGTAATCCGCGGTAGCCTCCAAGTCCTGCCTCGTCATGTCTTTGTAACCCACCAACGTTCCCTGGATCACTTCCATCATGATCCGATTGGCCCTGCGGCCATCCGGCCGTTCGCCCGTGCGTAGGTATTTGACGACCTGGGCCTTTGTCCACCGGCTGATCCCCGTGCTGGGGTCGGGAGTAATATTGGGGACGGGGGTGTCTTCAGGACCCGAGAGGGTACCGGCAAGATAGGGATGGCGGGGGGTTTTTCCCGTGTGACAATCTCCACAGGCTGAGATGGCATCCACTAGATAGCGACCCCGCTCAATCCCTGAGCGTGGCGCTTTCTGGGGGGGATCCGGGACCGCAAGGTTCGGGACTTGAACTCGGAGTTGAGACGTTGGAACCCGGTTTCGGATTGGCGGGAAGGTCATCAGGTAGGCAACGAGAGCCTTGAGATCCTCCATGGCCATGAAACTGTAGTACTGATAAGGCATCACCGGATACATTTTTTCTCCCGTTGGCCTCACGCCCCGCCGTATTGCATTGATGATTTCCTCCTGGCTCCACCGGCCAATCCCTGTCTCAATGTCCGGAGTGATATTGGAGGCGTAGACGGTTCCGAAAGGCCCCGTGATTTTCTTGCCCCCGGCGTTCGGCTTTCCCTCAGAAGCGGGCGAGGTATGACAGGCGCACCCTCCGGCGGCGGCAAAGATATATTTCCCCCGGGCTACCGGGTCGGAGGAAGCTGCCCGGGCTTCAGTCTCCGGGGGGAGCAATAAGGAAATCAGCCAGAGGGTAACCAGAGTAGTGCCCAGCGTTCTCCACATGGCCGCCTCCTTTCCCGCACCGTCCGTACCTCCTGGAGGGCGCGACTTGGATGGACTTAAGGAGTGTGAGGGGTACTCGGGTTGCGTTGAATCTCACCGTTAATGTAGTGAGCTCAGCGTGCGAGTAAATCCGTCGAAAGGCACATTTTCCCGGCAAAAAAGGCTTAGCTCCCGTAGTACTTTCGGCCAAGGCGGGGAGTTAGTCGAGGCTGGGGGGCTTTTTGGAGACCAGACCCTGGCGCAGCGCGTAGACTGCGGCCTGGGCCCGGTTGCGCAAGTGTAACTTGTCCATGATGTTGCGCATGTGATTTTTCACGGTCCCCTCGCTGATTGCGAGCGCAGCGGCGATTTCTTTGTTGGTCTGTCCCTGGGTTACCAGGTCGAGAACTTCCGTCTCTCGCGGGCTCAATTCATCGGGGGTTTCTTCTTTGGATTTGCCGCGCCGTGACTGCTCGGAGAATTCCTTCAGGATCTTGGCTGCCATGGAGCTGGAGATAGAGGCTTCCCCGTGGAAAACCCCCCGGATCGCTTGCAACAGCGCCTGGGAGCCGATCTTTTTTAACAGGTATCCGTCGGCGCCGCTTTTAATTGCTTCGAACAGGCTGTGTTCCTCCTCCGCGACCGTGAGGATAATCACCTTTGAGTTGGGCAAGATCTCCTTGATCTTCCGGGTGGCCTCGATTCCGTCGACGATCGGCATCTGGATATCCATCAGGATCACGTCGGGTAGAAGTGCTTGGATCCGATTCAACGCCTGTGCCCCGTCTTCCGCTTCCCCGACGATCTCCATATCGGTCTGCTCGCGCAATAAGCTCGCGACCCCTTGCCGAAACAGAGGGTGATCGTCAACCACCAGAACCCGGATGGGCTTCATCCCTGGTATTCCTCAATAGATGGAATGGGGAACTCGACGGTTATCATCGTTCCCCGCTCGTGAGAAGACTTGACCTCCAAGGACCCCCCGATGGATTGGGCCCGCTCCCGCATGGTATGAAGGCCGAAATGATTTCCACCGTTAGAGGAGACCTCGCTCATCTTGAAGCCTCTGCCGTTGTCCTCCACGGTGACCCGGGCGCGGTCCCCGTTGCGGCAAAAATTCACGACCGCTCTGGTGGCCATGGCGTGTTTCCGGACGTTGGTGAGAGCCTCCTGGATAATTCGGATCAGTTGAACTTCCACCGCAGGGGAAAATTGAACTGCCCGGTCATCATCTGCCACGAGGCTCACATTGATGTTGGTCTGGGTGCTGAACTCATGAAGGTACTCGGTGAGAACCGGGAGAAGCTTGCGGCCCCGGGAAACTTGAGTCCTCAAGCCGAAGATCGATTGTCGGACTTCGTCGTAAGCATTCTCGGCGATTTTCTTCACTCCTTCCAACTCGTGTTCGAGTCTAGGGGCTGCCCCGGTGCCGAGCTCTTGCAACCGATCAATGCGGAGGTAGATGAGTCCCAAGGCTTGGGCCAACCCATCGTGCATTTCGCGGGCGATGCGCTCTCGCTCCTCGACCGCGGCAAGATTTCGAACTTCCCGGTACTCCCGGTTCTCGCAGCGCCCCACGCACAATGCGCCGAGCGTTTTATCCCTTTTCTTGAGCGGAGCGGCCAGATGAGAGCGCACGTAAGTGGAGTTAAAGAATTTACAGGTTAATTTTGATTCCGGAGCGTTGCCTGGCACGCACGTTTCGCTGGAAAGGCAGGTGCTTTGGTCTTCCGCCGGCCCTGGCTCTGTTGAGATCGTTTTGCAAACAAAGGCCAAGGCCGGTCCACTCGTGACCTTCAGGCCGGCTTCGCGAATGCCATCGTCGAACATACAAAGAGCGGCACAGTCGGCTTGCAGTAGCTCCTTTGCTTTTTCGACCACGGAGTGAAGGATTTGATTGAGTTCCAGGGAGCTTGAGATCTCGGTCCCGATTCGGTAGAGAGCCTGGGTTTCCTTTACCTTCCGTTCCAGCATGGCGTTAAGCCCGTTGAGTTCCCGCTCGTGTTCTTCAAGGGTCGCGGCCATCGTGTTGAAGGATTGAGAGAGCTGCCCGATCTCGTCATTGGATTCTAAGTCCATGCGCTTGCTGAGGTCTCCCTGAGAAACGGATATGGTAGCCGCAGCCAGCCGGCGCAGGGGGGAAGAAATCTTCCGGAACAAGATCGCACTGCTTACACCCACGAGAGCCGTACCAATTAAAAAGCAGGCAAGATAAACCTTGACCAGGAGGGACATGGTCCAACGATTGCGTTCATTGAGGCGTCGAACCTTGCTCCAGTGGACACTGTTCAACTGTTGAGTAAGGGAAGGGGCGTTGTTGCTGATCCCGTCGAGTGCGGCGAGATCTGTAGGATCGGGTTCCTCCCCATCTTCGATGGCTGCCAGGATCCTCTCCCTGGTGGCGCTGAGGGCTGCCGTTTCGCTGCGGAGCCTCTCGATGAGGTTGATTTCCTGGTGCTTTTCAGGGAAAGGTTCTTTTTCACTTATGTGCTCCAGGTAGAAGCCCTCCAGCGCATCCAATAACCTTTTCTCCAGGGTCTTAATGGAGTCAATCCCGTCCGGGGAGCTGCTGGCAACGCGATCGATCCCATGGATGAGGCGCTGAATCGTCGAGTGGATGTCTTCCGTCACCTCAATGTGCCGGGTTTCCGATGCCACCTCGGAGGGGATTTCGGAGATGGATCGGGCCAACAGGAGGGATATTGCTCCCACGGCGAGAAAGAGGAGCAGCAAAACTGAGAAGCAAAGTGAGAGCTTGGCGCTGATGCGTCCAGAAAAAGGGTTCTTCTGGTTGTGATCCGCCCGTGGTAACCAAGCCATTACAGGGGTTTCCACCTCTAATCCAGACATTGTAAGGCTGGGATTTGGTTGAACTATAACACCGGAAACATGTGAAATCAACTTCCAATCCAGCAGACCTCGGTATCCTCTGGGGCAAGGAGAAGTCCCCATGGTTGGGAACCACACTCTGACGGTGGCCCAAAGGACTACCTTCATCCCCTCTTTTTCCCCGCAGGAATAGGCCGAAAGGCACATTGATTGCCTTCCTCCCTGAGAGTAAATTGACCAAAGAGGCATTTTTGATCGTTGAGGCCTGAGCCCTACGGCCTGTTTTTTCAGGGGAGGCGGGGTCTCCTGCACCAGGGGTTGGGTCTTCTCAAACACAGAGGAGGGTCCTATGAAAAGCCGCAGTTCAGCCGTAGCATGGACGATCTTCGTAAGCCTTGCTCTTCTCCCGGCGACAGGATTCGCCCAGAAGGCCACCTATGCAAAGGACATTGAGCCCTTGTGGAAGGCCAAATGCATCGCATGCCACGGCGCGGCGGCCCCTCTCATTGAGGAATTTGACAAAAACAAGGAAAAATACACCAAGGAGATGAAGGGCCCCCGGATGGATAGCTACAAGCTCCTGGTGGATTTTGTCAACGGAGGCGACGCCGGGGCCATCATGAGACGGCTCGATGACGGGAAGAGCACGAAGGACGGCAAGCCTGGGAACATGCATCAGTTTCTCGGAGCTGGCGACGAGGAAAGGAAGAAGAATCTCCAGACTTTCAAGGCCTGGGTGGGGAACTGGACTTTGAAAAGGAAAGCCGAGCTGACCGCTGAGGAGCGCAAGGGCTTTCTCATTGCCGAAAAGTAGTCTCAAAAGGGTGGGTTGTTGATTCATCGCATAAACAGATTTTCCCCCTGATCCGAGGCTCATCTGCAAGGATTTCTTGGGCTGATTAGTGTCGGATCGGGGCTAATCGCTAAATGGCGAAGCCCGCCAGGGAATCCCCTTCAGGCTCCTCGTGGGAGCGTACGACCTCCTCTTCTCCCAGGTTGTACTTCTTCATCCGGTAGCGCAGCGTATCCCGGGAGATTCCCAGCAGCTTGGCAGCCTGGATCTGGTTACCCAACGTGCGGCTCAGGGCCTGGGCAATGAGCGCCTTTTCGACTTCCTCCAGATTGACCCCGGCTCCGGGAAGACGAAAGAACTCCTCCCTGGCGGACTCGCTGGTCTTGGCAAAAATCTCCCGAGGCAGTTGATCGGGCATGATCCAGTCCTCGTTGCCCAGGATGATTGCCCTCTCGACGACGTTTCTCAGCTCGCGCACATTGCCCGGCCAATCGTACTCCAGGAGGAGTTGGATTGTTTCCGCAGACAGACCTTTCACCTTTTTCTTGAATTCCTTGCTGTATATGTGAACAAAATACTTGGCCAGCAAGGGAATGTCATCTCGACGCTCCCGCAGCGGGGGAATGTAGATCGGGATCACCTTGAGCCGGTAGTACAGATCCTCCCGGAACTTTCCCGCCGTCACCGCTTTCTCCAGATCCACGTGGGTGGCCGCGATGACCCGCACGTCCACTTTGATGTCACGCACGCCCCCGACTCGCTTGCAGGTCCGCTCTTCCAGAATCCTCAGGAGCTTGGACTGGATCCCCAGTGGCATGTCGCCGATCTCGTCCAGGAGAACGGTCCCCCCGTTGGCCAGCTCAAAGAGTCCTTTCTTTTGAACCTTGGCGTCCGTGAAGGCCCCTTTCTCGTGCCCAAAGAGCTCGCTTTCGGCCAGGGACTCGGGCAGAGAAGTACAGTCAATCTCCATGAAAGGATGATCCCGCCGCGAGCTCTGGTAATGGATGGCCTTGGCAATTAAGTCCTTGCCCGTGCCACTCTCCCCCTGGAGCAGGACGGTCGTGGTATCACTGCGGGCCACCAGGCGGACCGTTTCAAAGACCTGCCGCATGTTCTCCGTCTGTCCGATGATGTTCTTGAAGCCGTAACGGCTCGATTGTTCCTCCTGAAGCTGTTGGACCTCCTTCTTCAGCTTGACAGTCTCCAGCGCATTCTTGATGCAGACCTGGACCTTCTCCAGCTCGTAGGGCTTGTGAATGTAGTCGTAAGCCCCGAGCTTCATGGCTCCCACGGCAATTTCCAGGGCATCGAAGGCCGTCAGCATGATCACCACCACTCCCGGATTAAACTCCCGGATCTTTTCCAACACCTGGAGACCGTCGAGCCCCGGCAGCTTTACGTCGAGGATTACCAGGTCCGGGTCCTCTTCTTTGACCAGAGCCAGACCCTGTTCCCCATCTTCAGCCGTCAAGACATGGTACCCTTCTTTTTCCAGCGCCTGGGACAAAGACCAGCGAATGAGTTTCTCGTCGTCTACGATCAGGATCTCATAAGGCAGCATGCCACTCCTCCTGCCTCTCCAGGCTCACCCTGCCGTTTCTTCTCTGGGTGGAAAACAGCAGGATGAAGCACGTCCCTTTCCCCGGTTCGCTCAGAATCCGGATTTCCCCTCCATGTTCTCGCATGATTCTCTGGGCAATGGCCAGCCCCAGCCCGGTCCCTTTGGGCTTGGTGGTGAAGAAAGGTTGAAACACGGTGTTCAGGATTTCGGGCGGGATTCCCGGCCCCGTGTCCTGGAACTCTACCGCCACGCGGTCGGCTGTCCGGGAAAGGGTTCGGATGGTCAACTTCCCTCCGGAGCCCATGGCCTGAAGAGCGTTGAGGCTAACGTTCAGGAAGACCTGCTGGATCTGCTTTTCATCGACCCACAGGGAGGGCAGATCTTGGCCGAATTGCTCCTGGAGCTCGATGCCCAATTCCCGGGCTTGCTGCTTGACGAGAAAAAGGACCCTGGCCAGGATCTCGTGAATATCCGCCTCCACGAAGCGGGGCTGCGAAGGCTTGGCGAAGTCCAGCAGGTTTTGCACCACCTGGTTCAGGCGGTCCACCTGCCCACGGATTTCCTTGACGATTACCTGGTTGGGGTGCTCCTTGGGAAACTCCGCGGCAAGCACCTGCATGGCGCCGCTGATCCCCGCCAGGGGGTTTTTAATTTCATGGGCGATGCTCGAGGCCAGTTGCCCCAGGGACACCATCTTTTCCGCCCTCATCATCTGCTGCTGGTGGTACTGCTCGAGCTCTCGCCGCGCCGAGCTGAGCTTCTCGCCCATGGTGTTGAACCTCTCCGCCAGTTGCCCCAGCTCGTCCCGCCGCGGCAGTGAAATCCGGGCGGAGAAGTCGCCGGTCTCGGTACGCCTCATGCCTTTTATGAGTAGGGAGATAGGTTGGGTGACTGTGCGAGACAAAGAGAACCAGATAGCCAGAAAGACGGCAACCACCGTCAAGGCTGCCGAGGGCAGTAGAACTTTGTGGACCTCGTTAATCCGGGTGCGGATCGGGGCCAGGGAAACGTCCACGCTGATAATCCCGTTGATCTTCTTGGCGGGATTGTGGCAGCCGAAGCAGCGTTCCTCGTT
>JACPSX010000043.1:0-3585 GCA_016193065.1 Candidatus Tectimicrobiota bacterium | reverse complement strand
TTTCGAATCACCCGGGACATGCGCAGAAGCGGATCCCCGCTTATCGGATCGCTGAGCAGGGAGCGATTCCCGTTGCGAGCATCCAGCAGGCCCTGCACGGGAAAAAGCCCCCCCGCCTCCCGCGGATTGCTGGACCACTGGACCATTCCTCGCTCATTGAGGACGCGCACGGCCACGATCCCGCGATGCCCCCGGAGTCCGTCCAGGAGCTCCTGGATCAGTTGGCGCTGCCTGTTGAGCATGGCAGCCACAACGTTCCCGTGGACGTCCTCCAGCAGGAGGTCAGCCCGCTCCTTGGCAATTTCCAGGAGCTGGCGGTCGAGGATCTGGATGTTTCCCCAGGCGGTAATGCCAATCCCCACCACCAGGATGGCGATGATGGAGAGGGAGAGCTTAAACCGTAGAGAGGAAAGCATGCGGCCCATGGCTCTCCCTTTCGAAAAAACCCGAAAAAGGGTGTCGCGCGGGGAACCCTTCTCCCCCGTGGGAGAACAGCCACCCTTCACCCGCTGTAAAAGGAGCCTTGGAGCAGAGAGCCCATCCCCGCGCCACTCGATCCTCTGCTCAAGTTCCCCGCGCGGTTCTGAAACACCGCAAAACCGCTACTTGGCCAGGCTACCCACAAAGGCGGCGATATTATCCAGCTCTTCCTTGTTTACGCCTTTGATGGCAGCCATTTTTCCCTTACCGCTCGCTACGGTCTTTTGGATGCCATCCTTGCCGAGCTTGGTCACCACGGCTGCGTCGGTGAAATCGGGGATCGTCACCTGCAGCGCCTTGGCCATCCCCACGTTGCCCTTGCCATCAGCGCCGTGGCAGGCCACACAACGCTTCTGATAAGCAGCCTTACCGGCCGCCGCATCGGCAGCGTAAACTCCACCGGCCATGAGAATAACCACAACAAATGCTGCCGCTCCTCCCAGGATCCTAACCACTCACTTCTCCTTTCCGAGCATTCTTTGCCACCGATCTCCCATCCGCAGTCGACGGGTCAGCGATTCGCCCGAGGTGAAAATTCGCTACAGGAAAGCGGAATGCGGATGGCCGGCGGCTGATTGTTGAAGGGTCCCCATTTACTTCCGCGCGCCATCCCGTAGCGACTTGAGGTACTCCACCATGTCCCTCATCTCGTTCCCATCAAAGCGAGGCCAGGGAGTCGAGAGTTCTCGTGATTTCTTTTCCATGACGCCCTCGTGGTTCCACATGGAGGACGCCCATTGAGTCGAGGAGTCCAATGCTTTGGTTCTGCTCAGATCGGGGCCGACCTTGGGTCCAGATCCCGCCATGCTGTGGCAGCTCGCGCACCCCTTTTCCTTGAAGATCCGGGCTCCCACCCGGAGGTCCCCCCGATCCTCGTAGTATTGCAGGAAGTAGAGGTAGGCAATCAGGTCGGACATCTGAGAGCCGGAAAATTTCGGAAATTCCACCCCCCGGGCCTTCATAGCGTCCCACATGCGCGGACCGTGATTCCAAAACAGGGCCCCCACCTGGGAGATGCTGCGTCTGAACTTGATTGCCGCCAGGTCGGGTCCCACTTTCCCCCCAACTCCGTAAACCGCATGGCACTGGGAGCAGACTTTGGAGGCAAAGACCTTTTTGCCTTCGGCCGGATTGCCGGGCAGCATATAAACGGGTTGCGACCTTTCGGCCCGGGAATGCTCCCGGATGTGGGCCAGCAAGTTGGCCAGATCGGCCCCCGCCAGCGCCGGCCGGGGCACTCCGATCTCCTTCATCTTGGCGCTGATCGCGGGGCCGTGATTCCACATGGACTCGGCAAGGAAGATCGAGGACATGTAGCGGCGATAGTTGTCCAGAGGGGGACCCACCTTTCCTCCCTTGCCGCCCACGGTGTGACATGCGGCGCACCTCTTCTCCTGGAAAAGCCGCTCTCCTTCCCCGGGATCTCCAGGCTCATCGAAGAAGTTGAGAAAGTAGAGATAGGAGACCAGATTGCTCATCTCCTTGGGAGTGAAGTTCGGACGATTCATCTTGCGCTCGCGCATGAGCTCGGTGATCCGGAAGGAATGGTTCCAGAGAATGCCCGCCAGTTGGAGAACGCTACGCCCGGTGCCCACGCGGCCCAGATCGGGCCCGAGGGTTCCTCCTTCTCCCCAGACGGAGTGGCAGTTCACGCAACCCTTGCTGACGTAAAGATTGCGCCCCTCCAGGGGGTTACTCGGCAAGGAGGGTTCCGGGGCCTGAGCCCGGGCACTCATGCTCGAGAGCACCACAACCACAATAAGGACTGGCAAAAACAGCTTAGGCCAGACTCTCGCCATGAACTTGAACCTCCAGTCTCTTGGCCTCCCAGCGGATGAATCTCTCCAGCAAATTTGCCCAACACTTGAAAAAATCCTCCTGGGTCTCGCGGAGAATCTCCCGGCAAAACGGGGACACCCAGCGCGCCAGGTGATTCTTGATGAAATCGCGCTGCCTGCCCACGTAGTGGAAAATCTTTTCCTCGTTTCTCTCTTCCAGGGCAGCCGCTTCCCGGGCACAAAGGTAGGCGAGAAACTCAAGCTCCAAGGCCACGTGATCGGGCAGATCTTTCTCCACGTCCCCGGGACACAGCCCTTCCAGGGCATAGGTGCTAAGAACGTGCAGGGCAGCCTCCCCCATGGCGGCTCCGCCCGGACCCTGGTACATGGATTCGTACGGGTAGACACGGGGCGGGTTGGGCCCCACGAAGAGCCGGTTGTACTCCACTTCCAGGATGAGAAACATCCCGGAACTTCCCAGTTTGTCCAGGACCGCATCGAAGGCGGGCCGGCGGAAGGCCGCCGAAAGAGCGCCATAAACGATGCTGCGGCTGGCGGCCCGTTCGGCTCCAAGGCGGGAGAGGTTGCTGCCCAGGTGTTCTTCCATTTTATGCCTCCGCTTTCCCCGGCAGATACGTGCGCACCCGCGCGGTGGTTTCTGCGACACCGACTTCTCTGCCCTCCTCCATTTCCCACACGGAGACAATGGGGAAGAACTTGGTAAACACCATGTAGAGAAGAATAAACATCGCAAAGGCTGCCGCCGTCAGGGAGACCTCAATCCAGGTGGGGAAGTAGGTCCCCCGGGGGAAAGGGATCCGAGGATTGACCAAAGTAGGCACCACGATCGTGAAGCGTTCCAGCCACATTCCCACGGTCACCGAGGCCGAGGCTACGACCGTTCCCGCAATGGTGCGGGTCTTGCGGTTGCATAAGATCGCAAACGGGATCACGAAGTCGGTCATCACCATGGTCCAGAAGTAGGGGGCATAGGGCCCCTTTATCTTGGCATTAAAGACCGTCATCTCCGTGGGCTCACCTCCGTAGAAGGTGGTCAGGTATTCGGCAAACGTGAAGTAGAACCACAGTAGGCTCATGACCAGGAGAAGAGTGCCCAGGTTGTTGAAGTGGATGGGTTTGAGATATTCCTCCAGGTGATAAGCGCGCCGGATGATGGCCATGGCGATGATGAGCGCGGCAATACCCGAAAAGATGGCCCCGGCCACAAAGTAAGGACCGAAGATTGTGCTGTGCCACATGGGCTGGATCGTCATGGCAAAGACCCAGGACACGACCGTGTGAACCGATATGGCAATGGGGATCACCA
>JACPSX010000245.1 GCA_016193065.1 Candidatus Tectimicrobiota bacterium | reverse complement strand
GATCCTTTCCCTCACACTGACCCTGCTTGTCCTGACCTGCGCCCCCTCACCCAGACCCTCTCCCCCGGTGGGGGCGAGGGAAGATTACTTTTGCCCCCCACCTGCATCCTCCCCCGCCAGAGACTGTGTCATCATCCGTTCATGGTTCGACAGGCTCACCACGAACGGATGATGACAAACCGAAAGTCAATCACATAGCCGTTCGCGCTGAGCCCTTCGACTTCGCTCAGGACAGGCTTGTCGAAGGGCGAATGGCAGATTGCGACACAGTCTCCCAGGGGGGAGGGGATATGAAGATGATCCTCCCCCGCGAGGGGGGAGGAGAGGCAATCCCCGGCGCATCGTAACCGAGGTCTCTTTTGTTGTGCGCCAGGCTTTTGTGATTCGCCTGACGTTATTCCTGGCAGACCCGGAAGGAACGAGACGATCATCGGTTCTCAGTATAAAAGGCCCTCCGGACACGGAAGGCCTTTTTCGGTGATCGTTTCGGTCATTGGCGCCTACAAGGGACATAGGAGGGACGGGAAAGCCGGATGCGGAAGATGAGAGGCGAGAAGTACAGCGGACTCTGGCAAATTCCAGGTTGACCTTCCCGATCTCGGTGGTCAGGCGCTCATTCGGCTTCCCGAATTCTTCTGAGAGCCGGCGCTCGACGGGAAGCTGGTCGCGGCGGCGATTGAGGAACTGGTGAGGAAGTGAGGAGTGAAGAGTTTAGACCCAATGGATCTTTGCAAGGTGGCTGACCTTTTTGAATTCCGGGTCTCCGGTGATAATTGCGGCGGCGTGATTCACCGCGCAGGCCAGGACGAAACAGTCGGCGTAGGAGATGCTGTATGCGGCCTTATACTCCGCGGCCTGGAAGATCAAGTCGTCGGGCGCCGGAAGAATGGTAAAGTTCATCCGGTGAATGTGCCCCAGCACCTCGATCTTCCGCTGGTCGCCGTATTGGCGTTTGGTGGCGTAGATGATTTCGCCCAGATTGATCGCGCAGAGATATTTGATCCAGCGCCGGCGCTCGGCCGTCCGGAGCCACTTTTCAACGGCGGACGCCCCCGCTTCTCCCTGGAAAAATTTGAGGAGAGCATTGCTGTCGAAGACGAGTCGGGATGTCACGCAAAATCCTTTTGGTGCTCCTTCAACAGCTTTTTGGCGAGAGAAGGCCTTTTGGGCAAAAAACCGGCGGCGGCCTTGATCGGATCGGTGACAGGCGGAATCAGATGAAGCATCCCGCCGTATTCGAGGATCTGGAGCTCGGAGCCGTGCCGGATGTGGTATTTCTTGCGGAGTTTGGCCGGGATGACCAGTTGACCCTTGGCTAATATTTTCACGGCCGGCATGGTTCTGCCTCCTTTTAATTGGGTTAAACGAAGCTGTCAAAACGTATAACATAATTATGCGACGCTGTCAAGAGCGAATGGCCCGTTGATCGGGCCTGCGAGCCGGAGGATCTGCCGGGAGCGATTGAGGAGGCGATGAAGCGTCAGAGGTTGGAGGAGTGGGGGCCGCGGGGGGCGCGGCTCACGAGGCGGCGGCCCAGTCGAGGGTCGGAGCGGGTTCGGTGGCGAACTCGGCGGGCACGACGAGCCTCAATCAGGTCCTCGCCATGGGGGCTGATGACGCTTCCCCCCCTCCTGCATCCTCCCCTGCGAGGGGGGAGGAGTCGTAATTCCTGCTGCCTCGTAGATCCTTTCCCTCACACTGACCCTGCTTGTCCTGACCTGCGCCCCCTCACCCAGACCCTCTCCCCAGATGTGGGCGAGGGAAAAGAAGAGTTCTCCCTGATAGGGGTGGGGGAGGACCATTCTGCCTGGGGTGCGGACTCGCATATTCGGTTCCTGAAGGAGATGCGGAGCTGGCCGGGCCAGTGGGTGATCTAGGGGATAAGGGGAAGGTGGAAGGAAATGCTGGAGAAAGAGGGCAAGGAGTTCCAATGCATGATCATGGATAGGAAAGCTGGGTGCGGGGGGCTAGGTGGACGAAGAGACAAGTCCGAGGGCATCTGCCAGAGCTTGGTCGATGCGGTCCAGCCCGGCTGCTGGTGATGGCGGCCAGGATCACGGCAGCCCGCCGACGGTTATACCGATCCGCTTGTACCACCAGGGCTGGTCTCCGCCTGCGCTGCACATGCGTCTGAGTCACGAAGGGGAATGCCACGAGCACGGTATCTCCACGGGAGAGCTTAATCATCATTGTAGACATCCAGGGCTGGGTCCTCCCAGATCTGGGCCAGCAGTTTTTGCTGCAGCATCAGGCCCTCCGGACTCGTCCAGAGGTTGAGCAAATCCGCCAGTTCCTGTCCAACCAATTCTTCGACCACCTCCCCCATTGGGCGGTTGCGACGGGCGGCCAGTAGCTTGAGCTTCCGGTGGGCTTCCTCCGAGACGTAAACCATTTTGCCGCGCGGCATTGGATTTGCCTCCTTTCCAGGAAAGGCTGTATATGATGCTATAACTGCAAATGAAGTATACCCAGTGATTCCTTCTCAGTCAAGCAACTGTTGTCAAGGGAGAAGAGAGTCCTTGTGGTCGAGAATGACCCGTATACCCGCACGACCTTGAAGCGCATTTTGCAGGCGCGCTATCAGGTTTTTGAGGCGGAGAATGACCGCCAGGCACTCCTGCGCGTGAAGCAGTGCGAGCCGCATCTGGTGATCCTCGATTTTCACCTGCCCAGCGTGAACATCCCCCGGCTGTGCCAGAAGATCAAGCGGGAGAATGGGGGAGGTGAACATTCTGGAGACCCGGGTGAAAAGCTTGCTGGAGCGGGGGAAGGCTAGGCGCCAGAGTCCCCCACCTTTCCCCGGTGCTGGGGAAATGGGTTCTCCCCAGAGGGGGGCGCGGGGAAACGAAAATTTCTCCCGGATGGGCAGGGAAGATGGTGATTCTTCCCAGATGGGGAGAGGGGTTGAAGATATCTCCCGACGACGAATCAAGGGGACAGGGGTTCGTGCTTCGACCATCTCAGCACGAACGGAGGTGGACAAGCTCAGCACGGACGGATGGGTCTTTGCTCCCTAACCCAGACCCTTCCCCCAGTGTGGGAGGGAGAAAATGTCAGCGTGGTTCCGCCCCCGCGAAGGGGGGAGGAGATGTGATGCTGAATCCTCCTACCTGAGAGGGGAGAAGATATGAGGGTAGATCCTCCGCCCATGGGGGGTGGGGTAGTACCGGAGGTGGCACTTGACGAAAAATGTTCGGGGAGTGTAATGTATTACCAAGTGGAGATATGGGTTGCGAATCTCAGGATTTGAGTGGGATGACGGGAATGTGTTGCACGTTGCGCTCGGTCATGGGATTGAGCCAGAAGAGGCTGAAGAGATATTTGCCATCGCCCCAATTTTTCGAAAGACAAAGCGAGGCCATTATGCGGCCTTCGGGCGCACCCGATCAGGCCGCTTGCTTGTTGTGGTCTTTGAAAAAAAAGGGAAGGGCCTTGTCCGTGTAGTCACGGGATGGGACATGGATGTAGCTGAGCGCAAATATTGCCAGCGGCATCGGAGGATCTGAACGATGGAAAAGCGATCCGGCAAGGTCAAGGAGACCCCGGCAGAGTACTACGATCGATCCGGGGTGCTCAGCGAACTTGATGAGAGCCCTGTTGAGTTCGCACTGGAAGAAGAATTGCGTAAGGAGATCTTGAGCGGAAGAAGGACGAGACGCCTGCAGAACATCTCAATTAAGCTTGATCCGGCTCAGATCCAAGCCCTCCGCAAAATTGCCACGATGAAATCGATCCCCTACCAAACCCTCATCAGACAGTGGTTGGCGGAGGGGATAAAAAAGGAGCTGTTTCCGAGTGCGACAGGAGATATCCGAGGACGCGTGGTCAAAGTTGGCGAAAAAGGTTAGGAGTAAGAGGCCTGATGACAGTCCCTTCCCCGATGGCTCTTTCCCCCAATGGGGGGAGGAGGGGTAAGGCTCGCCGCGTCGTAGCTTCCCATGAAAGACTCCCCTCTTCAGCCTCAATTTTCCTTCACCTGCACCCTTCTCCCCAGTGAGAGAAAGGGAGAAAGAGGTTCTTTTCCATGAACGGACAGGGGATCGTTCCGGGAAAGAGGAGAAGGATCGGCATGAAGACTGAGGGATGAGGGAACAGCGTGGAAATTACAAATCAGAGGCAACAGGTCGAGGGCTCATTCCTCAATCCTGTATTCTTGTTTCACGCGGCTTATAATTTCCTGCAATAGAACGGGACTGATGTGAAGTGAAGAGTGCTGTGGGATGGCATGCAAGCAAGAGATGGCTTGGGCAGCGGTGAGCTGACCGCGGCGGATGGCCCGCAGGAGAATACCGATACTACCATGTGGGCTTGGGGGTTGCGAAAGTCAGCTAATAGGTTCAGGCTGCCTAACTCGTCCAAGTGAAGGATTGGCCCCGCATCACAAATGGCGGTTATCACCTTCTCATTCATTGCTACGCAGGCCCCACTCCACATCTTCTCGGATAAAGTGCTCCACCAGCACGAACGGGGAGAAACAGGCTCAGCACGAACGGGGGCGGATGGAGTTGCCGCGAGCGGAGGGGACGGTTTTCCCCGACCTGCACCCTCCCCCCAAAGGGGGCGAGGGTTGTAGGAATTCTCCCCCGATGGGGGGTAGGAGATGTGACAGTCAATCCCCTGTTCACTTCATGGGTTGCATAAAGGGTCAATCAGTGGTACAAAATAAAAATAAATGTGACGAATGAGGGTGATTGAATGCCAATTGTCCACATCGAAATTCCTGAGGAAACCCTTATCAGCTTGAAGCAAGACCCTGAGTCCTTTTCTCAGGATCTGCGTCTGCTAGCTGCCGTGAAGTTGTTCGAGCTGGGAAAGTTGTCATCCGGACGGGCTGCCCAGTTAGCTGGGATGTCACGCGTGGAATTCCTCGAGGACTTGCGCGCCTCCGGGCTTTGGATTAGTGAGGAACTTATGGCGATCGTGCTAGCCCAAACTGGGGAGTCTTCGGGTACTCGCTAACTACTCGTTTCGTAAATTGACCACCTGGTCAACTCGGCGGACAGGACGAGCCTCAATCAGGTCCATCC
>JACPSX010000244.1 GCA_016193065.1 Candidatus Tectimicrobiota bacterium | reverse complement strand
GCACCGAGAACAAATCGCCCTGGCGGGCAAAAGTTTACTGGAGCCCCAAGGGGCACCCCGGTCCCCCTTGCCTCGCCGTAAGCCCTTCGGGAGCCGGGTACCCGCAGAGCGGGTGCACTTTGTGGGTACCCGCATCCTGGGTCTGAGCACTCCCGAGGATGCCGAAGAGAAACTGAGGGTGGGCAAGTGCCCTCTGGCCGTTGACAGGTTCCGGGGGGTGTGATAGAAACGGCTGACACTTTGGGGGAGGAAGGCGCGAGATTGGCAAATCCATCTAAGAAGCTGCGGGTGGCCGTTTTCTTTGGCGGCCAATCCGGGGAGCACGAAGTCTCCAAAGCTTCGGCTTCCTCGGTGATTGCCACCCTGGATCCCAACCAGTACGAAGTCCTCCCCGTTTACATTGAGCCCGATGGGCAGTGGCGCTGGCTCCCTTCCTTCCGGGGAGGCACCTTCCCTGATCCGCGAAACGAGTCTCCTGTTGTTCTGCCCGCCGATCCTTCCTGCGGCGGACTTCTGGTCCTCAAGCAGAAAGCGCCTCCCGAACGAGTTCCTATCGACGTGGCCTTCCCCGTGCTCCACGGCCCACGCGGCGAGGACGGCACGATCCAGGGTCTCTTCGAGCTGGCCGGCGTCCCCTACGTGGGCGCCGGCGTCTTGGCCTCCGCTATCGGAATGGACAAAGCTGTCATGAAGGCGCTTTTCCAGTACCGGAACCTGCCCAATCCCCCTTTCACCCTGGTGCTGCGCCATGAATGGCAGTCTGACCCGAACCGGGAGCAGGATCGCATCGAGAAGGCTCTGGGCTATCCGGTTTTCGTAAAACCGGCCAACCTGGGCTCCAGCGTGGGAATCTCGAAAGCAAAAGAGCAGGCGGATTTGAAACAGGCCCTGGAACTTGCCTTCCAGTACGACCGCAGGGTGGTGGTGGAAAAAGGGATCGATTGCCGGGAACTGGAATGCGGGGTACTGGGCAATGACGAGCCGCAAGTCTCGGGGGTGGCGGAACTCGTGCCGCACCGGGAATTTTACGATTATGAAGCCAAGTACACCGAGGGTCTCACGGACATCATCATCCCGGCCCCGATCCCTGCCGAAACGTCTCAGACCGTCCGCCGCTTGGCGCTGGAGGCATTCAAGGCGATTGCCGCCACCGGAATGGCCCGGGTGGACTTCTTCTGGGAAAAGGGGACGGGAAAAATCTATTTGAACGAAATCAACACCATTCCCGGATTTACCGCCACCAGCATCTATCCCAAGCTCTGGGAAGCAAGCGGCCTCTCCTATCCCCGGCTCCTCGATCGCCTGATCGATCTGGCACTGGAGACCCGGGGGCAAGCGCGCGCCGTAAAGATCGGATAAGGCGCGGATGGAACTCATCACGAACCTCATCCTCCTGTTCCTTCTCCTTCTCCTCCTCGAGCATCTCTGGCTATACAGCCTACGGTGGATCGAGATCGCCAACTCGGACAGCGTTCAGATCCCCAGGAGGGCGCTGGAAGCCTCCAAAAGAGTATCTCGCTGGGGTCCATTCCTGGCCGAATATCTCTACCATCTCGTGGCGCTGACTCTCAGCGCTGCGGACGCCGTGCGGCATCTGGTGGCCAGGGTTTTCCGGATACCCCTCTCGCCGCTCCTGCAGCCCCTGGAGGGCGAGGACCCATATACCCCGGTGGTGCTTGTACCAGGTTACATGATGGGATCTTTTACTCTCTATCCTTTGAAATGGTGGTTGGAGCGCCAGGGATGGAGGCCGGCGGTGGCCCTTTCACTAGCACCCCCCTGGGGAGACCTGATGCTCCTGGCCGAGCAGCTCAAGGAGAAGGTCGAAGAGGTGTACGAGGCTTGCGGCCGGACCAAGGTAATCCTCATCGGCCACAGCATGGGAGGGCTTATCGCCCGATACTACGTGTCCCGGCTCGGGGGCTCCCAACGGGTCGAGAAAGTCATCTCTTTGGGGACACCTCACCATGGCACGAAATTGTGGACCTTCGCACTGGGTCCCTGCGCCTTGCAGATGCGGCCCGGGAGCCCGTTCCTCCATTCTCTGGAAACCGATCCGGCAAACACTTCTGCAGTGCCCGTCGTATCCCTTTACTCAGACTTCGACGAAATCGTGATTCCGGCCGAGAGCTCTCATCTGGAGGGAGATCACTCTCTGAACGTCCCTCTGGAAGCCCTGGGGCACATTGCCTATCTCTACAATCGCAGGGTCTACCGGAAGATCCAGGAAGTTCTTGAGCCCGCGCCTGCCAGCACCCGCATGGATCCCTGGAGACTCGACTAATTGCGCGAGGCCTTCCCCGAGCCTCTTTCCAGCGGAGAAGCGGAATGTAAGGAACCCCCTCCCTCACCCTCCCCCCTTGAGGGCATAAGCGCTAACATAACCCCCCTTTGAAAAAGGGGGGGCAGGGGGGATTTTGAGAGGATCGAGAGATGTTGAGGTACAATTCGAATCTCAAAGATAAAGCGCGGGAGTTGCGCAAGAACTTGACAGACAGCGAAAGCGCTCTTTGGTCACGTTGGCAAAATAAACAGCTTCCAGGCATCCAGTTTTATCGGCAGAAACCAAGCGGTGAATACTTGGTGGTTGCAGTGGATG
>JACPSX010000177.1 GCA_016193065.1 Candidatus Tectimicrobiota bacterium | reverse complement strand
GGGAGGGGCGGCCTCTGCGGGAGGCGCTGGCCTATATCTCCGGAAAAGTCCTAGTGTACATGACGGTGGGCGGCGCCGTGATCCTGCTGGGTCTCCAACTCCAGAGCGCGGTAGTCCCGGTGGTGATCGCGGCGCGGAAGGCGCTGGGCCCGCTGATGATCGTGATCGGGCTCGGCCTGCTGGGCGTCCTACGCCTCCGCGGTTCGGTGGGTAGAGTCGTCTCGGCGTGGCTTCGGGCGCGGCTCCCCCGCAAGGGAGCGTGGGGGGCATTCCTTCTTGGAGTGTCGTTTTCGTTTACCTTCTGCCCGACTCTCTTCTGGCTCTTCTTCGGCCTGATGATTCCGCTCGCGCTCAGGAGCACCGCGGGTCTGGTGTTCCCCGGGCTCTTCGCCGTAGGGACCACACTCCCCCTCGTGGTGTACGCGGGCCTCCTTGCAGTCGGGAGCGGAGCGGCGGGAGGTCTTGTCGAGCATCTCAAGCGTGCCGGCCCGATGATCACTAGGATTTCCGGGGTGATCTTCGTTCTGGCGGGAATCAATGACACCCTGACTTATTGGGCGCTCTGAGGCATCGCCTGGAACAGGAGGAAGGAATATGACAGAACAGCAGCAGAAAGAGACGGCACCGGACGTCGCGCTCCCCGAAGACGGAAAAGGGACGCGATTCGAGAAGCTTGCGGAACGCTACTGTGCGTTCTGCGGCGCGGATACAAACGCCTATGGCCTCACTATCGAGCGCTTCGGCGAGGTATTCTGTTCCGATGGCCACGCGGAGGAGTTCGTCCGGAACGTCCGCGAGGCCCGAGTCCAGGCAGCGGCCGCGCGGGCGCTTCAGGCGCCGACCGAAGTCAGCTCGGCCGAGGCGCCAGCGGACGCGGCCCCGAAGCGGCGGGGCTGGAAGGCGTACCTCGGAAAGGGGCTCTGCTGGGGCGCCCCACTTCTCGCCCTCGTCTTCCTGCTGGGCGGCGGCAGTGCCGTGCTCGGGGCGGCTGGGGCCTTCCTCCCCGCGCTGGCCCTCCTCGCCTGCCCCCTCGGGATGTATTTCATGATGCGCTCTATGTCCAAGATGGCGCAGCATGGGAGCCCGGAAGACAAGCGAGAGGAGAAGAAGTGAGGCGGTCCCCGGGACGCTGGCGAAATCCAGAACCGGACACGTCTGCGCCGGGTTCTTCGGGCCCGTGGCCCGGAGCGAGGTAGAGGAGACATTGCGTCGTTTGGTTGCTTCCGGAACATAGCGAGGACCGTGTAGCGGTCCGTCTTTGAACCCGGCAAGTTCCAGGAAGGGCTCGATAGCTCTGGGGGGAGATTTACATCTATGGGAAGAAAGAGGAGAAAGAAACTCGATCAACGTGAGAGAAGTGCCTCGGAGCCGGATCCTTCAATGCGGCGGCGGAAGAAGTGGACTGTTGGCGTCCTCCTGGCGTTACTGATTGTCGGAGGGGGCGGCGCGGTTGCCTGGCTGCAGAATAGAACGGCTGCGAAGTTCGAACAGGCTCCGCGCTTTACCCTGCAGGCCTCTACTGGCCGGACAATTTCCCTGGAGGACTACCTCGACAGGCAGGAGGTCGTCCTCCTCTTTTACATGATCCACACATGAGACAGTTGCCGACTGCAGCTCGGGAAGCTGCAAGAAACGGTCCGTGAACTTACAGAGGAGGGGGCAGCGGTGCTGGTCATTAGCATCGACCATCCTGAGGACGCCAGGAGACTTGCTGTTGACCTTAGCCTCACCTTCCCCATCCTCTCGGACCCACAGATGAATGTGATCCGCCAGTACGGGATGAAAGGAGCCGGAATGGAGATGGCCGATATGGGCTACGTCGTGATTGACCGGCAAGGTCGGATCCGAGAACGCCAGATCGACCGCCAATTCGGCGAGCACGTGGGGACGATTGTCCGTGCGCTCCGTCAGGCGAAGGGTCCAGCTTGAGAGCAGAGGTGCCAGATGCAAAGAGCTTTGAGAAAGTGGCAGATCGTACTCCGGGGAATCGTGGGAGCGGTCATTGGCCTGAGCCTCTGGTTTCTCTGGATGACCGTGGAGCGCGGGCCTGACTCCAACGATACTCCTTTTGCTCTCTGGTACGGGAACTGGCGGGCCGTCCTGATCGCGACGGCACTCTTCACCCTCTTCTTGCTCGGATTCTCCAGACCCAGGCGTCGCGCGGAGTGGCGGAACACTGGAATCTACACGGCCTTCCTCATCTCCCTGTTTGCCGAGATGTTCGGGATTCCGTTGACCATCTACCTCCTGGCACCGTTTCTCGGCCTCTCTCCGTGGGTCTTCGGGATGAACGAAAGCCATCTCTGGGCTTTTGCCCTGGACCGCTTGGGGCTTCTCCCTATTTCCGCGGGAGTCTACCTGGTCATGGTGGTTAGCGTCGGCCTCATTGCTATCGGCGCAGGCTTAGTGACCCTGGGGTGGTACACGGTCTTTCATGGACGAGAAACGTTGGTGACCCGGGGGATTTATGGAATAATCCGTCACCCCCAGTATATCGGGCTGATCGTCATCGTCCTTGCCTTCAACATCCAGTGGCCGACTCTACCAACGCTTCTGATGGCCCCGATCCTGATCGGGATGTATGTGCGATTGGCCCAACAGGAGGACCAGGATCTGGCCGCCGCTTTCGGCCAGGCCTTCGTCGAATATAAAGGGCGGGTACCAGCCTTTCTTCCGCGCTGGCTCCGCAACTCCTAAGGGGAAATCTGACATGGAAGAGGTCGCCGACCCCGGCGGCTTGCAAAGCGGGCCGATGCCGCGCAAGTGGCGGTGGTTTTCCTGGAAAGCTGGTGCAGCCCTTCTGCTGGTGGTGGCCCTGGGAGTGTGGTACATCTACTCTACCAGGAAGAGTGCTGCTCCCGAGGTCCGTCCGGAGGTGGGATACTTGGCTCCGGATTTTGCTCTGTCGGATCTGGAGGGGCGGATCATACGACTCTCGGACCTGCGCGGGAAGAAGGCGGTGTTTCTCAACTTCTGGGCCACCTGGTGCCCTCCGTGCCGGGCGGAGATGCCGACGATGCAGAAGGCGTACGAACAACATCAGAGCCGCGGCCTGGAGATCCTGGCCGTCAGCATTGACCGCGGAGGAAAGAAGGCGGTACAGGAGTTCATGCAGGAGTTGAAACTGACGTTTCCCGCACTGCTCGACCCCGACATGTCAGTCCTCCGCATGTACCGCGTCGTCGGGATCCCGGTCTCCTTACTGATCGACCGCAAGGGGATCATCCGGTACAAGCATGTAGGCTCCCGGGACTGGACCAGCGCAGAGTCCAAGAAACAATTGGCAGCGATTTTAAAGTAGTCTCAAAGAGGCTTGAGGAATATACTCAGCAATGGCCAAGCCTGAAGAAGGACCCGTAAGGGGCAAGAAGTTCAGGAAGGGAAATCAAGATTGGCCAGGCAAACCGTCAGACGCGCTCCGGAAGCAGACCTCTACAAACAATCCGTCGCCCGGTTGATCACAGAGACCTCGGCACGGGAGGACCCTGTCCTCACCCGGATTCTCTTCCAGTATCTCGGCTGGGCCGCCTTCTGGCTCGTGGTGGGCACCCTGGCCGGCGGGATTGTGGCTCTCAAGTTCCGTTTCCCGGATTTCCTTGACCTTCCTTTCCTCTCCTTCGGACGGCTGCGGGCCATTCACACCAACACAGTCTTCTGGGGGTGGACTTCTCTGGCCATGATGGGCCTGGCCCTCTACGCGGTACCCAGGGCATCCAAGACCGAACTGTACAGCGTGAAGCTGGCGAAGATAGCTCTCTGGCTCTGGAACGTGATGGTCCTGATGGGAACCCTGGCTCTGGCCAGCGGGATCAACAACGGCAATCAGGAATACCGGGAGTACGTCTGGCCCCTGGCCCTGTTATTTGCGGCCAGCTTGCTCTTGCACGTAATCAACTTCTACAACACGATTGCGCGCCGCAAGATGAAGGAAATTTATATCTCCAACTGGTACATCCTCTCCGCCTTCCTGTGGACGCTGGTTCTGGCCACGATTGCTTATCTCCCCTGGTACCAGCGCGGTTTGGGGCAAACCATCATTCAAGGTTACTACATGCACCAGGGGGTGGGGATGTGGTTTACCCCGACAGTCGTCGGCCTGACCTACTACTTTCTTCCGCTGTTCCTGAATCGACCCATCTATTCCTACGCGCTTGGGGTCCTGGGCTTCTGGACGCAACTGGTCTTTTACACGATCATTGGCACACACCACTTCATCTTCAGCCCCATTCCTTGGCTCCTCCAGACCATTGCCATCGTGTTCAGCGTGGGGATGATGGTGCCCGTATGGGCCGGCACGGGAAACTTTCTCTTAACCATGAAGGGGATCGGCGGACTGATCCGCCGCAGTTACTCACTCCCCTTTATCCTGGTGGGCGTGATTTCTTATGGGCTGGCTTCCACCCAGGGAACTCTGGAAGCATTCCGTACAGCCAATCTCACCTGGCACTTCACAAACTTCACCGTGGGACACGCTCACTTCACCATGTACGGCTTTGTGGCTTTCCTGATCTGGGGAGGAATTTACGGGCTTCTTCCCCGCTTGACAGGCAAGGAACCTCCGGTAAAAGCGGTGGGTGTTCACTTCTGGATGTCCACCGTGGGGATGGCCATCTACGTGGCATCTCTTTCAGTCGGAGGAACGCTCCAAGGGCTCTTATGGTCGGCACAAAAGCCGTTCCTGGAATCCGTGGTGGCCATGGCTCCCCACTGGTTGTGGAGAGCCGTGGGCGGGATGCTCATGATCCTGGGGCATCTGGTGTTTGCCTACAACCTATACCACATGCGGCCGGCCGCAAGATCGACCGTTGAGGCAAGGTCGGGTAGGGAGCAATGAACTTTCACACCAACCCTCGGCTTCTATATCTTACTTCGCTGCTGATTTTCGTGGCCCTGAGCCTGGCCATTGCAATCTATCCGGCCATCGAAGCAAGCAAGGTCCCCCCGGCCCCCGGCCTGGAGCCGCTGAGCCCGAGCGCGCAAAGGGGACGGGAGATTTACGTGGCTGAGGGATGCTCTTACTGCCATACCCAGCAGGTGAGGCCCCTCCCCCAGGACCAGATCTTTGGGCGACCCTCGGCCCCGGGAGATTTCGCCTACAGCACCCCCCAACTTCTGGGAACCGAGCGCACCGGACCGGATCTGGCCAATGTGGGAAACCGGCAGCCTAGCTCCACCTGGCATCTGATCCACCTCTATAACCCGAGGGCCGTAGTCAGAGAGTCCATCATGCCCGCGTACTGGTGGTACTTCCAACGGAAGGATCAAGCCGGTCCCGGAGAGGTGGTGGTTCCAGTTCCCGATGCATGGAAGCCCAAAGGGAAGGTAGTCGTTGCCACACCCGACGCTCTGGCACTGGTGGACTACCTCCTGGCACTGAAACAGCCGGCCGTAAGTGCTCCGTCAACCGGCGCCGGAAAGTAAAACCGCCGTGATGAGAGACGCAGATGTAATAAGACTGCGAGAAAATCCTCCTCTCCCTCCCCTCTCCCCCAAGAGACTGTGTCATAAGTCCGTTCATGGTTCGACAGGCTCACCACGAACGGACAAGCAGACCCCGAAATTCAATCACTTAGCCGTTCGTCCTGAGCCTGTCGAAGGGCGAACGGCGGATTGCGGCACAGTCTCCAATGGGGGAGAGGGTCAGGGTGAGGGGAAAATGTTTGTGGCACGAACGCTTCTCGCGGCAGCCGGCGGCTTAACTCATGGAGTTCACCCGGGCGCAGAAACCAGCGCGGGGGCTGAGCAATTCCCCATTTTAGGAATTGTTATCCTGGCGGTGGCTTGGGTCATTTTCCTGGCTGTCCGCATGACCCTGAAGCCAGGGGAGAAGGAAAAGAATCACATCAAACGGACCATTTTGAAAGATGACTGACGCAGGTGCAGCAAGCGATAACGAAGTCGTAATCAAGGTATTTCTGGACGGCGAGACCGAGCCGCTCACCCAGTTCAACGCGCCTGAAACGTTTACTTTGGACACGAACAAGCTTCCCGATGGCCTCCACACTCTCCGTGTCGAAGCCAAAGATCAGCGAAACGTGGTGAACGTCCGGGAAGTGAAGTTCTTCGTGCACAATGGTCCGGCCATCACGGTCTCCGGCCTGTCGGAAGGGGACGAGGTAAAAGGAGAGATCTCCATCCTCGTCAACGCTTATGGTGGTGAGGGGGAAGTCCACTTTGAGCCCCGGCGCGCCGAAACCCCCGCACCCATCCCGACCTGGGCCTGGGTCCTCTTCCTGGCCATTGTGGCGTGGGCAATCTGGTATTTGACCAGCCAGTGGAGCCCCCCGCCCCAGTTTGCCAACACCCCCACATACGGCGGGGTTGCTCCCCAACCCTCTCCGCCTTCCGATGCCGGCCCGCCCTCCGCAGCAAAGAAGACCACGGAAGCGGGCAAGGGCACCTTCGCCTGGCAGGAGAAGGGATTGCAGATCTACAATCAGAACTGCGCCGCCTGCCACCAGCAAAACGGACAAGGAGTTCCCGGCGTCTTCCCTCCCTTGAAGGGAAACAAAGACGTCCTAGCGTCCGATCCGACTCAGCACATCGAGGTTATCCTGAACGGCCAGAAAGGAGAACCCATCGACGGCGTCTCCTACGCGGCGGAGATGCCCCCATGGAAGGATAAGCTTTCCGACGAGGAAATTGCCGCCGTAGTGAACCACGAGCGCATGAGCTGGGGCAATCAGGCCCCCACGGTCACACCCGCGCAGATCGCCGCCGAGCGCTCCAGGGGCAGAAAGTAGCAAGAATTACCGGGGGCCCCGGTGCTCCCAAAACCCGTGCGCCGGGCCGCGGAGAACCGATAAATTCCGGCAGCTAATACAATTATTTCATTGACAGACAGGCGCTGGACTTCAAGATTTTTCCTCAGGGTCCTGCCTCTTTTTCTATTCGGGGGGAAGAACATCAAGAAGTAGAAAGGAGTTCAAGATGAGTGCAAAGAAGATCCTGATGCTCGTCGGTGACTTCGTAGAGGACTATGAAGTCATGGTTCCCTTTCAAGCCCTGCTGATGGTAGGGCACACGGTCCACGCCGTCTGTCCGGAGAAGAAAGCCGGGGAAACGGTGCGGACGGCTGTCCATGACTTCGAGGGCGACCAGACCTACAGCGAGAAGCGAGGGCATAACTTCACGCTGAACGCCACGTTCGATGAAGTAAGACCCGAAGCTTACGACGCTCTGGTCATCCCCGGCGGGCGCGCTCCGGAATACATTCGCTTAAACAAGAAGGTGCTGGAGATCGTGGGCCACTTTGCGGCCACGAACAAGCCGATCGCCGCGATCTGCCACGGGGCGCAGGTTTTGGCAGCCGCCGGCGTGCTGGAGGGCAAGAGTTGCACGGCCTACCCGGCCGTGGGGCCGGATGTGAAGCGCGCTGGCGGTTGCTGGGTAGATGTGGCCATCGACCAAGCCCATGTGGACGGGAACCTGGTCACTGCGCCCGCCTGGCCCGCGCATCCCGAGTGGCTGGCAAAATTTCTGAAGGTTCTGGGGACGAAGATTGAACTGTAAGGACCACATCGCCCTGACGAGGGAAATGGGAGGACGGGTCACACCGCCTGCCTTTAGAGAAGGCTGCTGAAAATATCCTTTTCGTGGTTCGACAAGCCTGTCCTGAGCCAAGTCGAAGGGCTCACCACGAACGGAGAAACTTCCAGAATTTCATTGCGTGCTCCGTTCGCCCTCACCCGGAAGCCGGGTACCCGGTCGAAGGGTGAGCGGAGGGTTTTTCAGCAGCCTCCTAACGAAGCTGCGCCTCAAACCGACCAGTAAAAGAGACGTCCGTGGGGGAGATTTCTTCTTCCCACGGACGCCCGTTGGGTGGTATCTCTTCCTTGATTGTCACACCGAGGAGGAGCCCATGCCCAACGTGGCTGAGATTATCAGAAAGCATGTGACATTGGAAGTAAAGTGCGTGGACCGGCTGTACCTCAACGCCTATGTGCCCCGCCTGCAGAGCGCGGGAGGCGTGGTGAACTTCCTGCTCCGAGCCCGCGGGCAGAAGATCCCCTCGCCAGCCGTATTTGGCCAGATCACCGAGTCCTTCAAGACCCGGCTGCGCGCCTGGGCCCAGGCCCGGCACATCCCCTGGATTGAGTTCCAGAAGGGGGTGCGCAAGGACGACCTTGTTCAGAAGTACCGGAACCGCTTCCAAGCTTCCTCGGGAATGGTGTGCGTGGGGGTAGCCCAAGAGCGCGCTTCGGGCTGGTCGGCGACCAAGACCCAACGCGGACGCTATCTCCATTTCACCTACCGGCGCAAATCGGTCTGTGTCAATCACTACTACTTCTAGTTCCGGGAGAAATCGATGTCTCTCACCCTGAGGCGACAACATTCCATTAGCCTCAATCCGGCCCCGTAGAGAAGCATGGCCATCAACCGTGGAGCACCTTGTAACCGGCCAAGGAGCCTACGGGTGCCTCTCTCATACGGCTTCCTCCGCGGGTATTGGGCGAGTATGGACACAATCCTACGCGGGAGAAAAAGCTGAGTCAGTCAGGAAAAAGCCGGAAAGTACCCTTGCTCTGTGCCCTTGCCCGCCTCCAGTGTATCCCCGAGGAATTGCTACTCTCCCCAGACCCTCGGGTGTGCCCCCGCGGGTCCCGAAGAGAGAGGGGAAAGGTTTTCGCCCGCTCCAGTTCCCATTTGCCAGCGACCCGGCCGGACCAGTACAATAGGGGCACCGCGAGCGAACGATCCGGATCGAAGGGAACCCATATGGAAGACGTGCTCAGGTATATCGAGTCGCATCAGGAAAAGTTTCTCGCTGAACTCCAAGAGCTTTTGCGGATCCCGAGCATCAGCGCCGATCCCGCCCACCGGGAAGACGTCCTGCGCTGCAGCCGGTTCCTGGCGGATCACCTGCGGGGAATCGGTCTCTCCGTGGAAGTTTTCCAGACTCCGGGAAACCCGATCCTCTTTGCCAGCACCCCTATGATCCCCGCTGCACCAACTGTCCTATTCTACGGGCACTATGACGTCCAACCCGTCGATCCCCTGGATCTCTGGCAAAGCCCACCCTTTGCGGCGGACATCCGCAACGGCAACATCTACGCCCGCGGAGCCAGCGATGATAAAGGGCCGGTCTTTGCCCACATGAAAGGGGTGGAAGCTTTCCTGCGCACCCGGGGAACCTTGCCGCTGAACTTCCGGTTTTTTATCGAAGGGGAAGAAGAGGTGGGCAGCGCTCACTTGGATCCGTTTATTGCCGCGCACCGGGAACTACTGAGGGCCGACGTCGTGGTGATCTCGGACACCACCCAGTTCGCCCCCGGGGTCCCTGCCGTCACCTACGGCTTGCGGGGGCTGGCCTACCTGGAGGTGAGCCTGCAAGGCCCCAGCCATGATCTCCACTCCGGCAGCTTCGGGGGAACGGTGCCGAACCCCGCCGGCATCCTGGTGGACGTCCTGTCCCGGTTCAAGGACGAGCGAGGGGCCATCCGGATCCCCGGGTTCTACGACAAGGTCCTCCCCATCGCCTCCTGGGAAAGGGAGATGTATGACTCCCTCCCCTTCCACGCCGAGGAATACCGCGCCCTCACGGGTGTGCGCAAGCTCAGGACCGAGGAAGGGTTTACGCCGCTGGAATGCCGCTGGGCCCGCCCGACCTTGGACATCAACGGCCTTTATGGAGGTTACGCGGGCCCGGGCGCGAAAACAATCATTCCGGCCCGGGCCGGGGCCAAGGTCAGCATGAGACTCGTGCCGGATCAAGACCCCGAGGAGATTGCCGCCCTGTTCACCCGGTATGTCCTCTCCCTGTGCCCGCAAGACGTGTCCGTGGAGATCAAGAACCTCCACGGCGGCAAGCCGGTCCTCATGGATGTCAACAGCCCCTGGATGAAAGCGGCGAGAACGGCCATAAGCAAAGGGTTTGGAAAGGCTCCCGTGCTCACCCGGGAAGGGGGGAGCATCCCCGTGGTCGCAACCTTCAAGGAAGTCCTTCAACTAGACAGCCTCATGCTGGGGTTTGGCAGGCCGGATGACGGAGCTCATTCTCCCAACGAGAAGCTCTGCCTGGACGATTTTTACCGGGGCATCCTGACTTCCGCCCACCTGATTGACGAACTGGGGAGAACCACCGCCGAGAGCTGAACAGGAGACCCTGGCCGTGCCGACAAAACAAACCAAGGGACAAATCGAGGCCGATATCAGCAAGGCGGTGGTGAAGTTCGAACGGGATCACATGGGGCGAGGTCCCCACGAGGTGAGGAGTCACATCGTCCAGGATATGATCCTGATCCGGCTCAAAGGGGTGCTCACCCAAGCCGAAAAGCAGCTCGTCAAGTCGGAAGGAGCCGAACTCCTCAAACAGGTCCGCACCAAGTTGCTGGAGCACAGCAGCGACAGACTCAAAGAAGTCGTCACGGGGCTGACCGGTTGTCATGTGGTCAGCATGCACTCCGATCTAAGCACCCGCACGGAAGAGCGGGTCATCCTCTTCGTCCTGGACAGGAACCTGGAAGACCGGCTGCGCCAGGAACTCTCCCCCTCTATTTGATGAGATTTCTCGCCGAAGTTGCCTCCCTCCACGGGGAAGAGGGACGGAGTGAGAGGGCCACGGCACGTCGATACGGCTCGGACCGTTTCGCTTGTTAGGTCAAGCCTTCAAAGCCGGGCCGCCACTTGTCGAAGCGACGCTCCATCGCCCCTAAAAGCTTCGTAAGCGCTACCCCGGCGATGCAGATAAGAAGAACTCCCACGAAGACCTTATCCGTCTGGAAGGTGGCCCCCGCCACCGTGATCATAAACCCCACGCCCGCCGTGGCCGCGTACAGTTCCCCCACTACAACCCCCACCAGGGCTCTGCCCAACCCCTGCCGCAACCCCGACATGATGAAGGGCGCCGTGCTGGGCAATATCACCGTCTTGAACACCTGGGCATCGTTCGCCTTGAAACTGCGGGCCGCTTTCAAAAGGCGCACATCCGTCGTCTTCACCCCGGCCAGCGTGTTGATGATGATGGGAAAGAACGCCCCCAGGTACACGATCACCACCTTGGACCAGATCCCGATGCCCACCCAGATGATGATCAGGGGCAGCAGCGCCACCCGAGGGGTGGCATTGAGAGCGTCCAGGAAGGGATCCACCGCATAGTTCAGGCGCCGGTACCAGCCTGCCAGAAGCCCTAGGGGGATGGCCGTCACAATGGACAGCCCAAAGCCTATAAACAGTTCTTTCCCACTCACCCACATGTCATTGTAGATTTCCCCGGAGGCGAACATCGCATAGCCCGCCTTCAGGATGCGCGAGGGGGCACTCATGAAAATCGGGTTGATGAGCTCGGCAATGCCCCCCACGTACTCCCACACAAACAGGAACAAAAACACCCCGCTGACCCCGATGATGAGCCGCTCGTTGATCAGGTAAAACTTGTAGAGCCGGGACGCATCCTTCACGGAAATATCCAGCAGCAACTCGTCTTTTGCTTCCTCTGCCATAACGATTCTCCTTTAAAGTAAGTGCTTTGCCGGAGGTTAAAAAAAAAGGCCGATATCGCGCACTCGATATCGGCCTACAGGATCTCCTGAGACCTTACGGTTTCCCTAGACCCCATCTGCCCTTTTTTCGATGATGCCGCAAAATTACCGATGAACCCCGGAACTGTCAAGAGAATTTACTGACTTGCCCCCCATCAGTTCTTGCGAATCCATAGCCAGGGGAAAGCCCTCCCACCCTTCGCCTCCGGGTACCCGCAGAGCGGGTGCACTTCGTGGGTACCCGCTCCTTGCGGGTGTCCGCAACGGACCCTTACGGAGCGCCCATACCCAGGACGCGGGTACCCATTACTACG
>JACPSX010000176.1:16259-18905 GCA_016193065.1 Candidatus Tectimicrobiota bacterium | reverse complement strand
CCTCAATACCCGTAATCATGCGAGCCAGATGCTCAAAGCGGTAACCCAGGGAGGTCCCTTGCCCGGCGGTGATTTCCAGCAGGATTTTCACGCGCCCTCCCTGCTGAGCCTGCAAGAGGCGATTCATACTTTGTACGAAGAGCTCGATCCCTCGGTCTTCCCCCGCCCCTCGGTGAGCCCCCGGGTGGGTGACGAGGCCGGAGATCCCCAAAGCTTCGCAGCGCTCCATTTCCGCTCGGAACGCCGCCATGGATTTCCCGCGCAGGTCGGGATCGGGAGAGGCCAGATTGATGAGGTAGGAATCGTGCACGAGAACAGGTGAAATCCCGGTGTCCTGTAAGGCCTTGCGGAACGGGGCAATCTCCTCCGGCTTCACGAGCTCGGCGTGCCACTGGCTGGCGTTGCGGGTGAAGATCTGCATGGACTGGCAGCCGATTTCGCGGGCCAGACTCGGGGCTTTGTAGATTCCTCCCGCGATGGAAACGTGGGCGCCAAGGAGCGGCATCAGCGCAATTTTTCAATGATGGACGGGCTCGAGGCGCACGGCACACACCTTGTACTCGGGAATCCGTGAAGAAGGGTCGTGAGCGGAGTTCGTGAGAAAATTGGCGGCAGACTCCTCGATCCGGACAAAGGGGACAAAGACCTCCCCCTCGCGAACCGCCGCAGTGACTTTCGCCACACCGGTCAGATCTCCCCGCCGCGAGGAGAGACGGACAGGCGCTCCCGGCTGGAGGCCGTAGCGGGAAGCGTCGTTCGGGTGAATTGCCACTTCGAGCCGTGGGGCCAGGGCGAGAAGGCCTTCGACTCTGCGGGTCAGTGTGCCGCCGTGCCAGTGATAGAGAATCCTGCCCGTGTTCAGAATCAACGGATATTCCTCGTCCGGTAGCTCGTCCGCCGGAGATCCCTGGTACACGGGGACAAATTTCCCCCGCCCCCGGGGAAACCCTTCGCTGTAAAGATAGCGCGTCCCCGGGTGATCCGGCGCCGGGCAGGGCCACTGAATCCCCGCCTTCTCGAGCCGCTGATAATTGATGCCGGCCAGGAAGGGGACGAGAGAGGCCATCTCCGAGAAGACCTCGGCAGGACCGGCAAAATCGAACCCCTCGGCAGAGCGGCCCCGTTTTTGAAGAACCCGCCGGGCCACCTCGCAGATGATTTCCGTATCGGGGCGCGTCTCCCCGGTCGGGGCGATCGCCCGCCTCACCCGTTGGACCCTGCGCTCGCTGTTGGTGAACGTGCCGTCTTTCTCCGCAAAGGAGCAGGCCGGCAGCACCACGTGGGCGATTTCCGCGGTCTCATGGAGGAAAAGGTCCTGAACCACCAGGAACTCGAGTTTGGAGACAGCTTCGCGGGCGTGATGGAGGTCCGCCTCGCTGAGCAGCGGGTTTTCGCCGACGATGTACATGGCCCTGAGTTTTCCGGCCATGGCCGCTTCCACCATTTCCGTAACCCGCAGACCTTCACTCTCGGGGATCGGGACTCCCCATTTTGCTGCAAACTTGGCACGGGCCGCCGGACTGCCGACCGGCTGGTAGCCCGGCAAAGAATCAGGGATGCAACCTGCGTCCCCGCACCCTTGCACGTTGTTCTGGCCCCTCAAGGGAGAAATACCGCTCGCCGGTTTCCCCATCTGGCCCGTCACCAGAGCCAGGTTCAGGAGGGCGTGGGCATTGGCGGTGCCGTTGATGTGCTGCGTGATCCCCATCCCCCAAATGAGGCACGACCCCCCATGCGCAGGTCTGGCATAGTAACGGGCCGCCGCCCGCAAGTCTTCCTCAGGAACCCCGGTGATTCGTGAAACCCTGCGGGAGGTGTATTCTTCCAGGGAAGCTTTCCACTCTGCGAAATTCTCGGTGCGGCCCTCGATAAACTCCCGGTCCTCCCAACCCTCGTCCAGCACGATTCTGGCCAGGCCGTTAAACAGCGCCACGTCGGTGCCGGGATTCTGGCGAAGCCAGAGATCGGCGTAGGAGCACAGGTCGATCCACTTGGGGTTCACCACGATCAGCTTCGCACCATGCTTCTGGACCGCCTTGCGGAAGCGGACGGCAATCACCGGATGGTTGGCCGAGCTGTCGGAGCCCACCACCATCAGGCAGCCGGCCTCCTCGTAATCCATGTAGGAGTTGCTGGTGGCGCCGCTGCCCAATGAAGTGAGCATGGCCTCCACGGAAGGAGCGTGGCAAAGCCGGGTGCAGTGATCGATGCTGTTTGTCCCCATGACCACCCGGACAAACTTCTGCATGACGTAGCCGTCTTCGTTGGTGGCTTTGGCAGAGGCCAGGGCCGCAAATTCCTCCCCTCGATAGCCGGCTAGCCTCTCAGCGATAACGTCGAGGGCTTCCTCCCAGCTCGCTTCGACCAGAGAGCCTCCTTTCCGGATCAAGGGCTTCTTCAGCCTGGACGGGTGGTGGACAAACCCGGTGCCAAAGCGTCCCTTGACGCACAGCATTCCCCGGCTGGAAGGATTTTCAGGAACGTCCTCCACCATCCCCAAGATCTGCTCTTGAGGATTCACCTGGAGGACGATGCCGCAGCCGACCCCACAGTACGGGCAGGTGGTCTCAACCCGGCGGCACCCCGGGTACCCCATTGGGTGCGGGTACCCGGGCGCGGTTTCCCTCTTCGGGCGCAGAGCCCGAG
>JACPSX010000176.1:0-16239 GCA_016193065.1 Candidatus Tectimicrobiota bacterium | reverse complement strand
CATGTCCCTTGCCAATCAGGGCAATGGCACCGATGTGCTGCACTTGCTGGCAGGCATCCACGCAGCGCCCGCACAGGATGCAGAGGTCCCGGTCCAAAACAAAGAATGATTTGCTTTCGTCGACTGGATAGCGGTGGAGAGGCTGATAGCACGCCTGGGGAATTGCGGCGTGCTCGATGGCCTGGTCAAACTGGCCGAGGCTCCTCCGGCGTTCCCCATCGCCGGGGCTAAGCATCCCGCGCGTGAGTTCCAAGACGCCGCGACGAATCTTCTCGACTTCGGGAGAATTGGTCCGAACCACCATCCCCGGACGGCAGGGCGTGGAGCAGGAAGCCGGAAACCCCCGCACGCTCTCGATCTCTACAAGACAGGTGCGGCAGGCGCCCAAGGCCGGACGTTCGGGCTCCTTGCACAGTTGGGAGAGGTAAATTCCGGACCGGTTTACGGCATCGAGAACGGTTTCCCCTTCCTGGAACTGGACGACAACACCATCGATCGTCAGCGTACCGGCCATCGCTGGTATCCCCCTCATCGACAACCGGACCTCAGGGAGAAACTCCGCGGGTCTCGGGAAAATATCGGAGAGCGCTCAGGACGGAATACGGGGCGGCTTGTCCCAACCCGCACAGGGAAGCCAGGCTCACAACCTCGCTCAGGTTTTCAAGCTCGCCGAAAACAGTAGAGGGCATCCGGCCTTTCTCCAGCCCGGCCACCATGTCTGACAGCCGGGCCGTCCCTTCCCGGCACGGGGTGCACTTTCCACAGGATTCGCCGGTATTGAAGCGGATCAGGGTGTGGACGACGTCAAGAATCGAGCGATAACCGTCAAGTGCAACCACCCCGCCGGACCCCAGAGGGAATTTTCCTCTCGGTTCCAAAGACAAATCCAGATCTTGAGGAGGAACCAGACTCCCGGAGGGCCCCCCAAGCAGGACAGCCTTCAACCCGGCTTTTCCCGAAACGCCTCCCCCCAGGGAGAAAATCAGATCCCGCAAGGTGTGCCCCAGTTCCACCTCGACAATTCCGGGCCGGGCCACATTCCCGGACAGACCAAATAATTTGGTTCCCCGGGACTTTTCTGTTCCCAAACTCTGAAACCAGTTGGCTCCTCGCTCGATGACCGCAGGCACATTGGCCAGAGTCTCCACGTTGTTGATGACAGTGGGCTGACCCCAAAGGCCCGATTCGACGGGGAACGGAGGCCGCACGCGAGGCAGGGCCCGCCGTCCCTCAATGCACTCCAGTAGGGCCGTCTCTTCGCCCAGGACAAAGCCACCGGCTCCCTGCCTCAACTCCACCTCAAAGGAGAAGTCTGAACCCAGAATCCGCTTTCCGATGAGGCCCAGACTGCGGGCCTGGTCCAGCGCCCGGGCCAAGCGCTCGAAGGACAACTTGGCCTCCCCGTTGACGAACAGGAAACCACGGCTGCTCCCGGCTGCATAAGCGGCAATGAGCATCCCCTCCAAGAGCTTGTGGGGGTCTCCTTCCATGAGATGGCGGTCCTTGAAAATCCCGGGCTCTCCCTCCTCCGCATTCACCACGAGATATTTGGGTTCGCCCCGCGCGGCCCGGCAGCCTTCCCACTTCAGTGCGGCAGGGAAATACGCGCCCCCTCTCCCCAGGAGTCCCGACTCTTTGACCACGGCAATGACCTGAGGAGGATCCATCTCGGTAAGTGCGCGGGCCAGGGCCCCGTATGCCCCATGTCGCAAAGCATCATGGATATCTCCGGGATCCACGAGACCGCAGCGTTCCAGGACAACCCGGCGCTGTCCCCACAAGAAAGGGATCGAGGGCAGACCCGGCAGTCCAGTCTGAGAATCCGGATTCCACAGGAAGGCTTCGTGGGAAGAGAGAGGCGCCTTTTTTAAAATCTGCGCCAGCGCAGCAGCAGCCTCAGACGGTGTAATGGAACTGTAAGTGGCGGGAACCCCCTGACCGTTCAAGGTGACTTGAACGGCTCCGTAGCACATCCCGGTGCAGCCCGCCTCCACGACCGGGACCCGGAGTCCGAGCTTCCCGAGCCCCACGCGGAGCTCTGCCGCAACTTCGAGGGCGCCGACCGCCTGCCCGCAGCTCCCCGCCCCCACCAGCAGGCGGGCACCCGCCAGGCGGGCACCCGCCAGGCGGGTACCCGGCGGCTCTTGGGCCTGAGCCTGGCCCTGTAGTAATCGCCAGCGCTCTTGAGGCGTTCCCATGGCGCCTACGGCCTCCCCCTCTCGTTTACCATAGAGGCAGCGGCAGACGACTGCACGCGTCCCTTGAATACCCCGTCAACTTCCACCACCGGGGCCACCGAGCAAACAAAACAACATCCGACCTCCTCGAGAGTCACCTCACCGTCCTGCCGGGTCTCTCCGGAACGCACGCCCAAAACCTCCGACAGGGCACGGAGAACGTCGAGGGAGCCATTGACGCGGCAGCTAACCCCGGTGCATACCCGGATATGCCGGCGACCCGGGCAATGCAAGCGCAGCTCGGGGTAATGAGTGGCGACTCCGTACACCTCACTTTTGGGCACCCGGGTATACTCGCTGACCGTCTCCAGCGCCCACGGGGGAAGGTAGCCCAATTCTTCCTGCACCTTTTGCAGCGCGGGAAGCAGGTAGGTCTGTTCCCGGGGGAAAGAAGCCAGGGCGCGGCGGATCTGCTCTTTCTGAGGTTCAGATGCCACTACTTCCTCAACAATTTTTCCTGCTCGATCTTTTTCTGGAGTTGCATGATACCGTGAATAAGCGCTTCGGGCCTGGGGGGACAACCCACGACGTACACGTCAACGGGGACCACTTTATCCACCCCTTGCATATGACTGTAGGAATTATAAGGGCCCCCGTTCGTTGCACAGGCACCCATGGAGATCACCCAGCGGGGCTCAGGCATCTGGTCGTACAGCCTGCGAATCAACTCCGCCATCTTGTAAGTCACCGAGCCCGCCACAATCATCACGTCCGACTGTCGCGGCGAGGCCCGGAACAGGACTCCGAAGCGCTCAAAACCATCGAACCGCGAGGCCCCCGCGGCCATCATTTCAATTGCTCAGCACGCCAGCCCAAAAGTCATGGGCCACAGGGAGGACTTGCGGGCCCAATTGATCAATTTGTCCACTGTCGTTGTAATGGCGTTCGAGCCAAACTGTCCTTCCAAAATTCCCACAGGCGATCACCCCCTTTCTAGAGATTAGGATGCAATTGCGGCGGCCTTCTCATCTTGCTTCTTGGGATCCAGGGCAAGGAGTTCCGGATTCTTCGTGTTGGCGCCAAAGCGCAGAATCCACTCCTCCTTGTCGTAAAACGCATGCTCGTAGCCTTCGCTCATGGTGAGGCACTCCGTCGGGCAGGGGATGGTGCAGAGGCCGCAGAACATGCAACGGGTCAGGTCGATGTCAAAACGGGTCACCAGGATCTTTATCTCCGTGCCGTCGGAGGTGAATTCCTTGGGAGCGTCCTTGGGCTTGCGCACCAGGTCCATGGAGATGCAACTCGTAGGACAGACGACGGCACAGTTGTCGCAGCCGATGCAGTCCTCCATCTTGTTAAATAGCCTGCCCCGGAACCGGGTCGCCAGGTTCAGTTTTTCCACCGGATACTGGACTGTAATCGGCACCTTGAACAGGTGCTTCAAGGTAACCCGCATCCCCTTGGAGATGGGCCAAAAGACGTCAAGGATTTCCCTGCAAAACCTGCGGATCATCTCGACCCCTTCTTTGTCTTGGCCTTGTCGGCTAGGTTGTTGACTCCCATGATTCCCTTCTCGACCAGCAGATGGAGAGCTTTCATGATCTTCACGTGCTCTTTTTCTTCCTGCAGCAAGGTTTTGAAGAAGGCTTTTACCTCACGGTTCTTCACGGAGCCCGAGTAAAAAGAGTAAAAACGCGCCGACTGCTGTTCTTTCTTCACCGCCCGCGTCAGCACTTCCCGCGGTTCAGGATAACCTTTCCGGATGGCTTCAGCAACCTCCTCCCGGACCCTCTCCTGCACAAAGGCCCGGTTCTTCTCTATGAGATCGGCCGGACCCTCAAATCCCGCACCTCCCCCGTGTTTCTGCTGGCTCCCGACGAGCGCCGCCAAATGTTCACGCTCCCCTTCGGCCAGAAAACTGAAAACCTGCCGCAGGTACTCCGGAAAATTCTTCTGCCCGGACAGGATGTCGTAGTACAGGAAGGAAACCACCTCCCGATTGATCGCCATCCTCAAGGCAGCATCCAGATCGGGTTCCCCCATGGAGTTCCTCCCGCCTCAATAGACTCCAAGCGGAGAGTTCACGACCATCTGGCTCACCACCCCGCGCCCCGAAAAACTCAAGACCTCCATGACCAACTCGGCAATCTCCTCGGGAAGGAGCATCTGCGAGCGATCCGGGCGGGAAGGGGAACTTTCCCAAAACCCCGTGTCCACCGCCCCCGGGCAAATTGTGTGCACCCGCACGCCCCTTTTCTTCACCTCCAGGGCAAGCGCCCGGGAAAACCCCACCACGCCAAACTTGCTGGCGCAATACGCGGCGCTCTTGCCGTACGCTTGCAGTCCTGCCACGGAAGCCAAATTGACGATCTGCCCCCGCTGCCGGGAAAGCATGTGGATCAGGGCATACCGGGTGCAGAGGAAGAGTCCGCGCAGGTTGACTCCCAGGACTTCGTCCCAGTCTGCGGTTTCGGTCTCGTGGACCCAACCGAAGTATCCCTTGCCGGCACAATTGACCAGGATGTCGAGGGAGCCCAGACGGGCCACGACCTCCTCCACGGCCCGCTTCACTTCGTCCTCGTGGCGCACATCGGCCACGATCGGCAGGGCCTTCACGGCGTCCGTCTGCACCTGCCGGGCGACCTCTTCCAGAGCGGGGCGCGAGCGGGCCAGGACAGCGGTATGAACCCGGGCCCGGCCCAGAGCCAGGGCCACGGCCCGGCCGATCCCCCGGCTGGCGCCTGTCACGTGCGAAATACGACCAGCATAGAGCTGGTAACCGCCAGGGTATTCTGCTTCTCGACTCCCCTCATCATCATGCAGAGGTGCTGGGCTTCCATCACCACCGCCACCCCGACCGGGGAAATCTTCTCTTGAATTGTCTCAGCAATCTGGCAGGTCAGGCGCTCCTGGACCTGCAGGCGGCGACTGAAGACCTCCACCAGGCGCGGGATTTTGCTAAGACCGATCACCTTCTTGTCGGGGATGTAGGCCACATGGCACTTGCCGAAAAAAGGGAGAAGATGGTGCTCGCAAAGGCTGTAGAAGTCCACGTCCTTCACGATCACCATCTCCTCGTAGGCGATGGGAAACAGTGCTCCGTTCAGGACCTCGTCGATGTCCTGCTGATAACCCCGGGTAAGAAACTGCAGGGCTTCGGCGACCCGCTCCGGCGTCTTGTCCAGTCCGGGACGGCTCGGATCTTCCCCCAGCCAGTGCAGGAGCCCTTCAATGATCTCCCGAATCTCCAGAGTCTTCCTGGAAATATCCTCTTCCACCCCCTCCCCGCTCATGAAACCCCGGCCCCTGTGGTCATGGAGCTGCCCCTTCCTACTTCAGGTTGAGAGCCGCAATCCGCCGGTTGACGTCATCCCAATCCAGGTTCCGCATAAAGGCGTCTATGTAAGCCCCCCGGTTCGTGGCGTAATCCAGGTAATAGGCGTGCTCGTAGGTGTCCAGGGCCAAGACCGGGGTCGCGTTCCAGACCGGGAAGGTGTTTTGGGCATCCCCGAGGAAGTTAAAGAACCTCCCGTCATCGTGATCGTAGGCCAGCCAAACCCAGCCGCGGGCGGCAAGTCCCGTGGCCTTTAGATCCTCCGCCCACTTCTCAAAGGAGCTGAAATCTTTCTCGATGACCTCCGAGGCCCTTCCGGTTGCTTTCCCTCCCTTGCCGCCAAGATTGGCAAAATAGATTTCGTGGTTCTTGACCCCGCCCAGGGCAAAGGTAAGCTCTACCTTGAGAACCCGCAAATCGCTATAGGTCTGATTCGCCGTGGTCCGGTCCGCGGTTTCCAGCTTTTTCCGGATCTCGTTCGTCTTGTTCACATATCCCTGGTAGAGCTTGTAATGCTCTTCCATCGTCTTCTTGGAAATTCCATCCATGTTCAAAGTGGCAGGCTTGAGCTCCTGGGCCTTGATCTCCACGAAAGCCATGATTTTCCCCCTCCAGATGACTTTTGGTTTTGTGCGGTAAATTTTCCCCTTGCGGGCGAGCCCTAGACCGCCAGCACCCGCTCGATTTCAGGGATCTCTTCCCTGAGGGCCTGTTCGATTCCCATCTGCAACGTCATTTGGGACATCGGACAGCCCGCGCAGGCGCCAACGAGCCGGATCAGAATCTCGTTGTTCTCGGTGACCTCGACAAGCTCAACATCTCCCCCATCCGCATTGAGAGCCGGACGGAGCTGTGACAGGACCCGCTCGACCTTCTCTTTCTCGATCATGAATCGCTCCCATTTCTCACCCCCCTCCCTGAGTTGAATCCACCTTCCGGCCCTTACTTCCCAAATCTAAAGAAGTTACGGAAGTAAGGCCATTATACACGCTTTACCCTCCTCCGTCCACCTCGCCGCAGGCTCCATAGCTCCTTTCTGCCAATTCGCGCTTCGGGCCGGCGCAAATTCCAGCTAGAGTACCATTCGGAGCGCGGGGCACGGGGAGGACGAAGCCACATCACAACGGAAACCTTACGGCCTGGGAGCCATGAAAACCAACACGAGCAGCGGTTCGGAACCCCGGTTTGCCAGAGCATGGTTTTCGCCGGGGCGCGCAATCGTGAGTTCTCCAGGGCTCAAAACCGCCTCCTCGCCGCCGATTGTAAAAGTCCCCTTCCCTGAGATGACGTAGAACACCTTATCCGACGCCTCGTGAACGTGCGGCTTCTGGCTCTGGCCCGGCAGCACGCAGTAGAGGTCCGTCATGCTGCGCTCGCTGCTGAACAGGGCTACTTTGTTGAGCTTTTCTTGTGAGAAAGACTTCAGTCCCTCCACCTTTCTATGGTCCATGCCTCCCCCTGTCTCAAAAACGCAAAAAAGTCAGATTTTTCTCCTGTCCTAGCCACTTCTCTCCGTGTCGAAGCTTATAACCCCAGGTGGGGGAGTGCAACCGTATTTCAAAAAATCCTTGAAGAAATTTGTGTTTCTCCTCTATAATACGGCCAATTTCCTGGACACAGGCGGAGTCCAATCCGCGGGATCATGGTCGTTTCGAAAGAGATTGCCAGCCAAGGGGTTGAAATGTTCTTCTCTAGCAGAGACTGCCTCTGGCGAAAAGGTAGAGTTCTTTCGCTTCAAATCTCGGGGGTGTACAGGATACAAAGCCGCTCTCAAGCATCCATCAGCAGAACGAAGGAGGGATCAGGCATGGCGGGAAAAAGACAAGGCCAGGTTTTCTTCTCAGTCCCGGCAGTACTTCTGTTTCTTGGAGCGCTGGTGTTAGGAGCGTATGGCGACCGGTCTTGGGCGGCTCCGGCCACCCGCTCAGCGATTAAGATTGGTTTTATGGCCCCCTACGTGGGCGTCTACGCCAAGCCCGGCAAAGACATGGATAACGGTTTTAAGCTGTACCTGGAGGAAATCAAATCCCAGGCCGGGGGGCGGAAGATCCAGTTGATTACCGAGGACACGGAGGCCAAGCCGGAAATCGGGCCCATTAAGGCCAGGAAGCTGGTGGAAAGAGACAAGGTCAACATCCTGGCCGGCATCATCCACAGCGGCGTGGCTTACTCGATCCGGGATTACGTCGAGGCCAACAAGATTCCACTGGTGATTACCAACGCCGGTGCGGCACGCCTCACCGCCCAGGACCGGAGTTCCTATATCTTCCGGGTCTCCTTCGTCAACGGTCAGCAGGACCTGGCCGGAGGCTGGTATGCTTACGAAAAAGCCGGAATCCGCAGAGTGATCGCGATGGCCCCCGATTACTCTGCCGGCCATGAGAAGGCCCAAGGTTTCTTGAAAACTTTCAAGGCCGCCGGCGGCCAGGTCGTTGCCGAGATTTATCCTCCTCTGGCAACCCAGGACTTCGCCCCTTTCCTGGCCCAGGTCACTTCCAAGGCCGGATCAACGGATGCGGTATGGGCCTTCTTTGCGGGCAGCGACTCCATCCGGTTCATAAAACAGTACGCGGAATACGGCCTGAAGGACAAAGTGAAACTCTTTGTCCTTGGCGACACAGTGGACGATTCTTTCCTGCCCTCCATCGGGGATGCGGCACTCGGGATCGCCAACTACCTCCATTACGCGACCACCCTGGACACCTCGGAAAACAAGAAATTTGTGGCCGCCTATCGCCAAAAGTACAACGAGGACCCCAGCATGTTCTCAGAGCAGGGGTATGTCGGGGCCCGGGTTATTGCGGAGGCCATCAAGGCGGTCAAGGGCAACGTGGAAAACAGAGAACAATTCCTGGAGGCCCTTCGCCAAGTCCAGTTTGAGGCTCCCCGGGGCCCCTTCAAGTTTGACAAATTTCAAAACGTCATAGAGCCTGTCTACATTCGCAAGGTGGAGAAGATAGGCGGCAAGCTGCAGAACGTGGTTACGGACAAGATCTCGGACGTGGATCAGTTCTGGACCCCGAAAAAGTAGAGGTCCTGTTTTTTTTCCGCGATCCGGAATGAGGGGTTGATCGTCGACTCTGATTTTGGTAGTCTAGCCGGGTTACAGTGAACTCGGTTTCATACAGGTGAAGGCCGGAGATTGAGGGCGAAACCCTTCGCAGGATGGGGAACTGTCCTGTTTTCTTCCTGAATCACCGGGACGGAACCCAGGTCCGGTTTTTTTAAAACCTTGAGGAAGAAGCAGTTGGGAGCTTTGCAGGCAAACCCAAGGGAGCTTTTTGTTTGCCAACTCGGATGCACGGGGGCCAAAGGTCGGCCCTTGTTCATTCACGCATTCTGAAAGCAAGCGCACATGACATTTTGGCTTGTCCAGACCTTTAACGGCCTCTCCTTTGCCATGCTTTTGTTCCTGCTGGCCGCAGGTCTCTCCCTCATCTTCGGGCTCATGGGGATCATCAACCTCGCTCACGGCTCCTATTATTTACTGGGAGCCTACGTGGGCTTGGCGGTCATCAAGAAGACAAACAGCTTCTTGCTTGCCATTGTGGGCGCTGTTGCGGTGGTGGTCATTGTAGGCATTATCATGCAGCGCTTCTTCTTGAGCCGCTTCTACAAGAACGAGCTGGCCCAGGTTCTGCTCACTTTCGGGTTTCTCTTCATTATTGCCGATGTGGCTCTCTGGATTTGGGGAGGGAATCCCCAGGCGCTTCCAAAGCCCTCTCTGTTTGAAGAGTCTTACCGGTTCGGCAACATCGTGATCCCCAGTTACCGCATCTTTGTCATCGGAGTAGGGTTTCTCGTTGCTCTAGCTCTTTGGGTCCTCCAGGAAAAAACGGCCATCGGAGCAATCATCCGGGCCGGGGTTGACGATGAAGAGATGACTCGCGGTCTTGGGATCAACATGCCTTTCCTGTTCACTATCGTCTTTGGCATAGGGGCAACCCTGGCCGCCCTCGCTGGGGTCATCGGGGGACCCTTTGTGGGCGTCTATCCCGGGGTGGACTTTGAAATTTTATTGCTTGCCTTTGTGGTCGTCATCATCGGCGGTCTCGGAAGCCTCAAAGGGGCCTTCGTGGGAAGCCTCATTGTGGGCCTCCTGGACAACTTCGGGAAGGCCCTATTTCCCGAGTTTTCCCTGTTCACGATCTTCGCGCCCATGGCGATCATTTTGGCCGTCAAGCCCACGGGTCTGTTTGGCAAAGGATGACAATGCGACCTCTGCGAATTGTTACGGCACTGGCTCTGCTGGCTGTTCTATCCCTATTGCCGCTGGTGCTGTCCCAGTACTACGTGGGCCTCGTCACCCAGATGATGATCTACGGGATATTTGCCATGAGCCTGGATATCCTGCTGGGACATACGGGTCTGCCTTCCCTGGGACACGCGGCCTATTTCGGGGTTTCCGGCTACACGGTCGGGCTTCTGTCTCTCAAGGTCACGAAACACTTCGGCTTGGTGGTGGGATCCGGCCTGGGAACCGCAATTACCATCAGCGCCATTTTCGGTCTCCTGGCCATACGCACACACGGCGCCTATTTCCTCATGATCACACTGGCTTTGGCCCAAGTTCTGTGGGGAATTGCCTTCAAGTGGCGCTCCTTGACCGGGGGAGATGACGGCCTGCCGGGAGTCCCCCGCCCGAGCCTGGGGATCCCCTTCTCTTTGTGGAACACGACGAACTTCTACTACTTTGCCCTGGTGTTGTTTGTCCTGGTGGTCATCGTCCTTTCGATTTTTATCCGTTCCCCCTTCGGGCATGCCCTGAGAGGAATTCGGGAAAGCGAAACCCGCATGAGAGCCCTGGGATACAACGTCTGGCTCTACAAGTACCTGGCTTTCATCATTGCCGCCATCTTCGGCGGTGTGGCAGGCATGTTATTTACCTTTTACAACGGCTTTGTAAGCCCCGCTGACTTAAGCATCGTGCTGTCGGCCAAGGTTTTGCTCATGGTGATTTTGGGAGGAGCCGGAACCCTGCTCGGACCTGCCCTGGGAGCCGGGGTTATTGTGCTTCTGGAGAACCTTATCAGTGCCCAGACCGAACGCTGGCTACTTATCCTGGGCGCGATTTACGTGGCCGTGGTTCTGTTCGCCCCTGCAGGCATCATTGGCACTCTGAAGTCGAAGCTGCGACGATCGGTAAGCACATGAGCTCTCCCAACCTCCTTGTAAAGAAATTATGTAAGAATTTCGGCGGTTTGCAGGCCGTCAACGACCTGAGTCTTGCCCTGGAGCCTGGGGAGCGGCGCGCTATCATCGGCCCCAACGGCGCCGGCAAAACCACTCTATTTAACCTCATCAGCGGGGCCTTTTCCCCTTCCTCGGGAGAGATTTATCTTTTCGGCAAGGAAGTGACCCGGGTTTCCCCGCACCGCCGGGCCGCTCTGGGGCTTGCGCGCACCTTTCAGATCACCAACCTCTTTCCCAACCTGAGCTTATTTGAGAATGTGCTTCTGGCGGTCCAGGCCCTGGACACCGCCAAGTACTCCGCGCTGCGGCCGGTTTCTTTTTACCGTCATTTGGAGAAGAGAACATACGAACTTCTGGAAGAGTGGGGAATGCGAGAAAAGGCCGGAGAACTGGCCCGCAATCTCTCTCACGGGGATCAGCGCCAGGTGGAGATTATTTTGGCACTGGCCGGAAATCCCAGGCTTCTCCTCTTGGACGAACCTACCTCCGGACTCTCACCGGCAGAGACCAGCACTGTAACAGAAGCAATCCGCAAGCTCGACAGCAATATAACCATAGCCCTCATCGAGCACGATATGGACGTGGCTTTTGCCCTGGCCGATCGGGTCAGCGTTTTGCACTTCGGTTCTCTCCTAGCTGAGGGGAGTGTAAGCGAGATCAAGGATGACCCGAGAGTGACGGAGATCTATCTGGGGGGGGAGTAAAAGGAATGCTTGAGGTTCAGGATATTCATACCTACTATGGAGATAGCTACGTTCTGCAGGGAACTTCCCTGAAAGTTGGAGTCGGCAGCGTTGCCGCCCTCCTGGGCCGAAACGGCGTGGGGAAAACCACGCTCATCCGTTCCATTATTGGCTTTACGCCCCCCCGGCGGTTTCCCTCCCTCAGCGTCAGGGAGAACGTGCAAATCGCCACGCGCCCGCAGGCAAAGGATGCCGCCCAGTCCTGGACCATGGAAAAGCTGTTCACGCTCTTCCCCGTGCTCAAAGAACGGATACGGCATCGGGGGAGCAAATTGAGCGGAGGGGAACAACAGATGCTGGCCAGCGGGCGAGCTCTCATGGGAAACCCCCAGTGCCTGCTGATGGACGAACCCACGGAGGGTCTTGCCCCGTTAATTGTGCGGGAAATGGGCCGTCTGATCGAGCAGATCAAGGAACACGGCCTATCGATTCTGCTGATCGAGCAGAACCTGGCTTTCGCCTTAAAACACGCGGATTACGTGTACATCATGAGCAAGGGGAGGATTGTCTACCAATCCTCCCCTCAGGAGTTGTGGAAAAACGCGGAGGTGAAGTCCCGCTACTTGGGCGTTTAACAGGCGGCTGAAAAATGCCGGGTACCCTGTGGGTGTGCGTTGTTGGCTACGTCGCTCGTCGCTGGCGCGTACCTACCACGTACGCCTCACTCCTCGCTTCTTGCCGCCTCGGGTACCCTCTGGGTGCGGAACACTTTTGAGCCGCCTGTAGTTCATAGTGCCCTTTCTTAAAACGCTCTCTGAATAGTTTTCAAGAGTTTGCCTTACTTGACCCACTTGCCCTTCATCTTGTCATAATCCGACAGGGCCATGTACTTCTCGGGGCTCCACTTCCAGAACTGGCCCACGGACGGATAGGTGTCTATCACCGTATTTTGCAATTTGTCTCCGACCTTTTCTACTCTCCGGATGTAGACGCTGTGGATGGGGTTTCCGTAAGCATCCAGGCGGAATTTGCCCCGCGGGGCGTTTAGCTCGACTTTTTTCAGGGCGTTGAGAAAAGCCTGTTTGTTTTCGACGTTCCCCTTGACCGCTTCCAGAGCTTTGACAAGCATCTGGGCCCCCACGTACCCCTGCTCTGCGTAGGAAGTAGGAGGCCGCTTGTACTTGGCCTCGTAGGCCTGGATGAAAGCTTTGTTCTCCGGTGTATTCAGGACGTAGCTCCAGTGCAGAGCAGTCACGATGCCCACGGCAGCATCGCCCTGCTTGGGGAGAATGACTTCGTCCACCAAGTAGCCTTTCCCGATCAGCGGAAGTGCTCCCTTGAGGCCGTACTCGCCGTACTGCTGCACGAAGCGCAGCGCGTCCGCGCCGGCAAAGAAGACAGCTACCACATCGGCATCCCGCTTGATCTGGGCCAGGTAAGGGGCATAATCGGTCGTTCCCAGGGGAGGATAGATTTCCTGCACAATTTGCCCGCCGGCTTCCGTGAAAGTGCGAATAAAACCACCGATCTGCTCGTATCCTGCCGAGTAGTCGGCAGCCAGGATGACAGCCCTGCGGTACCCCTGCTTGTAAGCCCACTCTCCCAGAGGATGGGAAGAATCGCTGTTGGCAAAAGCAGAGCGGAAAATGTAGGGGCTGCGCTGCTTCTGGGTCAGGCCGTCGGCCCCGGCGTTGGTCACGATAAACGGAACCTTTTGAGCATTGACGAAATCTCTCAGCGCGTAGGCAACTCCGCTGGAGATGATGCCCGCCAGGATATGCACCTTATCCCGCTCCATCAGCTTTCTCGCCTTGGTGAGCGCTTCATCCGGCTTGTTACTTCCCTTATCCTCCACGAGAACCTCTACAGGGCGGTCGCCCACCTTGTTTCCAACTTGCTCCCAGTAGAGAAGGAACCCGTCCCTCTGGTCCCCACCGGGACCGGCGTACACTCCGGAAAGAGGGGTCAGATACCCCACCTTGACCGGCCCCCTGGCGGCTTCTTTTTTGGCAGGAGCAGCCTCCACTCCCGGGGCCATAACCACCGCTGCAATGAGCACCAGGGAGCTCATGATACCCAGCATAGTCATCCAGACAGAACCTTTTCTTCGCATCTTGTCAACCTCCTTCCTTTCTGTAGCCCGCTGCACGACTTGCCACGACCGTTTCCATCAAGCTCGTTTGCCACCGACAGGCCGCCTAAACCAGAACCGTCCCAGCTCATCGGGACGAACGACGGAGTACGGTGACGCGACAATTTGACGGCTGCCTCGTATTGAAGGAGAAGAAGCTGGAACTGCACTAGCTTTCCTCCTTTAGTTCCGGGGTGACCTCTTCAACCTCGCCCAGGTGTCCCAGAGCCATGTGCATGTACATGTCCGCCAGGAACAGGGAGCGTTCCACGGCCGGGCTGAAGGGGTCTTGATTGAGGGCTCCGATCTCACGACGAAGCGCCCTGATTCTTTCAGCAATTTCCCCTCTGGTCATACGGCTCTCCTCTCAAACATCGTCTCAATGCTTCTCGCGATGATCGAAAAAGCGTTTGGCCTTGAGTTCGTACCGGGGAAGGGCCCCGGGTTTCTGAATTTCTACGCCGATCCGCACCAGGATCTTGTCGTACAGAATTCCTTCGGCCTTCCTCTGCAAGGTTGCGTAATCGGAAGCGGAAACATCGGGAGCGGCTTCCACCTTGGCCGTGATCTCATCGTTGAGCTGGCCGCTGCTCACGTGAATCTCGTAGTTCGCGGTCAGTCCGGATACGTCCCCCAGCAAAGTTTCAATGGCAGTCGGGTAGACGTTGGTCCCCTTGATGATGATCATATGGTCGGTGCGACCAAGAACCCCATCTTTGAAGAGAAGCCAGGTGCGGCCGCAGGAGCACTTGTCATACACGGGTCGCACCAGGTCGTGGGAGCGGTACTTGATCAGGGGTTGGGAGAACTGAATGTGGCTCGTTACCAGATTTTCACCCACTTCTCCGGGGGCCACCGGAGCGCCCGTCTCCGGGTTGACGACCGTGGCATAAGCTTGGTCTTCGGCCAGGTGAACGCCCAATTGACGGGGACAGCCTGGAGCAATGGCCCCCACTTCCCCGATGCCGTAGAGCTCGTACGTTTTCGCGCCCCACGCTTCCTCGATGGCCCTGCGGGTAGCCGGTACATTTCCACCGGGCTCCCCGGCATGATAGGTGTATTTGATCGAAGTGGCCGGCAAATCGATCCCCATTTCCCGGGCTTTCTCCGCCATGTAGAGAGCATAGGTGGGAGTGCATACCAAGACCGTGGGCTCGTATTCCAGAATCTGCTTGAGACGCATCTCGGTGGTAAAGCCCCCTCCCGAATAGACCGTGGCTCCCAGGCGGCGCACCCCCCAGTAAGCGCTCCAGAAACCAATAAAAGTCCCCCAGGCGAAGGCGAAATAAAAAGAGTCCCGGGGACGGATGCCAACCCCCCAGAAGCCGTAGGTCCACTGCTCACCATAGTGGTGTGAGCTGTAGTACGAAACCGGAATCCCCATGGGGACCCCGGTCGATCCGGAAGTCTGGAAGCGAAACAAATTAAAGTCCTCCGAGAGAGCAATGGCTTCTCCCCAGGGGGGCTCGACTTGCTGAGCTTCCACAATGTCCTTTTTGTCGATAGAAGGGACCAGACGATTGAAGTCATCCAGCGTCCGAATATCCCCAGGCTTCAGCCCGGCCTTCTGGTACAGTTTTCGGTAGAAGGGGACCCGATCGTAGGCATAACGGATCATCTTTTGGATGCGCTTCAGATGAATTGCGTCGAGCTGCTCACGGGGCATGGTCTCGGTAAACTCGTTCCAGAAGATGCTGCTCATGGACTTGGAAGAATAAACAGTGAGACTCACGAGGCCCTCCCTTCAGGCGGAGTGTAAACAGCGATGATGGGGCATCCGCGGCTGAAACTCGCCTGAAAACAATCCGCCCTACCTGGGAATTGTCCCCATGCCGGGAATTGCAGGAGATTGTTCCCTCTCCACCTGTAATGTTCTGATGCTTTCTTATGTCTTAGCGATATAACGGCGACCGGCGCGCTGGCCTGCCCGGGAGGGTTCTCCCGCTGCCGGAATCAGCCCATACAAAAACAGGTGAACGATGGACTGACTCATCTCCCGCGCCCCACCATCCTTTTTGGGATTATACCACATGTAGACCCAGTTAATGGAACCAAAGAGTTGCAGGGTGGCCAGACGGGCATCGCGCTCGGAGGGCTGATGGAGAAGGAGGATGCTCTGCACGACCCCCTGGGCTACCTCAAAGTAACGTTTGCGAACTTCAGCCACCTTTTCGTAGAAATAGCCGTTCAGGGTGTCGACCTCCAGCGCGCACACTTTCAACTGATCCATGTTCTGGAGAAAATACCTTAAGTGATTGTAGATTAGGAAATACAGCCTCTCCACAGGATCATGCAGGGTCTGCAATTCCTTCTCGAGGGCTTCCACAACGGTTGAAAAGGCGTGTTTCTGGATGAGATAGAGAAGTTCTTCCTTGCTGCGAAAATAGTAGTAAAGACCGGCCAAGCTCATCCCGGTGGCCCGGGAAATGTCGCGGACCGAGGCCCGATCGTATCCTTTCTCCGCAAAGATAGCCGCCGCATGTTTCAGTATGTATTCCAGCTTCTGATCACTGGGCACCGGAGCGATCTCCTCAGGTTTTCAATAAAACCATAAGATTCAATATGTTATTAAAGCCAAATCGAAGGGCTCTTGTCAAGCGCAAAGTCTCGCTTGTCCTGAACGCGAAGAGAGGAGAGCGCCCTTGCCCACCCCTAGTTTTTGTAGCGTCCGAGGAAAGGGGCCTCTTCCCGCCCTTCGCTGCACACCTCCCGCAGCGGACC
>JACPSX010000042.1:10339-20681 GCA_016193065.1 Candidatus Tectimicrobiota bacterium | reverse complement strand
ATTCTCTATCCCTCCAGAGTTCCGATCGGCTCAACAAAATCACGGTCGACCAGAGGACGTACCCGGGCTTTCCGGGAACATTCGCCTCCCCTCCTCTCCATGCCTTCATTCAAGCAAGCCGCACATGGTTCAACGCGCAGCATGGAGAGTTATCATAGCGTTTCTGCGGCCAGGTGCCTGCCTTCACTCCACCCGGAATACGGCCTCTCCAGGGAGGCCCGCCACAAACTCCAGGGCCGCGCTCTCATTTGACCTTATACGAGGGGTTCGACAGCTCAGGATAGGAACCAAGCCGGAGACCCGGATAGGACTCCAGGAGAGCGTTCAGGTATCCGACTAGCCTCCTTTCCGAAAGCCGGATGTAAACCGTTTTCGAATAAAAGGGGGACTCCCGAAAGAAATCCCGAATGGCTTTGAACTTCTCCTGAAGGATTTCGGGCTGCCCGGGAAAGACATAGAGGTTTCCGACAACAATAATAGGAAACGGGAGCTCGTCCCCCAGCAAATTAGATCCCTCGGGAGTTTCCGACATTTTCAACAAGAGGCCCTCATCCTCGCTCGCAAAAAGTCCCTTCAACCTTTCCATCAATCCCGGATGGTGGACCAGCGGGACGCTCAGTCCCCGGGCAATCCCGGCCATGCTAACATCGTCGTGGGTGGGTCCAATCCCTCCGCAAAGAAAAACCCGATCATAGGCCGAAGTGAAAGAGACAACCTCCCTGGCGATTTCATCCACGTCGTCCGGCACAATCGAGATTTTTCTCAGATCAATCCCCAGGGAGTACAACTCTCTGGTAAGGAAAGCGGCGTTTTGGTCCGCAACTCTTCCGGAAAGGATTTCATTTCCCACCACGATAATTCCAGAAGTTTTCGCCATGGAGGGTTTCAGGTTTCCGTGCTCTCGAAAGCACAGGAATTCAGAACCGATTCATTGTCATGGGCCTGCGGCCCACCCATGCACCATGAAAATGCCCCCCATTCATTCCCTTCCTCTCAGAGGGAGAATAGGGAGGGGGTGAAGGAACCACAACCTGGTTTCTTCCCTCAGGCTTGTAACCCCAGAAGGCGCACGGCGTTCCAGAAGAGGATGTCGTCCGTCTCTCGTCGGGAAAGGCCGGCCCCCTGGATAGTTTCCAAAAGCTGATCGTCGTAGGTGGGGAACGGGTAATCACTTCCCGCCAGCAACTGGCTTGAACCCACCTGTTGAGCCAATCGGCGTAAATTGTCGGAGTCGTACAGCAAAGTGTCGTAATAGAACATCCGGAGGTACTCCGTTGCTGGCCGCTGGCAACGAAACCCGAAGGCACCTTTCGGGCGATCCTTATTCACCAGGTAGCCCAGGCGGCCAATTTGGTAGGGGAGAAAGCCGCCCCCATGGGCCAGCAGCACATTCAAACGGGGATGCCGGTCCAGGAGTCCCGAGGCAACCATACGGGCTGCGGTGAACGTGGTCTCGGTTGGAACCCCCACGACGTTTCCCAGGTAATAGGGCTGGTCCAGACCGGGCACGCACCCGACGGCCGGGTGAACGAACAGGGTGGCACCCAGCTCCTCCGCGCAGGACCAGAAAGGCTCCAGATCTTCGCCGTCAAGAGGCACCTCAGGGGGGTTCGCCGTGATGAGAATCCCCTTCAGACCGCAGTTTTGCACTGCGTGCTCTAATTCCCGGGCTCCTCTTTCTCCGGATTGCAAGGGGGCGAGACCCAGACCCACCAGGGGCAGGGGTTTCGGATGATCTGAAATAAATCGGGACAGCTCTTCGTTAAACAAGCGACACCAGGCCGCTCCCTGATCCGGAGGGAGCTCGTATCCGGGAATCTCCGACCAGATCGATACAACTTCCCGGTCCAGACCTTCCGCCACCCGGCTTGCCTGCTGCTCAAAGAAGAGCTCTTCGTCCACCAGGTTCGCAAACGTCGGCCGGTTGATGCGCCGAGAACCAAACGTGAAGACAAATTTTCCCTCTCCTCCTTCCACCGCGACCCCGTACGGTTTGGGATTCCGTCGCAGGGCCTCAATGACCCGCATGGGCAACACATGGGCGTGCACGTCAATCCACCGATTTTTCCTTTCCTGCTCGATAGGACTGGACATGATTTATCTCTCCCTTCATGAAGAAGTCGTCCAACTCCTGGGAAGAATTCACCAGGAGGAGTCCCACCAAAACCTCTTTTACCAGGCCCTTCTCCGGGTGGTAGACCTTATTTCGTTCCCCCCTTCAGGCGGGAAATGACCTCATCCGCATCTTTTTCTCCGTTTCTCCCGGAAGGTCAGGGATTTGGGTTCCGCACTGGGTTTATTTTTCTTCAGCTCCCCACCTCGACTTCCGCCGCCAACGGGAATTGCTTCCGCTGCCGCCGCCAGCGCAATTCCGGCGCCACTAGCAGGAGGAGGATCAAGACTCCCAGAATATCCGTTGCCATGCCAGGATCCAGGAGGGTCAGAGACGCAGCCAGAAAGAGGATGCGCCTCATGGCAGAAAGGGGCCGGAAGAGGAATCCCACGAGGCCGATGGCCAGGGCCACGGATCCCACGATGGAGCTCAAACCTGCCAGAGCTACCTCCACCCAGTTTCCTCTCAGGAGGAGGGCCGGGTGAAAGAGGAAAAAGAAGGGCACCACGTAGGCCACCGCGGCAAACCGCATGGCCGCATAACCTGTCTTCATGAAGGGCGCCCTGGCTATGGAAGCTGCCGCGTAGGTCGCAAAGCACACCGGCGGAGTGACCATGGACAACATGCCAAAATAGAAGATGAAGAGGTGGGCGGCAATCAGAGGAACCTGCAGGTTCGTGAAAGCCGGCGCCACGAGCACGGCAAGTAAAAGGTACACGGCGGTGGTGGGCATGCCCATGCCGAGAATCAGGCTGACGATGGCCGTCAGCAGAGCCAGAAGGAAGAGGCTCCCACCGGCAACACCCGTTAGCGCATAGGATATGGTAAAGCCGAGACCGCTCACGGTGATCACGCCGATCACGATTCCGGCGGCGGCTGTAAGAACGGTAATCTCCAGCAGTGCGCGTCCCGTGTTCTCCAGCATGCGGTCAAAGCGTTTCAGGCAGGCCCTCCCTTCTGGACGGAACAGGGACAAGGCCAGGACGATGGCCACCGTGACCATTCCGGATCGGGAGGCATCCCAGTTGAGGACAAAAAGCGTATAGACCAACACAAATAACGGCACGAAAAAGACCCAGCCACGCAGGATCGTCTTGCGGAGCGAGGGGAGCTGGGAGGAGGACAAGCCCCGCAAATCGTGTTTCGCTGCTTCCAGATCCACCTGAGCGAAAAGTGAAAAATAATAGAGGACCGCGGGAAGAAGAGCGGCCAGGGCTACCTGCCCATAGGGTATGCCAAGGAAGTCGGCCATAATGAAGGCAGCGGCGCCCATCACCGGAGGCATGATCTGTCCTCCCGTGGAAGCCACCGCTTCAATGGCTCCCGCCACATGAGCCGGGAAGCCGGCCCCTTTCATCATGGGGATGGTGATTATCCCGTCCGCGACCACGTTGGCCACGGCGCTCCCGGAAACGGTCCCGAAGAGGCTGCTGGACACGATGCTGACCTTGGCGGGCCCGCCGCGATAGCGACCCATGGTGGCCAGAGCGAAGTCCGTCAAAAACCGGGAGGCGCCCGTGCTGGAAAGGGACTCACCAAAAAGGATAAAAACCATGACCACGGTGGCCCCGATGAGCAGCGGGGTGCCAAGAAGACCGTTGGCATCCAGGTAGAGATATGTGGCGAGTCGCTCCCACGAGCTCCCCACGTTGTAAAGAGCCCCCGGAAAAAGTTCGGAAAATCTTCCATAAAAGACCAGAATACCCACCAGGAGGACCAGGACCCAGCCGGTCAAACGGCGGGTCGCTTCAACCACCAGGATCAGGGCGAGAGTGCCCAGAACCCATTTATCCCAGGTCGCATATCCCAGCTCTTCCGAGATCCGGGGATACCAGAGGAACACGTAAAACCCAACGACCTGGCTCAGGAGAATAAGCACAAAGTCATAGAGAGGGGCCCGGTCTCTGGGGGCTCGCAAGCCAGCAGGCGATCTGAGAAAAATGGCTCCCAGGGCAAAAGCCAGAAATAAACCCAGATACTGCTGATGGAAGAGGGTCTTGCCCAGATAGCTGTGGACCTGGAGGGCATAAAGAATCCCCAGAACCGTCATGGAAATCAGGAAAGACCTCTCCAGGAATCTGGGCAGCCCGCGAAGTTCCCTGTATCTGGCTTGAGCCTCAACATCCTGAACCATAGGAAAAAGATCTCCCCCTCGCCGTACCCTTTTTAGACATTCCCCGGCGGCCCGAAAGCATTTATTCGCACTCTGCTCCCGCCCCTTACTCCAATCATTATTCCGCTGCGATTTTTGCGGACAAGAATCCAAGGATCTGAAGACAAAACGCTTCCAGAAAAACTGCGATTAGGAGCCCCCTTTCGCAACTTTCTGCTGCAGTTCCTCCATCTCTTTCGTCCACACCCCCTTCTCTTTAAAGAAGCGAATGGCCCCGGGGTGATAGGGCGTCTGCGCGGTGTCGCTGACCATTCGATCCCGGCTCCACGTTTGCAGGAGCGGCAACTTCTTCAAATCCTCGTTCTTCTCCCATATCGCTTTGGCAACCGCATAGGCAGCGTTGTCGGACAACCTGGAGCTACCCAACAAGTAGACGTCTTCCGCCAGCAATGGCGTGCCCTTCGGCGCGCCGGGAGTCCCCTCCGTAGGAATCGCATAAACGTAGCGCGTAGGAGTAACCTTCTTTATGCGAGCATGGCCTTGAGGAGAAGGATCCAGGGGGAGGAAGCGGACACCGATGCGCGAATCGGCCTCCTGAAGAATTCCGGCTCCTACGGCTGTGGTGCTGGAATCGGCCCGTCCATCCATGACCGCTTGTACTCCCTCAATGAAGGTCACCACAGGCACAACAGTCACATCATCCCAGCCAAGGCCTCCATTGACCAACACGGACTCCGTGCCAATTTTGGCGGAAAGCTGACCCGTAAAGGCCCCGGCCACTCTCTTCCCTTTGAGGTCTTGAATGGTTCTGATGCCGGAGTTGGCTGGAACAATCTGACCGATGAGCAGGCGGGTTCCGGCACTGATGGCTCTCACGTTGGGATTCGCCCGCTTGTAAAGCACGATCCCCCGGTAGCCATAATAGGCGTCTGAGCCCGTGACAATCCCCAACTCTAATTCTCCGCTGTTCAGCAAGGGCATAAAGCTGCTGGATCCGGCGTAGGGTTGCACCCGACCCTCCATGGGAGATCCCTCTGTAACGATCTTTGCTATCCCCGTGGCAATGGGGTGGAAGGCGGAGCCCGGTGGGTTCGTGCCGATACGGACAACGCGCGGCAGACCCTGCGCACTGACCTCCCGGCTCGCGGACCACAAAAGAGACAGAGTCAGCACCAAAATCAACGTGATCCACTTCCGACCCTGGATGCTCATCCCGGAACCTGCGGTCAGCGGTTTCTTCTTCATAATCCCCTCCTCCCTTTAGCAGTTTCCCCTTTTCACCGGTGCGGTTTCAATGACTCTGGGCCACGCTCCCGGTTCGCGTGGTCTATACGTTTGCTGCCAGGCAGGTCGCTTATCTCGAGTGCATCAAGTTGGGACGGTACGAGCCGCATTTTCCGCGGCGGTCATACGCGGATGTTTCAGCACGATTCCAACCACTGGTTTCCACTCATGCCTTCCCTCCTTCGGAATGCACACGATCGAGATGCTCCCGTATCAGCTCCCAGAGGGACGAAGGCTTGAGAGGCAAGGTCCTCACTCTCACACCCAACGGCGCCAGCGCATCTTCAACGGCGGCGACGAGGCATGGGGGAGGCCCCACGGCTCCCGCCTCGCCAGCCCCCTTGAATCCCCCCGGGGTAAATGGGTTTGGCGTCACTGTGGATCCAATCAGGATGGGAGGAAGATCCAGTGCAGTCGGAATCAGATAGTCCTTGAAATTCTGGGTCAGGAGCTGCCCGTCCGAATCGTAGAGAAGCTCCTCATACAGGGCTCCTCCCAACCCATGGGCCAGAGATCCCAAATGCTGTCCTTCGACTTCCTTCGGGTTGATCTGATTGCCGCAATCATGCACCGAGACGTACTTGAGGATCGTGAGACTGCCGGTCTCCACGTCCACCTCGACGACTCCCGCGTCCACCGCATAGGGGAAACTCGAGTACGCCCCCACCCTTCCGCGCTCGTCCGGCAAGAAGGTGACATTCGGATCCCGATAGTGATAGATCAGCTCGAGTCCCGGTTCCATCCCCTCGGGAAGTCGGTAGAGGGCGGTATACGCCGCCCGGGCAACCTCATTCAGAGCAATTTGCTTTTCTCCGGCAGACCGCACACGAACGGATCCCGCGCTGAGCACGAGGCGGTCTGCAGTCTCGCCCAGAAGGGCAGCCCCGACTTCAAGAATTTTCTCGCGCAGTTGGCGAGCCGCCAGCATGACGGCTGCTCCCCCCAGGCCGCCAAACCGGCTGGAATAGGACCCGGTGCCGTATGGACACATGAGGCTATCGCCCTCGACGACATGCACATTGATCACATCAACAGCGAGCTCGTCCGCGACAATCTGAGCCGTTGGGAGAGCATGCCCGGTGCCGTCATCGTTCCCGCTGAGGAAAACGTAGATCGTTCCCGTAGGATCCATGCGCATCCGCACGCTGTAATACCCTCCCGCCCCCCGGCGGTTGGAACTTGTGGGTTCCAGGACCACGGAGACACCAATCCCCACGTACCGGCCTTCCCGGCGCAGCCTGGTCTGTTCCGCCCGCCAATGAGAGTAGTTCAGAAGATCGAGGGCTTTATCCAGAGTCTTGGCGTACTGACCGCTGTCGTACCGGGAGCCCGTGGCATTCCGGTAAGGGAAAGCCTCGGGGGGAATAAAGTTGCGCTTGCGAATTTCGATGGGATCCTGGCCCAATTCACGCGCTACCGAATCCATCACCCGTTCGATGACGTAGGCCGCCTCGGCTTTGCCGAATCCCCGGTGAGCGCCAAACGGGGTCTTATTCGTCACCACGCCGTACAGATCCCCTGAATAATTCTCAATCCGGTAGGTCCCCGGAACGTAAAGGGCTGAAACCATTATGGAAGAGAGACCGGTCCAGGAATGCCCGCCGCCCATGTCCGCTACAATCCGATCCCGAATTCCAAGAACCCGGCCATCCGACTTCACGGCCACCTGCAACCGGTGAATCTGCTCCCTGCCGTGGGTGGTGCCGACCAGATGCTCGCTGCGCGTCTCCACCCAGCGCACGGGCCGGCCCGTTTGAATCGCCAGGTAAGGAACCACAATCTCCTCAGGGTAATGACTCACCTTTGGTCCAAAGCCGCCCCCGAGACGGCTCACCGTAACCCGTGTCTTGAGACCGGGAATCCGAATGGCCCGCTCGATCCAGGTCCCAACGAGATGCGGGCACTGGGTTGTATCCCAAACCTCCAGAAGCAAGTGGTGGGGATCGTAGCGAGCCACCACGGAACGGGGTTCAATTGGAGTGCCCGTGAACCGGGAACTGGGCACGGTAATCTCCAGGATCCGATCCGCCTCGCGGAACGCCTTCTCGACATCCCCGCCCGACACCGTGTAATGCATCAAAACGTTGTCACCCCAATCCTCGTAGAGAAGGACTTCCGGCCGCTCCAGAGTTTGCTCCGCGTCTATCACCGGCGGCAGCGGCTCAAAGTCCGCCTCCACGGCCTCCAGGGCGTCCTCGGCCAAATACTTGTCGGTGGCAGCCACCACTGCAACGGGTTCGCCGACGTATCGGGCTTTATCCCGTGCCAAAGGGAGATGAGGGAAGTACTTAATCGCCGGGTTCCCAGCCAGAGTTCGCTCGACGCCGAAGAGAGGGATTTGGGCCATGGGGCCGATCAGTTCCGGTAAGCTTTCGCCGCTGAATGCCGCAACAACGCCTGGGAGTTTCAAGACTCCGTCGAGCCACACTTTCTTAATCCGGGCATGGGGGTAAGGACTGCGGAAAAAAACAGCGTGGAGCATTCCCGGGAAGCTCATGTCCGCCGTGTACCGGGCCACTCCCGAGAGAACATCGGCGCCATCAAGCCGCCGCAGGCTCTGGCCCCCCTTCTTCTTGGCCGTTCACCCCACCCCTCCTCGAACCCAACAGCCCTATTCACGTATTTGCGGAGTCGAAGCCTCCTCAGTCGTCCCTGTCCGATGGGTTGCCCCCGCAAGCGACCTAAAATAGCCTTCAGCACTCAGCTCTCAGCACTCAGCTTCGGATGCCTGAAACTCCTCAGCAAACATTTCCTCCAAGGTTCTGGCTGAGCGCTGACCGCTGAACGCTTTCCAGTTTCTGGAGCCCAAGGGGGCACCCCGAGAACTCCGCTCGTGGGCCAATCTTTCCGAGAAACTGGGCGCGGGTAAGGGTTGCTTACCCTCGCCGGAGCCGCTGCTGGTAGTATTCCAGGGCGGCCTCGCCGACCGCCAGATCCTCGTCCACCGGTCCCGAGCTGAGCCCGATGCCGCCCACCACCTCGCCGTCCACGCCCACCGGGAAGCCGCCACCAAAAATAATCAACCGACCCTGGTTCGTCATATGCAATCCAAACCCGGGTTCCCCTGGTGCTGCCAGCTTGTGGTAATCCAGAGTTGCCCGGTGAGAACAAGCCGAGGTGAAGGCTTTATTGATGGCAATGTCAATGCTGGTTCGGTTCGCCCCATCCATCCGGTGAAAGGCAATCAAGTGCCCGCCATCATCCGCAACGGCAATGCTCTTGGGAGCCTTCATATCCGCGGCCTTCCGCTCTGCTCCTTCGATGAGAATCCTGGCGTCTTCCAGTGTCAGGCATCCTTTCTTTCGCATCTATCTTCCTCCCGCGAATTCAATTGCTTGTTTCTCAGATGGGACAAAGCGGTGACGGCGCACCCGGGAAAGGTCCACTTGGGTGATCCGGACGATCACCGCGCGCTGATCCGTCGGGTTTGAGGTGGAATGGGCTTCCAGTGGGGAAAAAAAGGTTGCATTACCCTCCTTTTGATGATCCTGTCCCGCCGCAGCCAGATCGGCATACCCCTCCCGTGAGCCGTCATCCAGGCGCCGGTAGCGCTGCTGGAGTATTTGATTCTCAATGACGCCGTAAACGACCCAGTGGGACCCGTGATTGTGCACGGGAGAAATATGCTGAGGCCGGAGAACATGGACGAGAAACAGGAAACCCAACTCGGGATCGCGCCAGAGTTCGTACTCCCCCACCTGTTGATCTGCCGGAATCTGCAGCCTCCCCTCCATCCAGCCCTTGCCGGACCGGAGAAGCCCCTGAAGCTTTTCGCTCACCTGAGAGGCTTGTGCTACAGGATCGGAGGTCCCAGAAACAATTCGCCGAACCTCCCCGATGAACTCATCAAACCCTGAGGTTTGCCGCTCAACCATCTGTCCCCCTCCTGACAAACATGCTTTTCCGCGCCCCGCAGGCATGAAGCCCGGGTTCGCCTACGTCATGTCCCGCAAGCCGGCCTCTATTGCCGTAATGAACCTTGTGGTATTCTTGCGGGCCACAGGTTCCAGCAGTCCTCCTCCCATACCGGCAAGTCTCCCCCCGATCTTGGCTTCTCCCCGCCACTTCACCCGGGTGCCGCCGTCCTGGAGATCTTCGAGCCGGAAGCTCGCCTCCACCTCCGCAAAGCTGCCCATTCCGAGCCCTTTTCCCCGGTACGTCGCCGCCTGCCCATCCTCCGCAGCCACCCGTTCGAACTGCATCCCGAGGCTGCCCTTAATGTAGGAAATACCCACTCGAACCCGGGCCATGAAGCTGTCGTTATCCAAAACGTTTAACTCTTCCACATCAGGAATTGCCTTACCAAATTTATGAGGATCCATGAAAAAGTTGTAAACCACCTGCCGGCTCAGGGGAACAAGAAACTCTCCCTCCAACTCCATCTACTCACCCTCCATCTTAGACCCAGCTTCCATGATCGCATCCACAATGAACTGATAGCCTGTACAGCGACAGAGGTTTCCTGCAATCCCCCGACGGACCTCTTCCTCCGTAGGACGGCGGTCCCGGGAGAGGAGGAAGAGAGCCGACATCACCATTCCCGGCGTGCAATACCCGCATTGCAAGGCATGATGATCCCAGAAGGCCTCCTGGAGCGGATGCATTTTGCCGTTCCGGGCCAGGCCTTCGATGGTCAGGACTTCCCGGCCATCGGCCTGAACAGCGAAAACGGTGCACGACTTCACGCTGACCCCGTCCATGAGGACCGTGCAAGCCCCGCAGTGGGTGGTGTCACAGCCCACATGGGTCCCGGTAAGCGCCAGGTTCTCCCGGAGAAAGTCCACCAAGAGCAGGCGGGATTCCACATCCGCTTCCTGGTCCTGACAATTCAC
>JACPSX010000042.1:0-10308 GCA_016193065.1 Candidatus Tectimicrobiota bacterium | reverse complement strand
TGACCATTCACTCGAATTTTCACCAGATGTTTAGACATGTCCTGCCTCCACCTCCTCTCCTTGCGCCCGTCGCAGGGCAATTTTGAGGGCTCTGCGGAACAGTACTCCTACCACTTGCCGCTTGAACTCCACGGATCCCCGAATGTCCGCGAGGGGTTCGCACTCCTTCCGTACTGATTCCTCCGCCTCGCGAATCAGCTCTTCCTCGAGATTTGAACCGCGCAGGAGATCTTCTGCTCCGCGCGCCCGCAGGGGCACCAGCCCCACCCCCCCCAGGCCGATCCCCACGTCCTGGCAGCGACCATCGGGGGACCGATTTACCCGCACGGCGGCGCTGGCAATGGCAAAGTCCCCGGCCTTGCGCTCCATCTTCAGGTAAGCGGTGCCGGTCCCGTCGGAAAGAGGAGGGATCTCCACCTCCCGCAGCAGTTCGTCCTCCGCCAGGCAAGTCGTGAAGGCATCCACAAACAACTCGTCGATCGGAAGAGTCCGTTCTCCTTTGGGGCTAACAGCCCGAACCCTGGCTCCCAGGGACAGCATGACGGGGCCCCAGTCTCCGGCGGGATCCACTTCCGCCAAGGCGCCGCCTACCGTCCCCAGGTTTCGAACCTGCGGATCTCCGATGTCTCTGGCGGCATCCATAAGCAAGGCGAGCGATCTGGGCCATTTTTTGATCTCCATGTGGTGGTGGCGGGTCAAGGCACCAATGCGTAGGCCCCCACGCTCGTCGCCGGCGATGGCCTGCAGCTCGCGCACCCGGTTAATATCAATCAACACTGCCGGTGAAGCCAGCCTCAACTTCATCAGCGGGATAACGCTCTGGCCCCCAGCCAGTATTTTCCCCTCGGACCCGTGTCGGGCTAGAAGGTCTAAGACTTCGGGTAAAGACTCCGCGCGGTAATAATTGAATCGGGCAGGAAACATAGCAAAGCCTCCAGGTTCAGCCGCCTATTTCTTCCTGGGCGAACCGCGTTTCGAGAAAACCGTCCAAACACCCTTCGCTCCACAGTCAGCGTTTCCCCTCAATTCTTGCCATAGAGCTTTTCCAGCAGCCCGGAAGCTTCCAGCCTTTTGACAAAAACCGGATTGAGGAAACTCTCCCGGGGCAAATTTCGAACCTTCGAATCGGTCTTGGCTACGTCGGCAATGGCTCCATTGAGGGCTTCCTCGGAGAGAGATAGGCCTCTCTGGATCTCCCCGTTCCACAGATCGTAGGTCCGATCCAGGACTTTGGTATCTTGTACCTTTGTGTACTTTCCCAGAGTTTTTTTGGTGAAGACCGGATCCGTCTTGACCCGGTGGACCCCGATCACGTAGGCCCGCAGAAGACGCTCCACTTCGTCCTCGCGCTTCGCTGCGTACGCCCCAGAGGTGACAAGGGCCATATGGGGGAAGGGAATGGGCGAGCTTTGAAAGCTGATGACCTCGTGGTAGCCCAGGTCCGCTGCCTTGAAAAGCATAGGTGGGGAGAGCACTCCCGCGTCGATTCCTCCTCCAGCGAGCCCAGCCAGAATCTGCGGCTGCCCTCCCATCTGGATCAGGGGCACGTCTTTTTCGGGGACCATGGCAAGCCGAGACAGAACAATTCGAGCCCAAACGTCCGGAGCGCCACCAAAACGAGTCACCCCCAACTTGCGGCCCTTGAGATCGGCCGGGGTGCGGACCTCCTTCCTGCCATAGATGGAGAAGCTCATGCGGTCGACGGAAATGCCGACAATCACCAGATCGGCTCCCTGCGACTTGGACCGAATTGCCCCGACCCCGCCCCCAAATCCCATCTGCACGTCGCCGCCGAGCAGGGCCTGAGTCATCGTGGTGCCGCTGGCGATGTAGAGGATTTCCACATCAAGGTCCTGTTGAGCAAAATAGCCGGCGTCCTGGGCCACAAACAATCCCATGAAAACCCCGCTCACACTGCTGTAGGCCACGCGGATCTTTGCCTCTACCGGACGGGAGATAGAAAAAAAGATCAGGAGCAGGAGAATAAAAACAAGTCCCGCAAGCAGCCGGTGACTTTCCCCTTGCGAACAGGTCCCTGGTACCATTTTTTCCCCTCCTGAGGCCATGTCCTGGCCCCCTTTCTCCAGCCTCTCCTATCCTGAGTCCGCACTCCCCTTCGGCACTTCCCCCTGTCCAAGCGGATGCCGACTCTGCCGCATTTTTTCGCCGGTTATGTAGTGCTCCCCTCGTACGGCGAGTTGAGCCTCTCCCTCATCCTCCTGGTTCCAACAGCCCAACGGGTAACCGAACCAGGGCTCCTTGAGATCCGGTTCGGGCAACTTCTCCTCCCGCCAAATCTCCAGAGCGCGTTCCATGAACTCCCTCCTGGGAAGGCTGACCGGAGGGTAGGCCCATTTCCGGGTGGCATCCAGGAGGAGGCATGTAGAGCGAGGCTCCTGCTCGGCGGCGGGACCTCTCATCACCCCCTGTCCCGGTGGGGCAGTGGAATAATCGAGAAGCATGGGTTTTTCGCAATCCACGACCTGCAGGTCCCGGTACGGTTGCATATGAAAGCTCAAAGCCCAGTTGATCGCGTCCGGATCGCGACAGTCCACATCCTCGTCCACGGCGATAACCATTTTGCAACCTACCGTGGTCCGGCGGGCAACCCCCTGCAGCGCCCTCCAGGCATCGTCCTGTTTCTGCTTGGCCAGGCGAATGACGCACAGGCCCCAACTGCCCGTGGGCTCGTGCAGAGCCACCTCCTGGACCCCTTTGATCCCCTCGTCAACGGCCAGATATTTGTAAAGAATGCGCTCCCAGGTGATCTGCCGGATCTTGCTGGACTCGCTGGGGGGAAATTGGCTCAGGAACGCCATGTATGTGGGGTTTCGGCGATGGGTGATGCAGGTCACATCCATGTAGTACATGAGTTCCTTGAGCCCCATGTAGCCCGTAAACTCCCCGAACGGGGCTTCGTATTCCAGGGCGTCCGTGGAGATGACCCCCTCAATCACGATTTCCGTGTGGGCCGGAACCTCCAGATCGACGGTTTTGCACCGCACCACTTCCAGGGGCTCTCCCGCCAGCCCCCCCGCCACGGCCAACTCATCCACGTCCATGGGCAATTTCGCGATTGCCGTGCAAGCGACGTTGGGAGTCACACCGATGGCAATTGCCACCTGCAAAGGGATCCTCTGTTTCCTGCATTTGAGCCAGTGGTCGGTCAAGCCCTTGGAGCTGCCCGCATAGCACCCGATGCGGTTCGTGCTCTTGATCATCCCGCGATAGTTGCCGACGTTGCGGATGCCGGTCTCGGGGTCCTTCGTGATCCAGTGACCCGCGGTAATGTAGGGAGCGTTATCTAACCCCGGCGTGGAGACGGGAACCGGGATCATGTCCATCCCTCCTCCGGGGAGGCTCAGGTCCTTGCCTTGGTGAACCACTTCCTGCGCCAGACCCCCTGACACCAGCACCGCAGGTATGGGCTCCACCTGGGCGCGGGTCCAGCAGCGGGTCAACTCTTCCTCGTCCCGGCACTGCATCCCCACGAGATAGACCTGTTTGGAAGCGGCAATGCAGCCGACGGCAACGGGAATGTCGTATCTCTTCCCCTGAGAATCAATCACCTGATCAAAGAGAAACCCCTTGCGGGCGCTCTCCGGCAGCCCACGGAACTGGATGCGGACCAGAGGGTGCATCTCCGTATCCTTATTGATGGGACGGCGGATGCGCTGGAGAAGACCCTGACTGTCCAAGTGCTCCAGATAGGATCTGAAATCTGGATAATATCCCGCCACGGCAGTCCCCCTTTCCCTTGAATTCACTTCCTTGAATTCACTTCCTTGAATTCACTTCAACCCCTTGGCTTTCTGGATGGCCTCCCAGACAATCGCAGGAGTGATCGGGATGCGGCGCAGCTTCACCCCCAAAGGCCTCAAAGCATCCTCCACCGCATTGGCAATCGTCGGCGTGGGCCCCACGGCCCCCGTCTCCGAAGCCCCCTTAAAGCCTCCCGGAGTAAACGGATTCGGCGTCTCCATGTGCGCCAGCTTTACGCGCGGGACCTCCAGCGCCGTCGGCACCAAATAGTCCTTGAAATTCTGCGCCAGAGGCTGCCCCCCTTCGTCGTAGACCAGCTCCTCGTAAAACGCCCCGCCCAACCCGTGCGCAAAGGCCCCCATGTACTGACTCACCACCTCCGCCGGGTTAATCATCCGCCCGCAGTCATCCGTACTCACATATTCCAGCAGTCTCACCCGGCCCGTCTCCACGTCCACCTCCACCACTGCCACATTGGCCGCATAGGGGAAGGTGGAGTAGACCGCATAGCGTCCCCGCTCATCGGGAACCTTCCTGAGATCCGCAGCCTGCAAATTCGAATCAATGTAGTAGTAGAGCACCTCCAGGCCCGGCTCCACCCCAGCAGGGAGCCGCAGCACCTCGAAGTAGGCAACCTGGGCGATCTGCTGATAACTGAGCCGGCGCGAGGGGTCCTTCAGCACCTCCACGGCTCCCCCCTCGGCCCGCACCTCCTCCACGCCTACCCCCAACACCTGGGCTGCAATCCGCACGAGCTTCTCCTTGAGCCGCCGGCTGGCCATAATCACCGCCGAGGTGCCCACCACCGCGAAGCGGGCTGAGTAGGACCCGGACCCAAACGGACATAACAGGCTGTCCCCCTCCACCGTGTGAACCCGATCGAACTCCACCCCCAGCTCGTCCGCCACCAACTGCCCGATGGCTGTCCCGTGCCCTTGACCCTCGTCGTTGCCCGCGCAGAACACGGTGACCCCGCCCGTGGGGTCCATCTGCATCCGTACCCCGTAGTGACCGGCGTTGTAAGTGGCCACCTTGCTGGCGCTGTTGGGCTCGATGACCAGGCTCACCCCTATGCCCAGATAGCGCCCCTGCTGCCACCCCCGTTTCTGCTCCTCTCGCCACTTCTCATTGCCTGCTCGTTTCAGGGCATCTTGAAACGCCTGCGGGTAGTTGCCGCTGTCGTAACGGGAGCCCGTCACGCAAAGATAGGGGAACTCATGGGGCTGGATAAAGTTCTTGAGGCGCAGTTCGGCCGGGTCCATCCCCAGTTCCTGAGCAATTACGTCCATGAAGCGCTCGATGGCGTAGGCCGCGTCGGCCTTCCCAAAGGCCCGGTGCGAACCGTAAACGGTCTTGTTGGTGTTCACGCCGAGAAGCTCGCCTTCGTAATTTTGGATCCGGTAGGCGCCGGGTATGAACATCAAGGTGGTCATGACGGAGATGGTGCCCGAGGTGGGGTAGGCGACGCCCAGGTCGGCAAGGATGCGGTCCCGCAGCGCCAGCACCGTCCCATCGCGCTTGACCGCCGCCTCCATCTGGTGGACTTGCTGGCGCCCGTGGCTTGTCCCCACCATGTGCTCGCTGCGCGTCTCCACCCACTTCACCGGCCGATGGGTCAAAATCGACAAGAGCGGGATCAACACCTCTTCGGAGTAGAACCCCCGCTTCTGACCAAAGCCCCCTCCCACCCGCAGGGTGATGACCCGGACTTGCAAGTCCGGCAGATCGATCGAGTTGCGCACGAACATGCTCACGGAATGGGTCCGCTGAGTCGTGTCCCACACCTCCAGGTAGTTCTCCTCGGCACTGTACCTCCCGATGACCACCCGGGGCTCCATCGGCGTCCCCGTATACCGGGAACTGATCACCGTCTCCTTCACCACCAGATCCGCTTCCCGGAACGCGCGCTCCACATCTCCTCCCGAGACTTTAAACCGGAGTTGGACGTTATCGCCCCACTCTTCATAGAGCAACGGGGCATCGGGCTGCAGGGCCTGTTCCACCGAGGTGACGACAGGCAGCGGGTCAAACTCGGCTTCGATGAGCTCCAGGGCGTCCTCAGCCACGTACGGATCCGTGGCCACCACAGCCGCCACCGGCTCCCCTACAAACCGCACCCTCTCCCGAGCCAGGCACACATGGGGGAAATAATTCATCTGGGGATTCTTAACTTTCAGTTCGGCCCACTCCACATTACGATAGGGCGACAAGGACATGGGTTTGAGGAAGTCAGGAAGACTATCCCCCGTGATCCCAAAGATTACCCCGGGCAGGGCCAGGGCTCGCCTTAAATCGACCCGCTTCAGGAGGGCGTGGGCATAGGGGCTGCGGAAGATGGCCGCGTACACCATCCCCGGCAACTTCAGGTCCGCTGTGTAAGTCTCCCGGCCCAGGAGCACATCCGGGTCCTCCTTGCGCCGCACGCTCGTCCCCACCAGCTTCTTCCCGTTTCCGGTGATCACATCAGCCATAAGTTGCTCCTCAACAGGTAAAAAGTTTCCAGGATCTCCCCGATAGACCTCACCTACATCCATGGGAAGACGAACTGCTTATCCTTTCGTGATCGCTACCCCCCTAATACTCCGGATAAGACCTGGGAAAGCCGTATTCTTCCCACTGTCTCCAGACGCGATCCAGATGCTCCTTCGGCGGCACAGCTACGCCCGGAAACTCGTGTTTGCGGGTCGCGTCCATTGCCAGCTTCGATCCGATGCGTCGGGACGGGTGATGGGAGGGGACATCGACCGGAGCCGTGGACGGGTCCAGGCGATAGGCCGCCGCCTCAGGGACAATAAACACGTCCCGGTCAGGCTGCATGCGGTAGCAGATGGCCCAATCCAGTGCGTTAGCGTCCCGGATATCGATGTCATCATCGACGACAACGACGATCTTCCCGAAAGTCGGTTCGAACGACCAGGCTCCCCAAATGACCTGCTTTACCTGCTCGGGAAACTGCTTCTTCATGGAGATCGCCAGGTAAGGTCCCGTACCCCCACTCTCCTTCAAGTGCACATCGACAACGGGCAACCCCAGACGATCTCGCAAATGTTTTAGAATCGGGAATTCACGGGCGGCAAGACGGATGCAACTGCTCTCGCTCGGGGGAAGCAGACTGATGATCCCTTGATAAATCGGATTGTTCCGGTGCGTGATGCATTTAATATGAAAGACAAAGGTATCTCCTGGAGGCCCCATGTACCCCGTATGCTCGCCAAAAGGTCCCTCGTGCTCGCGGACATTGGGAGGGATCTCTCCCTCCAGAACAATCTCGGCAGTAGCCGGTACCTCAATGTCGCTCGTCTCGCACTTCACCAGCTCCACGGGAGCCCCGCGCAAGCCGCCGGAAAGCGCAAATTCGTCGACGTCGTAGGGCACAGTGGCAACCGACGTCATGCCGATGGTGGGATCCGCGCCGATCACCACGGCGACCGGCGTGGGCCTTCCCAGCTTCTCATTTTTCGCAATGTGGGGGAGAATATTCTTAAAGGTGCTGATGAACAAACCCGTCTTGTTTTTTCCTTTCACCTGCATTCGGTACGTGCCCACGTTGCGAGAACCGTCCTCGGGATCTTTTGAGCACACGTAGGGCAAATTGATGTAAGGCCCCGGATCCTGGCGGGCGGTCCAGGTGGGAATGGGAAATTTCCCCAGATCCACCTGATCTTCCATGAGGATGTTTTCCTTGCACGGGCCCGTGGCGATCCGCACCGGCGGGATCGGATTCGCTAAGGCCTTCTCCCACTTCCCAGGTATTCCCGGCAAGGTGGTCTCAAGGGCAAGCGCGTACACTTCCAGCGAGGCTCCCAGAGCCCCTACCAGTACGGGAATTGTGTAACCCTTGACCCGCTCGAACAACAGCGCCGGTCGGCGTTCGGCGGGGATGCGCCGGAACGTCGAGCGCCCGACGGCGGAAATCTCCCAGTCCTTATCCACTTCCTTGGTCACCCTATGCAGCTTGCCGTGCGCTTCCAGGGCTTGCAGGTACTCGCGTAAATCCCCATAGGGCATGGTATGGTTCTCCTTGAAGTCGTCAAGAAAGACAGTCTACGGCCGCCACCCAGAAACCTGGAGGGTTTGAAGGGCTTTGCGGGCCGGGGAAAAGTCAAATATGTCCGCGCGTCCGACCGCCGTTTGCCCTTTCGCCCCAGACTCCGCCTGCTGGATCAGGTCGTCCATGAGTCGCTCGGAAATAGTTCCATCTTCCGTAATGGTCTGCACGTGGTACTCGTAAATTCTCTTGAGCAGCTCCAGGTCTTCTGTCTTGATAAAACGGCTCAATAGCTGCAAAGTCTCCTCTCCGCCCCTGCGATAGGCTAGCATCCCCTTCAGGGTCCCCCTGGTGACTTTCAGGACCATGTCCGACTCCGACCTCAGGCTGCCGTCCATAATCATCAAGCCGCCCTGAATGGCTCTTGCGAAATCGCCGGCAAAGGCGAGTTTGTGAAATCCCTGGTCCATCGCCATGAAGTTGAACGGCATGGCCAGCAAAGCGCCGGCGACCCGCTTGGCGGCCAGAGCCGCGTACATGGTTGACATGTTTCCGGCGACCAGAAGGACCACATCTTTTTCGTAATTGAGACCGTTCGCTTCCAGAATTTCGCGTGTCACCGCATCGGTTGTGCTCCCCCGGCCCGAGACAGCTACCACCTTCCCCTTTAGATCCGCAAAGCTCTTCAGCTCCGGTTGGGACATCAAGTCAAAGGAAGGCTTGTAGCCCACGACCAGGATGATCTTTGCTTTAACCCCTTGCAACATGGGCTCGATGCGCGGAACCGCCGCAAAAACTTTCCCGGCAATCAGGGCTTGGACCTGAACACCGGATTGCACGATATCGGTGGCAACCTCCAGACCCTCTGCCCTGTAGAAGCCTTTATCTCTCGCCAGCACCAGGGGAAAGAATGTCGGCGTAGGCGCAGAGAGGGCCACAATCAATTTTTTCGTCTCCAACTGTGCCTGCCCCTGAACTGGCATCACCAGTGCAAAACTCAATAGAAAGAGAAAAACCATCAGATAGCCATTTGCTCTCCTCATCTGCATGCCTCTCCCTGAAAAAAAGGTCCGCGGCAATTCCCCGTGGGTCTCGACGGTGGCCCCCCTTACAAAATGGCCTCCTGAGCCATGCCCTTCCTCGGTCTTTTGAACCGCCGGGGCTGAATCCCGTCTCCTCGGGAGTAGCCCAGGGTGGCTGAAATCCTGGCGGCAGCCTCTTTGACACTCTCTGCCAGTTTCTGGCGCCGCCTGCCGTCAAACCGTGTAAAAGGAGCAACGATCCCGAGCGCCGCCCGGACCGCGCCGCTGTGGTCAAAAAGAGGCGCAGCCACGGCTCCGATGTCGTATCGCCATTCTTCCAGGTTCATGGCATACCCTTGTCGGCGAATCTTTTCCATCTCTGATTGGAAGCGCTGTGGATCGACAAGGGTGTTCCGGGTATAGACTCGCAACCCCTGGGCCAGAAAATTACTCAGGAACTCTGGCTCCTGATATGCCAGCAGCGCTTTGCCGGTGGCTACCGCATGCGGAGGCGAAGTGTCGCCGACCTGGCTCACCACCTGCACCTTATTGGCTCCTTGGACCCGGTCCAAATGCACGACCACAGGGCAGTCGGCCCGCTTGTCCAGCACTCCCAGATAGACCACCTCACCGCACTCCCGAGCCAGTTCCTCCATGAAGGGCCTAGCCATCTCCATGAAGTTCAAGCCCCGCACGGCCATTGAGCCTAAAGTCCAGAGCTTGAAGGCCAGGTGGTACTTCCGGGTGAGCGGATTTTGGGTAACGAACCCCCCTTTGAGGAGAGAGCGGACCAGACGGTGAGCCGTGGCTCGGGGCAAGCCGAGTACGCTAGCCACTTCCAGGGTTCCCATCTCCCTCTTCGTGGCCAGAACCTCCAGGGCCCGCAAGCCCAGCAGCAGAGTGGAGGAAACCCCCTTTGAGGGCTGCAAAGACTTTCCTCCCCAGAAAGAAATTCCCTGGAATTCCAACTATCGGAACTGTCAATTGAATAGAGAAACTCTAGACTCCTGCTGTGGCTTTGTCAACCAAAATTTGTTTCTCCTGGATCCGCAGTGACCGGGATTGGAGAAACAAGCGCCCTTCTCAATCCTGGAAGAATTCTACTCCCCGTTCAGTGCTCCAATCCGAATCAATTCTTTTGACCAGTCCTCTTTTACCTTTCTGCGCAGTTCCGGACTGAGCCCCGAAACCTCGGGAAAGCTCTCCTTCCACTCAAACGGGCGGCAGGCCTCGATGATGGCACGAGAATTAAACCCCTTCTGCTCTTTTCGGATGATCGGGTCCAGAGGTCCACTCCAGCACCTGCGCAGGATATCGATCGAGGAAGCGGGATCCGATCGAGTGGCAAGGGCCCAAAGGACTTCCGTGATATTGGAAGGATCAATATCCTCATCCACGACAATGACATAACGGCCCAGATAGGCACCTCCGTGGCATTGGGAAGCGACTACTCCGGCCTGCTTGGCATGGCCGGGGTAACGTTGACGGATGGAGACCACGATCAACATATAGTTACATCCCGCCTCGTGGCACCAC
>JACPSX010000175.1 GCA_016193065.1 Candidatus Tectimicrobiota bacterium | reverse complement strand
GGATGGCCCTTGACTCGCTTCCTTACGATTGGACTCCGGAGGAGAGGAGCCGCGCCTACGCGGCCAAGCCCGGCGCGCTCTCCTTGAACTTCAACTCCGTCGAGGTGACGGTGGAAGCCGCCGGGAAAAGAGGAGCCCCACCCCGGGTCCGGATTGATCCCGAAACTCCTCACCTGGAGATCGACAACCAGGCGACGACAGAGACACAGGGAAGAGGCAAGCCGCTGGGCGTTCAAGTGACTTCCTCCGGCAACCGGGAGATCCTCCAGGTCAGGGGTTCCGTGTCACCCGGAGCAGGTCGCCTCAGCCTCTACCGCAGCATTGAGCAACCTGCCCTCTACACCGCCCGGACCTTCGCCAAGTTTCTTGAAGAGATGGGGATCTCCCTGAGGGGGACTGTGCGCCAGGGGATGGTTCCCCCGCAAGCACGAGTTCTCTACACTCACCGCTCTAAGCCGCTTTCACTGATCCTTCAGGACATGAACAAGTGGAGCAACAATTTCATCGCGGAGCAGCTCTTGAGGACCCTTGGGAGTGAACTTTACGGCAGTCCAGGGACCCGGGAAAATGGACTGCAGGTCTTGAGGGACTATCTGGCAGGCATTGGACTCCCACCGGATTCCTACCGTCTCCAGGATGGCTCGGGCCTGTCCCGGGAAAATCGTCTCTCGGCCGCAGGACTGGTGTTTGTTTTGGGGGCCATGTATCACAACTTCTCTGTGCAGGCCGAGTTCCTGGCCTCCCTGGGACTCCTGGGGCTGGACGGGGTGGTGGAACGGCGCTTTTCCTCCTCTCCTGTCCGGGGCCGCTTGCGGGTCAAGACGGGATCACTGCAAGGTGTCAAAGCCCTGTCCGGTTACGGGGGATCCAAGGAAGGGGAGGTCCTCACGTTTTCTTTTCTGTGGAACGGCTCTTCTTGCTCGCCCGGGGATCTGGATGAAATCCAGGCCCGCCTAGCCGCCATCTTAGTTGGAGGACGCTAGTTATTTAAGGAATCCTATTCGCCTGCACACAATTTGTAGCGCGGCCGACATAGGATCATCCCATATCTTGTACCTTTTGTCTTGACAGGAGGAGGGACCACCGTGTTAGTGTACCGGGTCATGGAGACCAGCGTGGTTTCCGACGAAGTCCTCGAAAAGTTAATCAATGAGGGGGTTCAGGCGGGCTGGTTCTTGGATGGGATCCACTTCGTGACCCGGGAGTCTTCCCACCGCCCCAGCATGGCATTTGTTACCTTCATCCGGGAAAGGGAGAACATTGCCGCCCAAGAGGTGGATTGTCCGTGAAGCCAAACCGGATCAGGAGACTCAATTAGCAAAAACTCTCGGGCTGAGCCTCCTGGCCGCCCGCTTCCTCGTGCACCGGGGGCTGGAAGATCCAAACCAAGCCCGCGCCTTCTGGCAAGCTTCCCTGGAAGACCTGCACAATCCCTTCGCAATGACGGATATGGAAAAGGCCGTCGAGCGGATTCTAACGGCCCTGGAACACGGGGAACAGATCGTCGTTTACGGTGATTACGACGTCGACGGGATTGCGGGGACGGCGCTGCTGTGCACTTTTTTTTCCGAGATCGGGTTCCCGGCGCGCTTTTTCCTTCCCCACCGGATTGAGGATGGATACGGACTCAACTCCGAGGCCCTGGAGCTTCTCAGAAAAGAAGGGGCCCGGCTGGTCATTACGGTCGACAACGGCATCAGCGCCCTCGAGCCGGCAGAAACAGCTCACCGTCTGGGGCTCGATCTGATCATCACCGATCACCATGAACCCCCCGAACTGCTGCCCCGGGCCCTGGCGATTCTGAACCCCCGCAGACCGCAGTGCGAATATCCGTTCAAATCTCTCTCGGGCGTCGGCGTGGCCTTCAAGTTACTCCTGGCCTTGCGCAACCGGCTGCGGCAGAGGGGGTTTGACCGCGCTCCGCTGCCCAATTTGAAGCGCCATCTTGACCTCGTTGCCCTGGGAACGGTGGCCGACGTGGCACCCCTGGGCGGGGAAAACCACACCCTGCTGCGGCACGGCCTCCAGGAACTCAGCGTCACCTCCAAGCCGGGCCTGCAATCTTTGAAGGGGGAAGCGGGATTGAAAGGAGCGGTCACGGCGGCCGACATCGGATTCCGCCTGGCCCCCCGCCTCAATGCGGTGGGGCGTCTGGGGGCGGCCAGCGCGGCTGTGAATCTGCTCCTGTCCACCCGTCTTGAGGAATCCGCAGAGCTCGCCTCTCTTCTGGAAGCGGAAAACCGCAGGCGTCAGCAGGTTCAGGAGGAAATTTATCGGGACGTGAAGGCCCAACTGCAGCAGAGCGGGGAGCAGGACAACCCCGCGATTGTCCTGGCCTCCCAGCAGTGGCATCCTGGGATCATTGGCATCGTGGCCAGCAAGATCGCCGAGGAGTACCTGCGACCGGTTGCACTCATCGCCTTGGAAAACGGCCAGGGAAGAGGGTCTTCCCGCAGCATCCCCGGCCTGGACCTCTACGAGTGCCTGCGGCTGTGTGCAGCGGAACTCAAGCAATTTGGCGGCCACACGGGCGCCGCCGGATTTACTGTGCAGGCGGGAAACCTGGAAAGGTTCAAGAGTCGCTTCCAGGAAGTGGCCGCTTCCTTGACCTCCGGGATAGAGATCCCCGCTCCTCTTGAGGTCGACGGGGAAGCAACGTTAAGCGACCTGCACACCCAGGCCATTTCGGACCTGGAAAACCTCTCCCCCTTTGGAGCGGGCCACCCCGCACCGGTTTTTCTCTGGCGGGGCCTGCGCTGCGCGAGCAAGGCCCGGAGGGTGGGAAGAGAAGGGGAACACGTCAAATTCCTCGTCAGCGACGGCCGCAAGGTCATGGATGCCATTGCTTTTGGCTGTCCGCAAGAAGCGGCAGAGGTCCTGCGCAGCTCACCTCTTCTGGATTTGGCCGCCACGCCCCAGGCGAACCTGTGGCAGGGCTCTTTGAGCGTCCAGCTCAAGGTCCACGACGTGCGTCCCGCCCAGAGCCCAGAAGGACCGCCGAGTATCCTTTCCGCGTTAGAATCTTGAGAACCTCCTGCATATGGTCGTCGCCCCGGGTCTCCAAGGCGAGATCCACTTTAGTGGATCCGATGGGGACGTCCTGGCTGAGGCGGTCGTGGGAAACGTGCAGAATGTTGGCCCGGGCATCGGCAATTAACTGAGTAAGCCGAGAGAGAGCCCCAGGGATGTCCTGCAATTCCACTTCCAGGCGCATGCACCGCCCGGAAGTGACCAGCCCTTTTTCGATGATCCGATCCAGCAGGGTCACATCGATGTTGCCGCCGCTCAAGATCAGGACAACCCTTTTCCCCCGCAGGGAGGAAACTCCTTCCAGGAGTGCGGCCAGCGGCACGGCTCCGGCCCCCTCCACAACGACCTTTTTGCGCTCCAGCAAAAGCGTGATGGCCCGGGCAATGGAATCCTCCTGCACGGTCACCACATCATCCACGTACTTCTCTAAAATCGGGTAGGTCAGGCGCCCCACGCTCTTGAGCGCGATGCCGTCCGCCAGAGTGTGGACTCGGGACAGGATCACCCTGTGCCCCTCCCGGCGGGAGAATGCCAGCGAGGCAGCCCCGGCTGCCTCCACGCCCAGGACCCGAATGCGGGGCCGGGTCTCCTTGAGGGCCGTGCTGATCCCCGCCAGCAGTCCTCCGCCCCCGACGGGAACCAGGACCGCATCCACCTGGGACAAGACGTCGAGGATTTCGAGAGCGATAGTGCCTTGGCCTGCCATGACCGCGTAGTCATCAAAGGCATGAATAAAAGTCCCCTTTTTCTGGCGCGCCAGCTCCCGGGCCCGGCGAAAGGCATCTTCGAACGATTGACCCCAGAGAACAGTGCGGGCTCCGTAGCTCTGGGTGGCCAGCAGTTTGGCAATGGCGGAGCTTTGGGGCATTACGATCGTGGAGCGCACGCGAAACTTGCGGGCCGCATAGGCAACTCCCTGGGCATGATTTCCGGCCGAGGCGGCAAACACACCCGCCTTCCGCTCGGCAGCAGAGAGGCCGGACATTTTCGTATACGCCCCCCGGACTTTGAAGGATCCCGTTTTTTGCAGGTTCTCCATCTTCAAGTAGACCTGACAGCCCGTCATCTCACTGAGGGACCGAGAAAAGACCAGTGGAGTCACGTCAATTGCATCTGCGAGGACGGCCCTTGCCCTTTCGATGTCCTGCAAACTCAGCATGGAGACTCCGAGAATCTGATCCCTTGGCCAGGTGTGCCCGCACAGCCCGCGCGTTCCGGCAGTCACTATAGGAGCAAGGAGCAAGGCGAGTCAAGGCAGCATTCTCCTTTGTTCACTCCTGGTTTGTGTCTGCAAAATCGCAAGAGAGGGAGCCTGCTCCGTCGTCCTTTTCCGAGGGGTAGCCTCGGCCAAGCGGGCTAGGCAGCTGCAAGGAGGAGACCGGGGTGCCCCTTGGGCACCCGCTCTGCGGGTACCCGGTAAACTTTTGCGCGCGAGGGCGATTTGAAGTCATCTCTCTTTCGCATGCCAGGGAAGTCGAGTTTTCCGGCGGCGACACCTGCAAAACTTTAAGTCGCCCTGCGGGCCACACCCGGTCTCCCCTTCTCGACCACCTCTAGTCCGAGGGGTAGCCCCCGCAGGCGACCTAAGCGGTTGCGAGGAAGAGAATCCCCAATCCGGCCAACATAATTCGCGTCGCAAGCGCTTCGGGAGCCCAAGGGGGCACCCCGAGGACCTCACCTGTGTGCAATCCCTCGATGAAAAACTGGAGGTAGGCAAGGGTAGATTTTCTATTGCCGGAACTGGTGAGAAATGATAATTTCTTCCAAACTCTGGAGGTTAAAAGGGCTTTGCTTAGGCAAAAGCTTAACTCCCCGGAAATCATCCAGATGTTCGGGGTCAGCAAATCCTACGGCCCCAATTGTACTGCTCTCGAAGAAATTTCTCTGGGCATCACTCGCGGTGATTTCGTGTTCCTCACGGGACCCAGCGGGGCCGGGAAAACGACCTTGCTGCGCCTGCTGATTGCTGCAGAACCCCCAACCCGGGGACAGATCATCGTCAATGGCCGCAACCTCTCCCGCCTGCGGCCTGCTGAATTGTCCCACTACCGACGGCAGCTCGGAATCATCTTTCAGCAGAGCAAATTCCTTTCCCACAGAACGGTTTTTGACAATGTGGCCATCACACTGCAGGCCCAGGGAATTCCAAACAAGGTCGTGAAAAAAAGGACTTGGGAGACTCTCCAGTGGGCCGGGCTGGAAGAGAAGAAAGAGGCCTATCCCGCGCGCCTCTCCGAAGGGGAACGGCAGAAAGTCGCCGTGGCGCGGGCGCTGGTGGATTCTCCTCTGATCCTGATCGCCGACGAGCCCACGGGAAACCTGGACGAGAAGTTCGCAGCCGAGATTTACAAGCTCTTTGAAGAAATAAATCGCCGGGGGACAACGATCCTGTTTGCCACCCATGCCCGGCAGCTCGCGGAGCGCTCGGGCAGGCGGGCGATTGTCCTGCGCCAGGGGCAGATCGTGGAGTCGCGATGAACTGGTCCAGCATGACCTTCGTCATTCGCGAGACCGTAGGCAACTTCCTGCGGCGCAAGGGGGAGGCCTTTTTCGTGACCAGCGCCGTGACGGTGTCGATGGTCATCCTGGGAGCTTTCGGTCTCTTGCTGACGAATCTCGAACGGGCTCTGGAGAATCTTGGAGAGCAGGTGCGGGTGGTTGTCTTCTTGCGGGACGACCTGACTCCGACCCAGCGTTCCCGCCTGGAGGATACCCTGCGCCGCCAGTCCGAGGTGGAAAGGTTTCGCTTTGTTTCCAAAGAAGAGGCCTATGCGCAGTTCACCCAAAGTTTTCCTGGGAACCGGAATCTGCTGGCAGGGATCGAGGGGAACCCGCTGCCAGCCTCTTATCTGGTGTCTTTGAAAGGGGAATTTCGCCAGGGCCGGGACCTGGAGCGCTTGTCCCGAACCCTGTCCTCCGTGGCGGGCATCGAAGATGTGGAGTACGGGAAGAAGTGGCTTGAGCGCTTTGAAGCCGTAGTGGCCACTGTTAGAGTCGCCGGAATCGTGATCGGGTCCCTGCTTGGTTTTTCCGTCCTCTTTATCATCGCCTCCAGCATTCAGAGGTCCATGGCCCAGCGCCAGGAGGAACTCGAGGTTCTGCAATGGGCGGGCGCGACCCGGACGATGATGCGGATGCCGATCCTGTGCGAAGGAGCGTTTCTAGGGGGGTGCTGTGCCGTCCTGGCCCTGGCCCTGCTGGGAGCCCTCTTCTGGGCGCTCCAGAGCCGGCTGAATCTAAGCGCTCCTTTCCTGGGGTTGCCCCCTCCGGTCTTTTTTTCCCGCCAGGTCATCGGAGGGGGTGTGGCGGCCGGCGTTGCTCTTGGGGTTGTAGGGAGCTCTTTTGCCTGCAGACCCCTGTCGAGAAAGCATGGCGCGTAGCGAGTGTCGCACCGTCCCAATGGCAGCCTTGGTTGTTCTCCTGACTGTTCTCTGCTGGGGAGCGCTTCCAAGTTGGGCAGCCACCTCTTCTGCGGCCAAAGCCCGGGAGCAGAGAACGAAGCTGCGCCAGATCCAAGAGGCTATCGAGCGCCAGAAAGAGGCCGTCCGCAAAACCGAGGCCGCCGAGGGGAACACGATGGAAAAGCTGGCAGCCATCGAAAGCCGCATCGCCAAGTTCAAGCGGGAACTGCAGGTCTACAAGTTGAACCTGGAGCGCAACCAGGCGGAAAAAAGGAAGGTAGAGAGTGATCTGAAAAAGCTCAGCTCCCAATTCTTAGAAAAGGAGGCTCAGTTCAAGGACAGGCTCCGCGCTCTCTACAAACAGGGGCATGACTTCACGTCCCAAGCGGCCTTTACAGGGAGCGACTGGATGGACCTTCTCACCCGGATCAAGTACCTTAGGGCAGTGCTGCAGCGGGACCGGGAACGGATGGTGAAATTTGCCGCCCAGAGGACTGTTCTGGAAACCTCTCAAGACCGCCTGCGCCGCCTGGAAACCTCCATCCTGGCTTACCAGAAAAAGGCCGCAGAGGCCCAGAGGCAGATGGCCGAGGAGCGGGCTGAAAAAAGCCGCCTGCTCGCCAAAATTCGTCTGACCAAAGCGGGTCAAGTGCAGGCCCAGAAGGAGCTGGAATCGACCGCGCAGCGCCTGCAGAAGCTGATTCAGGAATTGGAAAGAAGACAAGCCTCCTTGCGCCCGCGCAACGGCCAGCGCGGGAAGACAGAGCCCGTCGGCCGGGGCACCCTGCCCTGGCCCGTCTCCGGCGAAGTCTCCGCCTTTTTCGGCAAAACCCTGCATCCCAAGTACGACGTCTACACGTTCAACAAGGGGATCGATATTGCAGCAGCCTCGGGCAGTTCCATCCGCACCGTGGCCGGCGGAGAAGTTCTCTATGCCAACGAACTGAAGGGCTACGGCAACATCCTGATTATCGACCACGGCAACAGCCTCTACTCCATTTACGGCCATCTGGCCCAGATCCTGGTGAAGGTGGGGGATCAGGTCAGTGGGGGGCAACCGATCGCCCGTCTGGGCCATGGGAATTCCGAGTCCGACCCCACGCTCTACTTCGAGATCCGCCGCCAGGGAAAACCCGAAGATCCCTTAAATTGGTTGAAAAAGGCCCCCTAGGACCGTATACTTGGGGTGCTTACGGGCGATGACTCAGTGGCGTTTAAAGTGTTTGTGGGGAGATGAGCTTTCCCCCGGGAGGCTTTGTATGATTTCAGCGTGCGGCCGCAAGAAATGGCTTTTCTGGGGCCTTGTGTTTGTAGCGATCATTCTGGCAGCCGGTGCCTTCACGAGCCAAAAGGTCAGGGCCGTCAGTTCCACTTACGAAAACCTGCGGATTTTCAACGACGCCCTGTACTTGATTCAAGCCAACTACGTGGAGGAGCTCAAGCCCCAGCAGATCCTCTACGGTGCCATTCAGGGGATGCTCAAGACGCTGGATCCCCACTCCGCGTTCATGGAACCGGCGATGTACAAGGAAATGCAGGTGGAAACCGAGGGGAGTTTCGGGGGACTCGGGATAGAAATCACCGTCAAAGACGACCAGTTGACGATCGTGGCTCCCATCGAGGGCACACCGGCCTCCCGGGTCGGCTTAAAGGCCGGGGATAAGATCATCCGGATCGACGGGGAATCGACCAAAGACATGAACCTCCAAGAGGCAGTAAAGCGGATGAGGGGACCGAAGGGTTCCACCGTCACCCTGACCATTGTCCGGGAAGGGCTCCCGGCACCTAAGGATTTCACCATGACGCGGGACGTGATCCGAATCCAAAGTGTGCGTTCCCGGGTCATCGACGGCAACATCGGCTACATCCGTCTCAGGACTTTCAACCGCAATTCGGGAGAGGAGATGGAGAAGATCCTCACCGAGATCAAAAAGGTCAAGCCCAAGGGGATCATTCTGGATCTCCGGAACAACCCCGGAGGCCTTTTGGACCAGGCCATCAAAGTGTCCGGTCTGTTCCTCCCCAAGGGAGAACTGGTGGTTTACACAGAGGGGCGAGCAAGCGGCACCAGCAAACGCTACCGCGCCAACTCCTCGAATGTTTCTATCACGGAGCCCCTGGTTGTGCTGGTCAACGCCGGAAGCGCCAGTGCCTCGGAAATCGTAGCTGGGGCTCTTCAAGACCAGGGAAGAGCTGTGATCCTTGGAGTTCGGACCTTTGGGAAGGCTTCCGTGCAATCGATTCTGCCCCTGAGTGACGGCTCAGCCCTCAGGCTCACAACGGCGAAGTACTTCACCCCCAAAGGCCGAGAGATTCAAGCCAAAGGGATCACTCCGGATATCGTGGTAGCCGAGATTGTCCCCACCCAGGCGGCAAAACAAGAGGAGCGAGTGGTGCGGGAAAAGGATCTCAAGGGACACCTGGAGGGATCTCCCCCCGCCAAGGAAGAAGGCAAGGACGATTCGAACAACGGCAAGCCCGATGATCCAGTCCAGGATCCCCAGCTAAACCGGGCCATTGATCTCCTCAAAAGCTGGAGCATCTTTAAAAATATGGTCCAGCCGGCCAAGGCCGGATAAGCGGGCCGGGAAAATCAGTGCAGTGGGTAAGTGAACCGGAGCCAAGGTTGATTCTCTCTGGCCATGAACCACCAAGGGATCCGAATTGCATCGCGGTCCAATCTTCCGAGTCGATCGATTTCCCGGCCCGGGGATCCAGGGACGGATTCCGCAACCGGATCACTTGAACTGGAGCCCAATAACCTCTTCAGCCACAGTCGGGGCGAAGACCGTTTTGCCGTCCAGCACCGCTTGCTGCCGGGTGGATCGCAGAGTTCTCGGAGCGCTTTCGGGCGCCTCAATCCCCTCGTAATCTGAATGAGCAGGAGCCTTGATCGCGATGGTTGAACGAGTTCCAATGACCAGGGAAGGTTATGAACAACTCGGCCAGGAGTTGAAGCGCCTGCAGCAGGAGGAGCGGCCTCGGGTCATCCAAGCCATTGCCGAAGCCCGTGCTCATGGTGATTTGAGCGAGAACGCCGAATACCACGCTGCCAAGGAACAACAATCATTCGTGGAAGGCCGGATCCGACTCCTACAGGACAAACTTGGCCGCGCCCAGGTGATCGACACCTCCAATTTACCCAATGATCGCGTTGTCTTTGGAGCCACGGTCCTCCTGGAAGACTGTGAAAGCGGAGAGCGCGTGCGCTACCGCATCGTGGGCGCCGACGAGGCCGATATCGAGCAGGGCAAGATCTCCGTGAATTCCCCCGTGGGCCGGGCCTTGATCGGTCACGCCCTGGATGATGCGGTCAAGGTGAAAACCCCTTCCGGTATCCGGGAATTCACCATTTTGGACATCTCTATCCGCTGACCCCAACTTTCAGGACGACCGGAACCCGTAGCGGGACCAATTCTTCCGAACCGCCTCCATGTGTTCCGGTTTCGGCACGGCCAGTTGCGGGAAGGTGCACCCTTTCTCTGCGTATTCGAAATGGGGGCGGGTCGCGTCAATGCCCAGCAGATCGGTGACAATGGCACCGCTCTGCCCGGATCCGGGCCGCGGCGAGGAAGGGTCGATGCTGATCGAGGTCCCCCGCTTGACGATCTCAATATCCCGGGTGGGCTTCATGGTGGTCGCAATGGCCCACTCGACCTTGACGGGGTCCCAGGGATCGATGTCCTCATCGACCACGATGACGTTTTTGACGAACAGGGTGGGCTGGCCCCAACAGTTCGTCATCACGTCGCGCACGTGACCCGGGTAGCTGTTGTGAATCGACACCACGGCGTGAAATCCAGCGCAGCCCCCTTCCGTGACGCACACGTCCACGATTCCGGGCAAACCGACCACCCCCGTCAAGTGATTGTACAGGGAAGCGGAACGCCCGATGCTCCGAACCGTCGTGCTTTCATTAGGGGGGAGACCTTCATAGGTCCCCTGGAAAATGGGGTTTTCCTGATAGGTGACGGCCGTCACCTTCATGAAGTTGCAATTGTACACCTGCTCTCCAATATATCCGGCAAATTCTCCAAAGGGGCCCTCCTGGGGGAGAGTCTCGTCGATGGGCACGTAGCCCTCAATGACGATCTGGGCATGGGCCGGGACCAGCAAATCGCAGGTTTCGGCTTCCACCACCTCGACCGGCTTCCCCTTGAGCCCCCCAGCCACATCGTATTCACTTTGCCCGGCCTTTACGGGGGCGACCGCCACCAGATTGAGAGCGGTCTCCAGGCCCACCGCAATGGCAATCGGCATCGGCTTACCAATCGCTTTCCACTTCTGCAAGTGCAGACCGATATGGCGGTAAGGAATGATGAAGACGCCCAGGGTGTCCCGGGAGCGAATCTCGTTGCGGTAATTCCCCAGGTTGATCCAACCCGTTTCGGGATCCTTTGAGATCACCGCGTGCAGGGTCCCCAGATAAGGTGCGCTGTCCTGATAATGCCAAAGGGGGACCGGGAAGGGATCCGCGTAGAGGTCGATCCCTTTCGCCTTGACCTGCTTGCAGGGGGCCTGGTTCCCGGAAACCTTTTGGGGAGGAATTGGGTTTTGGAAGGCATTGCCCCATCTCTCCCGGATCAGGCCAATGGAGGTCGGTTGATCTCCCAGACCCAGGCCGATCTGGTAGCGGGTCCGGGTCGCCAGGGCTCCTACCAGAAGGGGCGTGCGATGGTTCCCGACCCGCCGGAAGAGCAGAGCCGGTCCGCGCTCGTCAAAGACCCTGCGGCAGACGGCGGAGACTTCCCAAGTGGGATCCATTTCCACCTCGACTTCGTGAAGTTCGCCGCGGTCCCGAAGAACCTTGAGGAAATCCTTGAGATCATCAAATGCCATGGCTACGTCCTCCTTGGAGAATGGCCCTCGTGACTGGCTGAAGGTAGCAAGGATGGGAGGTGGCAATATCCGGTGGATATAATACACTAATTAAGCGTTGCACAGAAGCCAGGGAAAAAATATCCCAATCTGCTGCCGGGTCTATGACAGGATCCGCAAGGCAGAGGAACTCCGAGCCAGAACGGCATGAGAGTCGCCATCCTGACACCCCATTTCTTCCCGTCCGTTACAGGCAACTCAGTCACCGCCGGCCGGCTTGCCAAAGGCCTGGCTGCCCGCGGTGCCGAGGTGGAGATCGTCAATACGGAAATCGACCAAGATCCCGCCCGGATTCTTTCCCGTTTGGAGGATTTCGCTCCCGAGGTCCTGCACGGCCTCAATGCCTTCCGGACCGGAAACTTGCTGCTGGAGACGGCGCAAAAGCTCGGGCTTCCCACGGTGCTGACCATTACCGGCACCGACGCCTATCAGAACCTGCCAGATGAATCCCAGCGACCCAGAGTTGTCGAGATCCTGAACTCGGTGGACGCCATTGTGGTCTTCCACGAAGCGGTGCGCGCCCACCTGAGCCTGCACGCTCCGGGAGTCGTTGCCAAGGTGGTCGTGATCCCACAGGCGGTGGATCTGCCCGAGGGGGAAGGAGATCCCCTGGAAAGGATTCCGCCAGCCCCTAATCGGTTCCTGTTTCTGATCGCTGCCGGCATCCGCCCGGTGAAGAACGTGAGCTTCTCCTTGGCTCCCTTATCGCGCCTCGTGAGGAGCTTCCCCCAAGTCCGCTTAGTGATTGCAGGGCCCATCTTGGATCCAGTACTGGGGAAGACCTTCTTGGAGCAAATTTCGGTGCTCCCCTGGGTCCACTACCTGGAGGCCGTCCCCCATCATCAGATGCGCGCCCTTTACGAAGCGGTTCAGGTTCTCATTAACTCCTCCCGGTCGGAGGGGGGAATGGCGAACAGCCTGCTGGAGGCCATGAGCGTGGGAGTCCCCGTCCTGGCCTCCCGCATCCAGGGAAACACGACCATTGTGGAAGACGGGGTGAACGGGTTTCTCTTCTCCGGTGAGGAAGAGTTTTTGGAAAAAGCTCGGCTCCTCGTAGCGGACGGGGATCTGCGACACCGGCTGGGAGAGGCTGGAAGAGAGTTGATCCGGCGAGAATTTCCCCCGGACCGGGAAGTGTCTTCTTATCTTAGGCTCTATCGCAAGCTGATCGAAGGCATCCCCTGACCCTCGCGACTTGCCTGCTTCTAAGCAAAGACGCGCGCAAAGATTTCACGGACCGCGGAGGTATGCCGCTCGTAATCGGTTAGAAGCTGGGCTTCCGGGGCGTTGTGTCGCCCGTCCGGGTAGCCCAGGCGTCTGGCCAGGATTCTCAAGCGCCCGGTATCGGCCGGCAGCACGCTGGTGGACAGAGACTCAAAGACCCGCAACCGATTTTCCAAACCGCGCAAGAAAAGATAGGCCTCCTGCAGCCGGGAACACTCTGCCGGACCCAGGTAGCCCCCCCGGGCGATCCTGCGCAGGGATTCCAGAGTCGAGGGCGTGCGTAGATCAGGATCCTGCCCCCCATACTTCAACTGCAAGTACTGGGTGATGAACTCAACGTCGGTAATGCCTCCGGGTCCCAGCTTGATGTGCTGCCCGCCTCCCTGCGGCCAAACCCTCTCGGCCTCCATGCGCTGGCGCATCCCCTTGAAGTCTTCAGCGGCCTGGGCACCCAGGGGCCTGGCGGCCCAAGTCTCCTGGATCCGGAAGACCACGATCTTTCCAAAGGCCGGGTCGCCGGCCGCCGGCCTGGCTTTCAGCCACGATTGCCCCTCCCACAGAGCGGCCCGGCAACGGTGATAGTCCTCGAGAGTTTCCAGGGAAACCGCCAGGGGTCCCTTCTCCCCTTCGGGCCGCAGACGTAAGTCCAGCCGGTATACGTGCCCCATCCGGGTCACTCCGCTGATGGCCTGGACGATCTTCTCTCCCAACTTGGCGAAGAAAAGCTGGTTTCCGATGGAGGCTTCCGGTTTCCATCCGCGGTCCGGGCCCCGCGCTGAAACCTCACTTTCCCCCTCACCTTCATAAACGAAGACCACGTCCAGGTCGGAGCCAAAGCTCAGTTCCCTCCCGCCGTACTTTCCCAGAGCAATCACTGCAAAACGGCACACCCGCAAAGCGCGGGTACCCACGGAGTGGGTGCGCAAGCCCGCAGACAACTTGGGAACACCGTATCGGGTGTTCAACTCTCCCAAGGCGATCCCCGCCGCCGCCTCCAAAATGACATCCCCCAGATCCGACAGCGACTCCATCACCTCGGTTAAATCGGCCTTCCCCTGCAGGTCCCGGAGGGCGATTTTCAGCTCCGTCCCTTTCTTAAAGACACGCAGAATCTCCAGCTTATCTTCATAGGAAGTTGCATTTTGGAGATTCTGTAAAAGCTGGGAGGACATTTCTTCCTTGCGGACCGGGCGATCCTGGTCGATCTCCTCCAGGATGAGATCCATGAGCTCCGGACTCTGCATGAGGGCCGAAGACAGAAACTCGCTGCTGGCAAACAGGGAGAGCAGGTGTTCAAGGAGCAGTGGACGTTCGGCCAGCATGGCCGTGAGGGATTCCCTCAAACCTGAGGTATTGACGAACTTCTCCAGGTGATTCAGGGCAAAGTCGGGATCCGCAAGTGTGGGGCAGCAGGCCAGCAGGCGGGAGATCAAGCGCCGCATCTGGGCGCGGTTGGCGGCAGAGGGGTGGGAGAAGGGAGGGCCTTGATAGAGACTCTGCAGGTTCTGAAGAGCCCGCTCGGGAATCTGAAACCCGCGACGCCGCAGGGCTTCCAGGGCCTCTGTGCTGGCCCCTCCTTCCAGGAGAAGGGAAACATCGTCCTCTTCCTCCGCGGCTTCTTCCTGCAGAGCCGAGAAAAGCTCGTCGTAGACCCTGCGCACGTTCCCGGTATGAAAGCGATACAGCTCAAGGAGCTTCTCGCTCAACATTTCCGGGTACCCGCCTTGCGGGTGCCCCCCCTCCAGGCCCATCTTCCGGGCCAGCACGGCCCGCTCCCGCACCGAGCGTGGAATCTCGTGGGTCTGCCGGCCTTGCTGAATCTGGATCCGATGCTCGAGCTCGCGCAGGTAAACATAGGCTTTATTGAGGTCCGCGTAATCCCGGTAAGTGATGTAGCCCTTCTCAGAGAGCCGGTGCAGGGAGCGCAGGGTATTGCGCTGCTGCAGCCAGCGGTCTCTGCCACCGTAAATCAGTTGGAAGGCCTGCACGATGAACTCCACTTCGCGGATCCCGCCGTAACCCAACTTTACGTTGCCCTCACCGCTTCCCCGGCCAGCCAGCTCCCGGTTGATTTTTTCCTTCATCTCCCGGATCTCGTGCAGAGATCCGAAGTCCAGATGCTTTCGGAAGATGAAAGGGGTGACCATGGCGAGGAACTGCCGGGAAAGATTCTCACTGCCGGCAATCCTGCGGGCCTTGATCAAGACCTGGCGTTCCCAGGTCTGCCCCCAGGACTCGTAGTAGATTTCCATGCTTCTTAAGGAGTTGGTCACGTCGCCGCTGTGCCCTTCCGGGCGCAGGTTCAAGTCGACGCGAAAGAGCTGGCCCTCGGGGGTGATCTCGTTCAAATAGCGTGTGATCATCTGGGCCAGCTTGGTGTAAAACTCGTGGTTGCTGATGGTGTTGACCCGTTCACCCCGGGCTGCGGGAATGCCCGTCGTGGCTCCCTTGTCCGAGGAATAGAGATAAATCACATCGATGTCGGAGCTGAAGTTGAGCTCCCGCCCCCCCAGTTTCCCGAGACCGATCACGGTAAACTCACAGGGGCTTCGCGAATCCCCTTCCTCGGCAATGGGGCGCCCGTACTGGCTGGTCAACTCCGTCAAGCAGAAATCCAGAATCGCCTGCACGCACACATCCGCCAGGTTCGAGAGGTCTTCCATGGTTTCCGGCAGGTCGCTGTACCGCATCAAATCCCGCAGCCCGATGCGGAGGATTTCTCTGTTCTTGAAGCGCCGCAGCGCCTTCATGAGATCCTGGGAAGTCCGGGTGGAAGCCAGGCAAGTGGTGAGATCTCTCTCCAGATCCTCCTTCATCCGGCTGCGGAACGTGGTTTCCTGGCGGACCGCCTGATCAAAGTAGGAAGGGTCCTTGAGAAGAAAATCGGTCAAGAACTGGCTCCCCGAAAAAATGGCCAGCAGGGATGCCAGGACGGGCGACTGCTGGGACAAAATCGTGTAGAGATAATTCTTGTCGTAGATTAGGGCTGAGAAGCGCTCAAAATTGTTGAGGGCCTGATCCGGATCGAAGGACCGGGCACAGGCCTCGCAAAACCGGGGAAAGAAGTCGGGAAAGAGGCGGTTGAAATTCGCCTGGCCCCAGATCTGACCGAGATTTTTCCAGGCGGCAGGAGGGTCCAGAAACCCCAGGGCGCTCAACAGATCCCGAGACCGGTCGTGGAAAGGTTCGCCCCTTGCCACCAGTCCGGCCAATTCCCCGCAGAGGCTCTGCACATTCACCTGGCTCATGGACCTCCATCACCGGCTGCCCCTCTCAACCGGTTTTAGAAGACCATCCGTGAAGGAGCTTGTCAATACCTTTCCAGCCCGTGACCACCCCCGGTTTGTCACCGAGGAATTGCTACCCTCACTAGACCCTCGGGGGAGCCTCTTTGGGCAAGGTCCTCGGGAGTACCCACACCCAGGATGCGGGTACCCATCCTATGGGTGCGGCTCCCGAAGCGCTTGCGACGTGAATCATGTCGGCTGGATCGGGGGTTCCCTGCCTCGCAACCGCTTAGGTCGCCTGCGGGGGCCAACTCCCTCGGACTACCGGTCAGGCTGCCCTGCCTGCCTTGAGCGGAACTGCCGGGAGCAGCGGGGAAACCCATCGGGAGCGGCCAGGGATGGGAAACCGGGCAGCCTAGACCCGTTTGCGGATAGCAGAGGAGATATCGTGGCGGTAGCGGAGGGGTCCCACCCTGGGCGCCCCGAAGGGGTCGCTGCGGGAGGCGTGAAGCGAAGGGCAGGCTGGGCAGCCCCATTTGCCGTGCCGTTGGGTGCAGTGATGCTGAATCGGCGGGGTCCTTGGGGCAGCCCCCTGGTGCTCCCCCGCCTGCGTGAGGAACTTGAGAGAGGAAAAAAGAGATCCCGGCAGCCGTTCAATGCGCGGTCAGGCAAAGATGAGAGAGAGGGGAAAAATGGGGCCGGCCTTTCCGCCGGCCCCCGCAGGTCCTAGATGTCGAAGTAAAGGGCGAACTCGTAAGGGTGGGGCCTCAAGCGCAAAGGATCCACCTCGTTGTTGCGCTTGTAGTTGATCCAGGTGGACAGAGCGTCCTCCGTGAACACGTCCCCTTTGAACAGAAAATCGTGATCCTCCTCCAGGGTATTGAGAGCCGCCTCCAGAGAGCTGGGAACCGTTGGCACTCCCTTCAACTCTTCCGGGGTCAGGGCATAGATGTCCTTGTCCAGAGGATCTCCCGGAGGAATCTTGTTTTGGATACCATCGAGTCCGGCCATAAGCATGGCCGCAAAGGCCAGGTACGCGTTGCAGGCGGGGTCCGGAAACCGCACCTCGATTCTCTTCGCCTTCGGGCTGGGGGAGTACATGGGGATCCGCACCCCAGCGCTGCGATTGCGCACGGAGTAGGCCAGGTTCACCGGTGCCTCAAACCCCGGGACCAACCTCTTGTACGAGTTTGTGGTGGGAGCCACAAAGGCACACAGGGCTGAGGCGTGCTTGAGAATACCGCCGATGTAGTTTAAAGCCAGAGCGCTCAGCCCGCCATAGCGATCCCCCGCAAAGAGCGGTTTCCCTTCTTTCCACAGGCTCTGGTGAACGTGCATTCCGCTGCCGTTGTCCCCGAAGATGGGTTTGGGCATGAAAGTCGCTGTCTTGTTGTGTTTGCGGGCGACGTTCTTGACGATGTATTTGTACCACATCATGTTGTCGCCCATGCGGACTAGCCCGTCGAACTTCATGTCGATTTCGTTTTGCCCCCCCGTTGACACCTCGTGGTGGTGGGCTTCCACAGGAATCCCGACCTCGCCCATGATCCCGACCATTTCCGTGCGGATGTCCTGCAGAGTATCAGATGGGGGAACGGGGAAGTACCCCTCTTTGTAGCGGGGCTTGTATCCCAGGTTCGGTCTCTCATCCCGTCCGGTGTTCCACTGCCCCTCGATAGAATCCAGCCTCAGCCTTCTGGGCAATGTAGCGGGGGTCCCGGGAGTACTTTTCCTTCGTGATGGGATCGAGAATATTGCAGATCATAACCAGGGTCGTTTCTTTGCAAAAGGGGTCCAGTACGGCGGTGGCGGGGTCCGGAAGCACCAGCATGTCGCTCGCGTGAATCGACTGCCAACCCCGGATACTGGACCCGTCAAAGCCGAACCCCTCCTCGAAACTGCTCTCCTCAAGATTGTGGATGGGAACCGAAAAGTGCTGCCAGAGTCCGGGAAAATCCTTGAACCGCAAGTCGAGGATCTTGGCGCCCTTCTCCTTGGCAAATTTCAGTACTTCGTTGGGTGTCATGAAACCTCCTCTCCACATGCGGTGCGGCCGATGAGACAAGCCCCCGCCGCTCACCGCTTAGAATCTGTAGTCTGAGTTTCTTCGCTCTTGAGCCAAGAAATAAGCAGGGGGCTAAAGTGCTTCTTCTCCCCTTTCCCCGGTGCGGATGCGCACCGCTTCTTCGATAGGGAGAACAAAGATCTTGCCGTCCCCAATGCGGCCCGTCTGGGCCGAGGACATGATCGCCTCTACGACGTCATCGACCAACCGATCAGGGACAACGATTTCGAGCTTGATTTTGGGGAGAAAATCGACCACGTACTCTGCCCCCCGATAGAGCTCCGTATGCCCCTTCTGGCGGCCGAACCCCTTGACCTCGCTTACAGTCAATCCCTGAATCCCGACCTCGCTCAGCTTGTCCTTGACCTCATCGAGCTTGAAGGGCTTAATGATGGCCTCAATTTTTTTCATATGAACTCATCACCTCCTTGGGAATTGGCTGTCGCTCCAGGGGTAATTGCGTGATCTCTTGACCCGAACGGCAACACTCCCTTTCTGCTTCCCACTTCGATGTGCGGGTTGAAATAAGCCTGAAAAAGCTGCGATGGTTACGGACCTTAACACATCTCCCCTCTAAAAGTAAATCCGGTTTTCCCTCTGTAAACCCCGAAGCTAACGGGAGTTACCTTCCTGATTCCGGGCCCTAATTCCGCCCCTGGAGTGGCGGACTCGCCCCCCCTTCGTGCAGGAATGGTGCCAGAGCTGCAGATGAACCCAATTTGCCCCCAGGTCAAAAACCATCTTTTGAATTTCAAAGGGTTTCACAGGATCCATTGGTTTTCAATGCGGGACCCTGGGCTCCACCCGGGAGAGATGCCCAAAAAATGCCCAGAGGAATTGGGCGATAGGAAGGGAAAAGCCGATGGGGCCGGGGGTTAAGGTTGATTATTCCATATACAGCGCCGCCTCCGGATGACTAAGAAATAGGCAATCAAAGAGCCCCTGCCTCCGAGCGGGGGCTCTTTGAGGTTGCTCTTTCGCTCAATACATGCCTTCCATGCCATGAGGATGGGGCATGCCTGCTGAGGGCTCCTTTTCCTCTTCCGGGATCTCGCTCACGGCAGCCTCGGTGGTCAGCATCAAGGCGGCAATGCTGCAGGCATTCTCCAAGGCAGTGCGGGCGACCTTGGTCGGATCGATGATGCCGGCCTTGACCATGTCCACATATTCCCCCTTCGCCGCATCAAAACCCGCGCTCCCGCTCTTTTCCTTGACTCGCTGGACCACAATGGAACCTTCCTGGCCGGCATTTTGGGCAATCTGCCGCAAGGGCTCCTCCAAGACGCGCGTGATAATGTTTGCCCCGATTTTCTCATCCCCGTTCAGGTGAAGCGCTTCCAGGGCCGGGATGGCCCGCAAAAAGGCCACGCCCCCGCCGGGCACGATCCCCTCTTCGACCGCGGCGCGGGTCGCATTCAGGGCATCCTCAACCCGGGCTTTTTTCTCTTTGAGCTCGGTCTCGGTTGCCGCCCCGACCCGGATGACGGCCACCCCACCAGCGAGCTTGGCCAGACGTTCCTGGAGCTTTTCCCGGTCATAGTCCGAGGTGGTCTCCTCGATCTGGGTGCGGATTTGCTTGATCCGACCCTCAATTTCACTGGTCTCGCCCGTCCCCTCGACAATCGTCGTATTGTCCTTGTCGATGGTAACCCGCTTTGCCCGGCCCATATCTCTCAGCGTGACATTTTCCAGTTTGATCCCCAGCTCCTCGGAGATGACCTGACCACCGGTAAGGACGGCGATATCCTTGAGCATCTCCTTGCGCCGGTCGCCGTATCCCGGAGCCTTCACCGCCGCGGCGCGCAGGCCCCCCCGCAGCTTGTTGACCACGAGGGTGGCGAGAGCTTCCCCCTCCACCTCCTCCGCAATCACCAGCAAGGGTCTGCCGGTCCGGGCCACCTGCTCCAGGAGAGGGAGGAACTCCTTTATGGAGCTGATCTTTTTTTCCTGGATGAGGATGTAAACATCTTCCAGCACCGCCTCCATCCGCTCTGCGTCTGTCACGAAGTATGGAGAAAGGTAGCCCCGGTCGAATTGCATCCCCTCCACTACTTCCAGGGTGGTCTCCATCTTCTTGGCTTCTTCCACCGTGATGACCCCGTCCTTGCCCACTTTCTCCATGGCCTCGGCAATGGGATCCCCGATTGCCCTGTCGTTATTTGCTGAGATGGTCCCGACGTGCGAAATTTCCGTCCTGTCCTTGATCGCTTTGCTGAGCTTTTTCAGCTCCTGGACAATGACTTCCACGGCTTTCTCCATGCCGCGTTTCAAGGCCATGGGATTCGCCCCGGCGGTGACGTTCCGGATCCCCTCCTGATAAATCGCCTGAGCCAGAACCGTAGCCGTCGTGGTGCCGTCCCCCGCCACGTCACTGGTCTTGCTCGCCACTTCTCGAACCATCTGGGCCCCCATGTTCTCGAAGGGATCCTTCAGCTCAATCTCTTTGGCAACCGTGACCCCGTCCTTCGTAATGGTGGGGGCTCCGAACTTGCGGTCGATCACCACGTTTCGCCCTCGGGGGCCCAGGGTCACCCTGACGGCGTTGGCCAACTGGTTTACTCCTTTGAGGACGCCCTTGCGAGCCACCTCACTGTACAAGATCTGTTTTGCAGCCATTTGTGTCCTCTCTTGTCGCCAAGTTCGCGCTACTCGATGATTCCCAGAACGTCCTCTTCGCTTACAATCAGGTATTCTTCTCCATCAATCTTGACTTCGGTTCCGGCGTACTTGCCAAACAGCACTCGATCCCCTTTTTTCACCTCCAGGTCCCGCCGGGTGCCATCTTTGAGAATTTTTCCCGAGCCGACAGCGACTACTTCCCCTTCTTGGGGCTTTTCTTTCGCCGTGTCGGGAATGATGATGCCTCCCTTTTTGAGCTCCTGCTCTTCAAGGCGTTTGACCAGGATCTTGTCATACATGGGACGGACTTTCATGCTCTTCCTCCTTCTTGACCGGCTGATTTACCGTAGAAGCTGTTTTTCGCCGAAGTAATTATCAGCACTCAACTGAAGTGAGTGCTAATTTAGAACTAGCGGGAGAAGAAATCAACAGGAATCTCTCCCTTAGAAACCTACCTGCTGGGAAAAAAACGAAAAATCAGGGTATTATTTGTAAGATTTCACCTGAAATCGCCGGTTTTTTTATGATTTTTCCGGCGCTGGGGTAGCGGAGAAGTTGCCACCCCGGTTTGCGAGTCGTTAGGATAGCGGTGCGAACAGACCGCGAAACTTTTGGCTGTGAGTTCAGGAAGGGGCCATGGCAACTTCGGATAACTCGTTGCAAATGATCTTGTTCGGGACCTCTGCGGGGATGCCGAGCGTGGACCGCGACAACACGGCGCTGGGCATCTGGGACGGCCGGGATGCGGTCCTAATCGACAGCAGCGCGAGCCCGTTCCGCAAGCTCCTGCAGTCTGGAATCGATCCGGGGCGAGTCCGCGGCGTCGTCCTGACCCATCGCCACATCGACCACTGCTACGGCCTCCCTTCTCTCGTCCACTCCCTTTACCTCTTTGGCCGCCGGCTTCCCCTCAAGCTGTGGGCCCCACCGGAGGCAGACACCCTGATCCGGTCAATGATTTCGATACACTTAGGGGGGCGAACCCGCCTCCCGTTTCCTCTGCAACTCCGCCTCATCCCGGCCCGCCGGCGTCACAGGCTGTATTGCGGCCGGGGTTTTGTGGTCGAGTCTTGCCCTGTGGACCATGGGCCTCCAACAGTAGCCGTACGAGTCACCAGCCTTTCGAGCGGCAAGCGAATCGTCTACTCGAGCGACACCTCCCCCTGCGAGTCCTTGGCCCGCTTTGCTCGAGGAGTGGATCTGCTGGTGATGGAAGCTACTTTTTTGCACCCACTGCCGGGAGGCAAAGGCCGGGGACACACCACGGCCCAGGAAGCCGGGGAAATCGCCCGCAGTTGTGGAGTCAAACAACTGGTGCTTGTGCACCTGCGAGAGGGAGATCGAGGGGAAGAATACGCCCGGGAGGCTCGCAGGGCATTTCAAGGACCCGTGGTGGTTGGCGAAGACCTAATGACTTTGCGGCCTTAGCCCGAACCCGGTGCCGCCCGACCGGCTCCTGGAGATTTCAGCAGGGCTTTTGCGCCGATGTCCGTGCGGAAGTGCATCCCATCCCAAGAGATCTTCTTCACGGCACGATAAGTCGTAGCGATGGCCGAAGCAACATCGGGGCCCAGGCCCGTCACCCCGAGAACCCTCCCCCCGTTGGTGACCAGCGTCCCATCGCGCCGGGCAGTGCCGGCGTGGAAAACCGTCACTCCCGGAATTGCTGCGGCATCCGGAACACCGCGGATGACCTTCCCCTTCTCATAGCGGTCGGGATACCCCCGGGAAGCCATCACCACGCAGACCGCCGCTTGGGAATTCCATTGAGGTTGAATCCGCTCCAGGGACCCGCTGCAGCACGCCTCGAAGATGGGGACCAGGTCGGTTTCCAGGCGGCAGAGAAGGGGCTGGGCCTCAGGGTCTCCGAAGCGCACGTTGAACTCCAGCACCGAGGCTTTTCCCTTCGAGATCATCAGGCCGGCATAAAGAACGCCCTGGTAAGGATTCCCCTCCTTAGCCATGGCTTTCACCGTGGGGATCATGACCGTGTCGATCACAGCCCGGCTTAACTCCGGGGTCACGACCGGAGCCGGGGAGTACGCGCCCATCCCTCCCGTATTCGGTCCCCGATCCCCGTCGAGGAGAGGCTTGTGGTCTTGGCTGGCGGGGAGCGGGAGAACTCTCTCACCATCGCAAAAAGCCAGGAAGGAGGCTTCCTCACCGGGGAGAAAATCTTCCACCAGAATCTTCTCTCCGGCCGGACCGAGGATCTTTTTTTCCATTAGATTCTCAACGGCCGCCAGCCCGTGAGCCACGGTGGTGCAGACAAAGACCCCTTTTCCGCCCGCCAGCCCGTCTGCTTTCACTACCAGGGGGGCTCCCTTCTTCTCGATAAAGTCGCGGGCTGCGCCGGGCTCATCAAAGACCCGGAAATCCGCCGTGGGAATGCCATGGCGTCTCATGAACTCTTTGGCAAAGACCTTGCTTCCCTCGAGCATGGCGGCTTGCTTTCGGGGTCCAAAAATTTTTAAGTTCTTGTCCTCAAAGAGGTCCACAATCCCAGCCACCAGAGGGAGTTCGGGCCCCACCACGGTGAGATCGATTTGAGCTTGCTGGGCAATGCTGCACAACACACCAATCTCTTCGCTGCCCACCGGGAGGTTCTCGGCCACCTCCGCCGTGCCGGCATTGCCAGGGGCACAGTAGACCTTGTCGATCTGCGGGCTCTGGCTCAGCTTCCAGGCCAAAGCGTGTTCTCTCCCCCCGCTGCCAACCAGCAGAATTTTCATGTTTGGACCCTCAGTGCTTGAAGTGCCGAACCCCGGTAAAGACCATGGCCATCCCATGTTCGTTGGCCGCTTCGATAACTTCTTGATCCCGGATGGAACCTCCGGGCTGGACCACGGCCGTGATGCCCACGGAAGCCGCCTCATCAATTCCATCTCGAAACGGGAAGAATGCATCGGAAGCCATCACCGCTCCCCGCAGAGAGCCACGCGCCTTCATGGCGGCAACCCGGCAAGAATCGACGCGGCTCATCTGTCCTGCCCCGATCGCCAAAGAGCGGTTCGCATTCCCGTAAACAATCGCATTGGATTTCACGTGTTTGGAAACGAGCCAGACAAATTCCAGGCCCTGCCATTCCTGCGGAGTCGGCTCCCGGCGGGTCACCACCCGGATCTCCATCCCGAGCCACCCGAGCAAGTCCCGCTGCTGGAGCAGATAGCCGCCGGCAACCTTGCGCATATCCCAAGTCTCGGGATTCCACCCTTTCCTGTGTTCCCACGGCGGTACCTCCAAGACACGGAGGTTCTTCTTGGTGCTGAACACCTCCAGGGCGCCCGCCTCATAGCCGGGTGCTACAACGGCTTCATAAAAGGTCTTGCTTAACTCCGCAGCGGTCCCGCGATCCAGTGCCCGGTTTACGGCAACGATGCCGCCAAAGGCCGATACCGGGTCCGTCTCCAGGGCGCCTGCGTACGCTTCCGCCAGAGAGCCGCCCCGGGCAACCCCGCAGGGATTCGTGTGCTTGATGATGGCCACTGTCGGATCCGTAAATTCCTTGACCAGAGCGAGAGCAGCGTCCAGGTCCACGATGTTGTTGTAGGAGAGTTCCTTTCCCTGAAGCTGGCGAGCATTGGCCAGGCAGGGCTCCGCGACCACCATCTCCCGGTAAAAGGCCGCAGACTGGTGGGGGTTTTCCCCGTAGCGAAGATCCTGGACCTTCTCCAGAGCCAGTGTGATGGTGGAGGGATAAAGCTCCTTTCCAACCTGGCCGCGGAAGTAGGAAGCAATGCAGGAATCATAGCGGGCCGTATGCTCAAAGGCCTTGCAGGCCATCTCGAACCGCTTCTGCCGCGACAAGGTCCCCCCCTGATCCCGCAGTTCCTGTAGAAGAGCGGGGTAATCTTCCGGATCGACAACCACGGCTACGTCCGTGAAGTTCTTCGCAGCAGCCCGGATCATCGAGGGCCCGCCAATGTCGATGGTCTCGATGGCTTCTTCCAAGGCGCAGAGGGCCGCACGGGCGACGGTTTCAATGAAGGGATACAAATTCACCACCACCAGGTCGATGGGAAGAATGCCATGGGCCTTTAGATCCTGGACATGGGCGGGGTCCCCCCGCCTAGCCAGAATCCCGCCGTGAATGCGGGGCTGCAACGTCTTGACCCTTCCTCCCAGGATCTCCGGGAAGCCCGTGTAATCGGAGACGCTGATGACCCGGATGCCCTCTTTCTGCAAGAGGCCGGCCGTTCCTCCCGTGGAGAGGATTTCGACCCCCATTTCTTGAAGGCCACGGGCCAGTTCCACAACTCCCCTTTTATCCGACACGCTGATAAGGGCGCGGCTGATCTTCTCCATCGGCCGATTTCTCCTCTCACAGGATTCTGAAAAAATCCTTTTCGTGGTTCGACAAGCCTGTCCTGAGCCTGGTCGAAGGGCTCACCACGAACGGAAAATCATCAGCAATTTCAGGACTTCCTCCGTTCGCCCTCACCCGGAAACCGCACCCGCTTCGCGGGTACCCGCGGTCGAAGGGTGAACGGAGGGTTTTCAGCAGCCTGCTAATGCTAACCAAAATCTCCCAACTCGTACTGAAGCACGCTCAAAACACTCAAGGCTACCGTCTCAGTGCGCAGGATTCGGGATCCCAGCGTCACCGGACGGAAGCCCCGGGACCGGGCCGTTTCGACCTCGGAGTCCGAAAATCCTCCTTCGGGACCGATGATGACCGAGAGATTCCCCCCCCGTTTCGCTTCCGCCAGCACGGAGCGCAGTCGGGTTGCTGTCTCCCCTTCCCAGAGAATGAGACCGAGATCCTGAGCTTCCCTTTCCTGGCAGAAAACGTCCAGAGAGAGAAACCGGGAAATCTGCGGAACGGACAGGCGCTTGCACTGTTTGGCAGCTTCCAGGGCCAGTTTCTCCCAGCGCGCCACCCGGCGGGCCTCCAGGGCTGGGTTTAAGCGAACGATCACGCGTTCGCTCAGCAGAGGAACGATCCGGGAGACCCCCAGCTCCGTCGCCTTCTGCACGATCCAATCCATCTTGTCGCCTTTGGGAACCGCCTGTGCGATCGTAATGGCAAGACCCTGCGGAGCCGCTGTCGGAATCTTCCCGATTACTTCCCCCCTGACCCTGTCCACCTCTACTTGTTCCAATTGGACGGCGTAGAGACCCCCTTCCTCATCGACGACTTCAATCCTGTCTCCGGGCTTCAAGCGCAGAACCTTGCGGATATGTGCGACATCGCTTCCGGAAATCGTGATTTGGGGTGGGGTAAATTGCCCGCGGCCAACAAAGAACCGATGCACCCGGTAAACCTCACCGCGTCAGCGCCAGCGAATTTTTCTTGAACCTATCATAGGGGTCAGGGCAGATCAAGGACCATTTCCCGCTTGCCCACTCCCAGTTTACCACCTGGGGGAGCCCCTTTTGGCAAGGTCCTCGGGGCAGCCCCCTCGGGCTCCCGAAGCGCTTGCGACGTGAGGAAGGGGAGGAACCCCCTCGGACTGTAGGGGCACCTCTGCGCCTGCCTGTGCCGCCACGGCAGACAGGTCCGCACGCAGACAGGTGGGTGCCCTCTGTCGCTGGCCCCTCTGCTGGCGCCGGGGCGGCGTTGACTTGCGCAGGAAAATCTGTTAGCGTCCGGGCAAACCTCAGCCCGAAGGAAAATCCTTGGAAATTCCCAATGACTACTTCCGAATCGATCCTTCTGTGGCCGGCGCCATCCGGGCAGGGAGACCGGTCGTCGCCCTGGAGTCTGCTCTACTCTCGCACGGCCTGCCGTCTCCTACGAGCTGGGAGACCGTGTGCGAATTGAAGGAAATTGTCAGCGGCGCCGGCGCGACTCCGGCTGTCATTGGAGTGGTGGCCGGAAAAATCCGGGTGGGCCTCACCAACCAGGAGATTCGGGCGCTGGCCGAGCGGGAGGACAGCTCCAAAGCGAACCTGGGAAACCTGGCGCAGGTCGTCTGCAGCGGAAAATGGGGCGGAACAACGGTGTCCGCCACGCTCCGGCTCGCCTGCCGGGCCAACATCCAGGTTCTTGCCACCGGCGGGATTGGAGGGATCCATCGCCAGTTTCCCGGGAGATTCGACGTTTCCGCCGACCTGTCAGCTCTGAGCTGCTCCCCTTTGGTGGTCACCTGTTCGGGGATGAAGTCCCTTCTTGACTTGCCCAAGACCGTCGAGCTTCTGGAAACGCTCGGAGTCCCCATCATCGGGTTTGGTACCCAGGAACTCCCTGCTTTCTATTCGCCCCGCAGCGGCCTGAGGCTCACACACTCCACGACCAGCTTCGCAAAGATCGCCCGGGTGGCCCGCTGCCACTGGGCGCTGTCTGGTTCTTCCGCGTTGTTGGTCACCATTCCTGTTTCTGAGGAGTCCGGTGTGGATTTCTCCGAAATGGAGACCCTCCTCGCCCAAGCTCAAGAGGAAGCGGATTGCCAGAAGATCCGGGGTCCCCACCTGACCCCGTTTCTCCTGGAGAGGATGGATCACCTGAGCGGGGGCCGCTGCCTGCGAGCTAACCTGGCGCTGCTCAAGAACAATGCCGCGGTAGCAGCGGAAATCTCCCGGTTCCTGAGTTTTTCCTACCTGCTGCCTTCCGAGGCGCTTTGACACCATCCCCTGCCGGGCCATCCGAAGCGCAGCCCGGCAACCTCCTCGATCGTCCGGGTCTGAGAGGCGCCCCGTCGGCGACCGACTCCGATACCCCACTGCAAGCTCTTCGGCACACTTGAGGACGCCGCTGGTGTCCGAATCCCTCAACCCGAAACCTGGACGGACAGGAACAGGCGACTCTTGACGCCAGCTTCTTCTTCATCCAGAATGAGGTTGAGCCGCGGTATTGTGGTGTGCCCGCTCCGTGGAGAACACCGGATGAAACAGTCTCCTTTGTCCACAGTTCACTGCCGGCTCGGCGCCGTCTTGGCAACCCTCGACGGGTGGGAAATCCCCGGCCACTACGGGGACTCCACCACAGAGCACGGAGCCGTGCGTGGGGGTGCGGGTTTGTGCGATCGCAGCTTCCTGGGAAAAATACGGCTCGTGGGAAAAGACCGGCAGGAGTTTCTGCACAGCTTGGTCTCCAACAATGTAAAGAACCTGAAAGCTGGTGAGGGGACCTATGCAACCCTGCTGACCCCAAAGGGGAAAATGATCGGGGAC
>JACPSX010000174.1 GCA_016193065.1 Candidatus Tectimicrobiota bacterium | reverse complement strand
CGCCACAGCCGCCACCGATCCCAGCACCGAAGCGACCCCGTTGAGCCCCCACATCCAGGGGATCTCCGACGCCAGACCTCGATCCTCCAGGAGACGGACCCCAAGGGGGAAAGGGATCCCCAGGACAAAGCCCAGCGGAAAAAGAACCCCCATGGACACCAGAGATCGCGCCCAGAGCTCCTGGGAGGCAGCCCAGGAAACCAGAGAAGGCAAAGTCCGGAAAAAAAGGAAACTCGCAACGAGAAGGAGAAAACCCAGAACCAAGATAAACCGGGTGCCGCGCTCGACGGGGATCAAGCGGCTGCACCAGCTCCCCACCCCTCCTGAAAGGAGAAGGACAAACAGGAGGACGGAAAACGTCAGAGTGGGAAACCCGAGGATCTGGATGAAGCGCTGCAGGAGAGCCACTTCAATCAACATGTATCCTACCCCCAGGGCGGAGAAATAGAGAGCCGCCGCTTTTAGAGGGCGCCGAACGGGAAAATCTTCTCCTCGCCGCAGGTAGACAAAGAGCAAGGCCAGCAAGACAGCGGAAACGAACAGCAGCAAAAGCAGCAACGGCCGGGGCGGGAATCGATTCGTTTGATAGAAGAACGGCCGATCATCCCAAGTGGGAGAGAGGTTCTGAGGAAAGCGACGGCTGAATTGCTGCGGGGTTTCCCCGCCGGCGGCAAGAGCCGAAAACGGGGACCGGGCCACGAGCTCCGGGATGAAAATTGGATACAGCCCGGCCCCAAGTGCAATCTTAAGGATGCGGGAGGACTCCTGGGGTTGATAGGGAGTATTGCGAACGAGCAACAGTGGGTAGCTCATCGCCTGGGGGTCCAGGAGGAACCCTTCACTGCGGTGCACGCCGATCAGGTGGCGCATGGCTCTGGAATCATTTCCGCTCCGGCCCTCCAGGGCTTCCAGAGCGGTCAGCGCAGCCCGGGTAAAGTCGTTGAAATCGTGGGCCCGGATGACCAGCAGTCCTCGCTCCGTGAGATGGTTGAGATACTCCCGGAACGCCTCGCGGGTAAAGATGTAATTTTCCACCAGAGAGTAGCTGATGGCCTCGGGGCGGTCGGTGTAGACCAGGGGCAGATAGATGAGATCGTAGCGTTCCTTGCTGCGCTGCAAAAATCCTCTCCCTTCATCTACAACCCAGCGTACGTTCTTGAGCCGGGCCAGATCCCCCGCGTAGCGTCTCACGGCCCTTAGGGCTTCCGGGTTCACGTCCACCGCCGTAATCTCTTCAGCTCCGCCCCGGAGGGAAAGAAGGACGTCCCGCCCGCCGCCCGCTCCGATCACCAGAACTTTCCTGGGAGCAGCAGCGAGAAAGGGGAACAACCCCGGATCTTCCTCAACCCAGGAACGCTCCAGCAAGTCACGGGGAAATTGCGGAATCCGGGAGGCGCCGCCGCCGTCCGTGAACAGGAATCGAGCCCGCCTTCCATCCTCCCAGATCTCAACCACGTCCGTGCGGGCGAAAGCGTTCCATTCACTTGAGACCAGAGTCGTCCCCGGCGCGGGATTTTGAAACAGCCGGCTCAGTTGATTTCCTGATCCCTGCCTGCGGTTCAGGCGCAAATCAACTGGTCCGCCAGGAGTGCTCAATTCCCACAAAGGAAGGAGGGCTAAGAAAAGGCTTGCGACTGCACCTAACCACTTCCAGGAGCGCGCCTGGAGAAAGCACAACCCTGAAATCAGAGTGATCAGAGCAACGAGAAGGAGGAGGGTAACCACGGGCCCCCACTTTTGGAGCCCAACCACAACGAGGAGAGTGCCCAGTGCCCCGCCGCTGAGATCAGCCCAGTAGACTCGGGAACTCTCGCTGGAGAATAACCGCATTGTCAGAGCGAGAGAATACCCGGCTGCGCCAAATGGCGGCAGAGCGATCAGGCTCAAAAACCACACACGTCGCATCCAGGGAAAATAGGCAAACAAAACAAGTACAACAACCAGTGAAAGACCCAGGAAGAAAGCGGCTCTCCCCTGCAGGACTCCGTACACAAGGGGTGCAGCTCCCCGCGGCTTTGGGAGCCTGGCGGCGAGCAGTCCTCCCAAGCCCAAACCAAGAACAGCCAGGGACACAGCGACAAACACGAAATGATAGGAAAACAGAGCTGAGAAGAATCGGGTCAGAATGATCTCGTAGGACAGGACGCTCAGGCCAATCACGAACACGCAGAGGAGGTAGAGGGGAAAACGAAGAGCCTGGGAGCGGATCGAGGGTTGTGCGTGCTCAGAGGGCAACACGAGGCTAATGACTGTGGCCCGACTGGCCGGTCAGCTCCAACTCCAACCCATTTACAAGCTCGATCAGGGTGAGCAGCGGTCCCGGGTCTGCCTCAACGGTTTGCAGAGCCTGGAGCTTAGGAGGATCCACCGTGTAGGCCTCAGCAAACTTCAGGTCCCAGATCGATTCCCCCAGCCAGGCCTGGACCCAAACCCAGACAAGAAGAAGACCCACAACCAGTATTCCGGGCAGGAGAATCGTGCGCTGCATGAGAGTCTCCGGGGCACAGCAGCCGGCGGGAGCCGGAACGCTGAGGAGCTCCCCACCGAGGATCTCGGATTCCTCAGCGTTCTCGAACCGCTTGCGCCCCGATCTAATGAGAAGTCAAAAAATCCTGTGAACCGCAGGCTGCTCAAAAACGTCCCGGATGCTAGGCGGCAAGGAGCGAGGAGTGAGGCGTACGTGGTTAGGTACGCCGCAACGACGAGCAACGCAGCCAACAACGCACACCCAGGACGGGTACCCGGTTTTTCAGTGGCCTGCTAGTGGCAGCTTCCCGTTTTGCCTACCTGGGGCGCTCCCTCTTTAGTCCCCGGAGGATCCTCTTTGCCCTCCGTCTCCGAGCGCTTCCGATGCCCCCCGCAGCACCCTGCGCCAAAGAGGTGCATCACGACGAACACGCCCACAAGCGCAATCCACAGTCCGTTATCTTTCAGGAATTCCCACATGCTGACCTCCTTGAGCCTCTCCTCTCAAGACGCATTTGCCCTTGAGATAAGCAAGCAAAATGCCAAATCCGGACTTTTCAGGGGAGGATGGATCCCATTGATGATATGGGAGTTTTCCTGTGGTAATCAGCGGGATTCAGGATTTTTCAGGGGCTGATGACAATGTGGCAAAAGAGAAGGTGATCGAGCCGCCTGGTGTGACAATTTGGCAAGAGGGATGGGGCCTGGCTTCTAACAGGCAAGCCCCATCCCCCGGGGGGGTCATTCTCAGGAGGATTTTGGAAGAGGCAAGTTCCAGCGGAAGATTCGAGTGGAATTCCCGCCCACGTTCTTGATCAGAAGCTCTAGACTCTTGTTGGCCGAATTCAGTAGAGATTTGCCCTTGGAATCCTTGTCGGGGAAGACCAGGACGCCCGAGCGATGATGCCCACTCCCCTCCCCTGATTCCAAGGCCAGGGCTTTGACCGCCTCGCCGCCACCAGACCGCAAGGTCGCAAGCGTCTCCAGCTTGTAGTCATCCAGGGACACCGAGTGGGTATCCAGGACCACCTTGAACTTGATCTTCCCCTGGACCGGTGGAGTGACCGGGGTCACCTCCACGGTTACGGAATCTCGCTGATCTACCTGTGCCAAAGAGGTCGATGTAGCCGCAACTTTCCGAATCTCCCCTGCGCTGGAGATCGCATCATTCCCGGGGCCCAGCATGCTTCCCGGGCCCATCATCCCCCCGCCTCCGGGACCCATCATTCCACCAGACCCCTTCCGGGGCATTCCTTTGCTGGGCGGCGCTCCTTGCGGGCTGCGCCCTCCCGGAGCTTGCGGGCTCCGGCTCACCAGAGACTGTAACTTGTCTCTCTGTTCCGCAGTGAGTGCGCTGCGACCCTGGGTGATGGCTTCCAATCGCCGGTAGCGCAGCTCCGCGCTGATCCTCGCCTCTTCCTCAATTTTGGTCTTGGCCTGAGGGAGACTCACAGTCTCTTGAGAAAGAAGCTGGTTTAGATCTAACTCCGCAAGACGGAGATCGGCCTGCAGCTTGGTCGCCTGGCGCTCAAACTCAAAGCGGAGTTTTTCCAGGGAAGAAACCTGCTCTTTGGTCAGTTGCAACTCATTGCGGAACCTGAGGATGATCGAGATCCAGGGAGATTCCGGACCCAATGTCCTCCCGGCACCCTCCGGGCCCATCATCTCGCCGCCGGGAGAGCCCATCATCCCTCCCATTCCGCCCTGCCCCATCATGCCTCCTCCCGGGCCCATCATTCCCTGACCCGGACTCTTCTCCCCCCGCTGGCCGCCGCGGGGCTGTGCCCAGGAGTCCAGGCTCCATGCCAAAACCAAAGCCAAAGTAAGAAAGCCCATAAGCCAACGTTTCTGTCTCATTCGTTTCCTTCCTCCATCCTCAACGGTTAAACGGGCTGCCCAAAAAACCAACCAGATCTGCTACTAAGCAAAGCGCATACCAAATTCAGAATCCATTATAATCTCACGCAAGTGCAAGGAGAGATCATGGTTCTGGAACTTTTCCCCGAACGAGGAAGCTCTCCATGGCCTGAAGCCGCATCGGGTCCGGGTTGCTACCAGCTCCTGATTCAGGTGAACTCCCCGTGCCACATCGCCGTAAGTCGCCTGGGGGAGTTCCTCTTTCCGGCGGGAACTTACGTCTACACAGGGAGCGCTCTGGCAGGCTTGAAGGGGCGGGTGAGCCGCCACCTGTCGGATCACAAAATCCCCTACTGGCACATTGATTATCTCCTGGCAGCCCCCTGGGCACACATCAACCGCGTGCTCTTGTTCCCCGGCAGGCGGCGCCGCGAATGCACCCTGAACCTCCGGGTTCAGTGTCTTCCGGATGCCCGGGTCATCGCACCCCGGTTCGGCTGCGGTGACTGCCGCCGCGGCTGCTTGAGCCACCTCTTCCATCTTCCTTCTGAATCCCCTAGGATTCCCTGACCTCACTCAACCTTGCCGCTTTGGCTCCGGGGAAATGCCTTCGATATGAGGACAGATGACCGCTTTGATCCTCCGCCGCTTCTCCCGCTTTTGGGAACGGGCCAACAGGCGTTTCAAGTTCTCCTTCAATGTGACCAGATCGTCAAGCATCTGCTCGAGATCGCTGATCTTCCGTTCCAGCAGAGCCCGCACGTGGACGCAGGGCTCGCGGCCCATTCGTCGGAGGGCAACGATTTCCTTGATCTCGGACAGCGTAAAACCGAACTCCTGTGCCTTCTTGATGAACGCGAGCAGCTCGACCACGTCCTGCGAGTAGAGCCGGTATCGGTTTTCGCCTCGTCGGGGATTGGGCAAAAGCCCGATCGTTTCATAGTAGCGGATTGTTTTCGGGTTGGTTCCCGCCCGTGCAGCCACCACGCCGATAAAGAATCCACCCTCTGCCATCGGATGCTCCTAAATAAGAGGGGGCCAGGCTGAAGAGCCGGCCCCCTCTATTCAGTTACAAGGTGTTCAAGATCCCTTCCCTGACGTACCGTACGAGGGTGTTCCACGCCCCTATAGGAAGGGTGATCTGCTCACCGCCCTCCCCGATCCGGACCGCCACGGGCCTGCGCCCCTCGTGGAGGACTTCCACCTCCGGGCAGGCATCGCATTCCGGACACAGGGAAACCTTCTGCTTCACCTCCATGGCCATCACCTCCCTTCCCTCAACAATATAAACTTTCCAGTGGACAGTAAAGTCAAGACCAAAATCAGCGCCCTTGACCACTTGCGCTTTTCCCGGTAATGTGGGGAGGCATGAATCCATCGTTGTTCCGCCCAGGCTTTCAGACAGTTCGCTGGTCACTGCTGGCAGTAATCCTTGCCTTTGCAGTTCCTCTCTGCGGAGTATCGGCGGCCACCTGGACCTGGTTCTCCGACGAGTCCTGCCAAACCTCGCAAGCGTTTAAAGCCTTATGCCCTCAGGGTGCGAGTCATCATGATGCGCCGGCCCTATTCCTTGCTAGCGGCTCCAGCCCGGCACTCAATCTTAACGTGCCGTTGGGTCTCCTTTCCTCTGATTATCGATCCCTTCCAACTCTTGTCTGGACCTGGAGCTCTCTTCGCGACCGGGCACCTCCTACTGTCTGAGCAGGTTCCTCACCACTTCAAGCGACCCGATAGCATTCCAATTACTCCAGAATAGGAGCAACTCAAGATGCACAAGCACCTATGGGCCTTTCCAGCATTCTTGGTCTTCGCGGTTCTCCTCTCAGGAACCCTGCCCGTCTCAGCGGCGGGCGCTGGGTCTTCCAAGAAGGTGGGCGACATGTTCCAGCATGTCCATGCCCTGGTCATGGATTCAGAGGGGAAAACTCTCTTTCTGGGAGCACACACCGGCCTCTTTAGAAGCGAGAATCGGGGGAAAACCTGGCAGCGGGTCCCGGTGTCCATGAAACACGCCAACCTGGATGTGATGACCATCGCCGTGGATCCAAAGGATCCGCGGACTATCTACGTAGGGACCCATGAAGCAGGCGTCCTGAGGAGCCGAGACGGTGGAGCAATCTGGGCCGAGATAAACTCCGGCCTCGGGGGGCTTGATGTCCACGGCCTCGCACTGGATCCCAATGCCCCCATGAAACTGCACGCGGCGGTCCGGGAGAAAGGGGCTGGAATCTACCGGACCACAGAGAGCGGCGGCAAGTGGACCCGCGTGGATGACGGTCCAGAAGGAGAGATCAAGGTCCTCACCTCGGTCAACATCCCGACGGGGATGGGCGGGATCTACCTCTATGCGGGTACCGCCGAGGGTCTCCAACGCAACCCGGATTGCTTCTGAGGGTGGAAAGCGGTGGGCGGTCTGCCTGCCAACCGGACGGTGAACGGCTTTGCGGTGAACCCGGCAGATCCTAAGGTCATGTACGCCGCGATGCGGGATGGGCTCTTTAAAAACGTAGATGCCGGTGAGAAATGGAAGCCTGTGGGGAAAGGACTCAAAAATCTGGCCGCAGTAGCGGTGAACCCGAAGCAGCCCAGCGGGGTTTACGCTTCGACCGCCAGCGGGGTCATTTTCCGGAGCACCGATGGAGGGACAACATGGGAACGGCAGCGGTGAAGGGACCTCCTCCCAAAGTGTCTTTGCCTCTGCGAAAAATGGTGTGGGGGCTGCTGGTCCTCATTGTCGCTGCAGGAGGGGGAATCGCAGCATGGCCCTCGTTTCGCGGCAAGCTGGCCGGGATCCGATAGGGGAGTGAGATGAAAAATATTCTAGGTGATCTAGCCCCTCATCCGCCCCTTCGGGGCACCTTCTCCCAAGTGGAGAAGGAAATTCAAAATAAGTTCTCCCGCTCCTCTTGGGAGAGGGTGGAGGCGAAGCCGAGGGTGAGGGGG
>JACPSX010000173.1 GCA_016193065.1 Candidatus Tectimicrobiota bacterium | reverse complement strand
CTCCGAGTTGACGAATTCCAACACCTCCGGACAGTCATCGTAGAGGAGGACCATGTGCTGTTTGCGGCTGAGAGCCCCGCGCACCACAGGAGCCAGAGCGCCCACGTGTTCCCGGCGCCAGCCGGGCTTGTTCTCCAGGACTGGGCGTACACTCAGAGGGAAGTGCTTCTTGAGACCCTGCTCGATGTACTGCTCGGCACGGCCCACGAGGTCAATCGTGCGGCTGTAGGCTTCCTTGGCACTTTCCCCCCAGGTGAAGAGGCCGTGCTTTTCCAGCACCGCCCCCGGAGCGCAGGGAGATTTTCCGACTTCGGCGGCCACGAGCTTGGCAAGCTGAAAGCCGGGCTGGATGTAGGGGATGAAGACCACCTCGGCCCCTAGGGCATCGCGCATGACGCGGCGGCCGTCCTTGAGGTTCGTGAGGGAGAGAATTGCGTCGGCGTGAGTGTGGTAGATGTGAGGATAGGGGAGAAAGGCGTGCAGCAACGTCTCGATGGAGGGACGGGCAGCCTGAGGCTCCATGAGGGTGTGCGTGAGGTACTCGACCATCTCCTCGTCGCTCATCTCCTCCCGCTCCAGGAGGGGAAGCACGTCGTCCAGGCGCACGCCGGGGAAATGCCGGGCCTCGATGGTTTTCAGATCGGAGCCGCTCCCCTTGATGCGCAGCACCCGGGTGGGCCGGTCCCGGAAGTCGGTCTCCTCAAGTTTCATGGAGGTGTTCCCCCCGCCCCAGATGACCAGGCTTTCCTCCAGGCCGATCAGGCGGGAAGCGTACAGGAGAAGGTCGAGACCTTGAAGCTTTGTGGACTCCGCATCAGACCAGCAGTTTTCCACAGTCATCGCTCCAGTGGGTGCGGATTCACGCCGCTACAGCCACTTCTTGCGCCGGAAGAAGTAGAGAAAGCCCAAGGCCACGGCCGCCATGATGCCCAACGCCAAGGGGTATCCAAGAGCCCAGTCCAGCTCGGGCATGTTCCAGGGGCTTTTGGCCGTGTTGAAGTTCATCCCGTAGATCCCGGCAATGAAGCTCAAAGGGATGAAGAACGTCGTGATGATCGTCAGCACCTTCATGATCTCGTTCAAGCGGTTGCTCATGCTGGACAGGTAAATGTCCATGAGGCCGGTGCCGATTTCCCGATAGGTTTCCAGGATGTCCAGGATGCGGATGGCGTGATCGTAGCAATCCCGCAAGTAAACCTGAGTCTGCGGTGAAATCAGAGGCGACTCCTCCCGCAACAGGCTGTTGATCGCATCCCGCTCGGGCCAGATGGCCCGCCGCAGGTTCAGGAGTTCCCGCCGGGTCTGGTGGATTTTCTGCAGGGTTTCCCGGCTTGGTTTTTCGGCTACCTGATCCTCGAGGTCCTCGATTCGTTCCCCCAGGGATTCCAGGACCGGGAAAAAGCCGTCCACCAGCGTATCGATCAAGGCATAGGCGAGATAGTCCGCTCCCGAGCGGCGAATGGTCCCCCGATTGCTGCGAATCCTCTCCCGCACCGGCTCAAAAACGTCGCCGGGTTTTTCCTGAACCGTTATCAGGAAGTTTTCCCCCAGGAACAGGCTCACCTGCTCGAACTCAAGCCGATCCTGCAGGGCAACGCGGATGAAGACCAGGAACTCGTACTTCTCGTAGTCTTCCACTTTGGGGCGCTGGGAAATGTGCAGGACGTCTTCGAGAGCCAGGGGGTGGAGGTGAAAGACTTCCCCGAGCTTGGAGAGGAACTCCAGGTTGTGAATGCCGTCCAGGTGGATCCAGGTCACCCGCTTCTTGTCCAGGTAAGGGAGGCAATCTTCCACTTTGGACAGCGTTTTTTCCTCCACCGCCTCGTGGTCGTAAGCGATCAGGGTCATGGAGACGGGCACCTGGGGAACAACCGCGGGAGCGACCAGAGTTCCCGGGGGAGTTCCTGGCGGATGATAGCGGTGCTGCCGGATCTGCATGGTCATGACAATCCCTTGAAAATGTCCCGGTTTCCCTAAGTCCGCCTAGTACCGTTCCAACTCAACGCGGGGAATTCTAGCAGCCTGCATCGTGGCAGCACTTGCAACCTTGTGACCCGAAAGAGTCGGTGCGAATCGTTGGAACGGCACTAGTCTATTATGGGGAGGCATGCGAATCAACCCCGATCCCACAAAGATTGGGTTATAATAGGGACCTAAATTTTCTAAAAGAAGTCCCAAACAACTTTCGTTTCGCTTGCCATCAGGGGCCTAGCCATGAAGCAATCCATCTTCAGCGAAGTCTCTCTCCAAAGTAAATACTGGAATCCTTACACGGAAACCATGCCGCGGGAGGAGATCAACGCACTGCACTTGAAGCGGATTCAAAAGCTGCTCCGGTATGCCTACGACCGGGTGCCTTTGTACCGAAAACTCTACGACCGGGCAGGCTTGAAGCCCGAAGACATCTGCACGCTGGAGGACTTCGATCGCCTGGTCCCCTCCATTGACAAGAAGGATCTGCTGGAGGCTCAAGCCAAGCGCCCCCCCTGGGGCGAGGCGGCTGCTTTAGGTGAAGAAACCCTCCTCTACCGCTACCAGACCTCGGGCTCCACCGGTGTCCCCCTGGGCATTCCTGTCTCCTATTACGACTCGATCCGCTACGGCGACCAGTGGGCGTACGGCTTCTGGGGGCTGGGGCTGCGCCCCGGGCACACCTTTTATTTTGCGTTTGGCTGGGGGGCCTTCATCGGCTTCTGGAGCGCCTACTGGGGGGTGCGGAGGATCGGAGGGACCGTCTTTTCCGGAGGCGGTCTGTCCACCGAGATGCGCCTCAAGCAGCTCCTGGAATACAAGCCCACGGTGTTCTTGTCCACGCCAACCTACGCCCTCTACATGGTGGAAAAGGCCCGGGAAATGGGGATTCACCTGCGCGATATCGGAATCAAGGTCATGTATCTCTCCGGGGAGCCGGGGGTCAGCATCCCCTCCACCCGCAAAGCGATCGAGGACGCCTGGGGGGCGAAAGCGTACGAACAATACGGAATTGGCGAGGTCGGTGCCATCTGCCCCACCTGCCCCCACCAGCTCGGGGTGCACCTGGCCGAGGACTTTGCTTACTCCACGGTCGTGAACCCGGAAACCGGGCAGGCCGTCTCCGAGGGGGAAGCTGGGGAGAACCTGGTGACCAGTTACGCCCAACTCTACCAGCCGGTCATTAAGTACCGGACCCACGATCTCGTGCGCCCCTCCTACTCGGTGTGCGAGTGCGGCCGCACCTGGACGCTGTTCCGGGACGGGGTGCGGGGCAGGACGGACCACATGGTCATCATCAAGGGGTCCAACCTCTATCCGACGGCGGTCGAGGCCCTGCTGGGGACCATTGCAGGCCTATCCCCCCACTACGAGATCCACATTTCCCGCGGCCCGCTCAATGACGAGGTTTCCGTGAAAGTCGAGGCCGCCCAGGATGCCCCGGCCTCGGGGTACCTGGAACTGCAAAAGAAGGCGGAAGAAACCCTGTACAGCCGGATTCTGGTCAAAATCGGAGTCGAAATCTGCGCGCCAGGCGCCTTGCCCCGCTACGAATTGAAGGCCAAACGCTTTTTTGACCATCGCCCGAAATCCTGAGCCAACCGCAGGGAACCGGGAATCAGCCTTGCAGAGCCCCCACTCTCCCCCTATAATTCAGTCAGGTTTCCCCGGGTTTCGTGCCGACAAGGGGAGAGCACTCCCGGGAGGAAATGGCTGCCTGCCGGGAAAGGCAGCGGAGGGACCATGGCGAGATTCAAAGAACAGTTGAGGAAAAGCTGGATGCTCCTCTCTGTCGTGGTGATATCGGCCCTGGTCCGCTGCACCATGCGACTCACCATAACCGGAGGTCAAAATATCCCCCGGACGGGAGGGCACCTCCTGGCTGCCAACCATGTCTCCTTGCTGGACCCACTGCTGCTGGCCTGGGCGGTCCTGAAGAGATTCCCGTTCTCCCCCCTGAACGCTCCGGCCAAAGAAGAACTATTCCGCAACCCTGCTTTAGGCCTGCTCCTGAGGTCCTGGGGTGTATTCCCCGTGCGGCGAAATGGCCGGGATCTGGCCTCCATTCGAAAGCTCCTGGATCTGCTGCGAACCCGCAGGGTAATGATGTTTCCCGAGGGGACCCGCAGCACCACGGGCGAGCTCGGGAAAGGAAACCGGGTCGTGGGCCGCCTGGTGTTTGAGTCCCGGCCTGTGGTCATTCCCGTGGGTGTCACGGGAACCCAGCAAATCTTGCCAAAAGGAAAGTCCCTGCCGCGCCTGTTTCGCAAGGTGCGCCTTGATTTTGGACCCGCCGTGGATCTGGAATCCTGCTACCACCTACCGGCGTGCAAGGAAACCTACGAGGAGATCCTGCGCAGGATCATGGCAGCCATCGCATCTCAACTGGGCAAGCACCGCCAGGGCAATTTGATCGGGAGAGTGGCGGAGCCCGAAATGGTAGGGACCCGGTGAGCGAGAAAAGAGGTCGATTCATCCGGCTGGGAGAGATCCTGGAAAATTCCTGTTCCCGGTTGGGATTCGATCAGGACCTGCGCCAGTACAAGATCCAGAAAATCTGGCCGCAGGCGGTGGGAGGTCCCATCGCGGCCATCAGCCGGGTAGCCGGAGTGAAGGGACAGATGTTGTTCATCGAGGTCGCAGATCCGGTCTGGCTGCAGGAATTGCACTTCTTGCAGGACCAGATTCTGGAAAAGCTGCGGCGCTTTCCGGAAGGGGAGAAGATTTCCAGACTTTTCTTCCGGATAGGAAAAATTGAGGGCCAGGCCACGGCGCCAGCGGCGGGTACCCGCCTTGCGGGTGCCCACCGCCCGACGTTGCCTCTCACGGAGGGGGGGATCGAGGAAATCGAGGGCCTTTCGGGCCGGATTTCCGATCCGGAGGCGGCAGGGTTGATCCGGGGCTTTCTAGTCAGGGGGTATAGTATGGTGCGGAGGGGAAAACCATGAGGTGCATGCAGGGCTGGCGGCTTGGCTCGCGGCATTGGCTGATCGTATTCGTGATGGTCCTGTCCATAGTCGCAGTGGCAGGCAGAGGAATTGGGGATGCTGCGGAGGCCGAGTCTTCGGAAACAGGCTCGGGATATTCCAGGCTCTTTTTCCGCCAGTTGTTCCAGGCCCAAGCCTACTACTACTTTTCCGTGGGCACGATGGCCGAGCTATCGGGAAACTGGGATGAGGCCATCGCCAACTACGAACGGGCCCTGACCATTGACCCCGCCCCGGAGACCTACATGGCCCTGGCCTCAGCGCGAGTTAAGAAAGGGAAGGTGGCCGAGGCGGTCCAGGCCGCCGAAAGGGCCGTGGCGATTAAACCCGACTTCGCCGAAGCCCGGGTGCTCCTGGGGGGACTCTACGCCACCACGGGAAAGATCGAAGAAGCCGTGCGGGAGTATTCCCGGGCCATTGAATTAAACCCCAATCGAGCCGAAGCCTACCTGTACCTCGGGGGGCTGTACATTCAGCAGAAGGACTTTGCCAAGGCTCTGGCGGTTTTCGAGCGGCTCTCCCAGCGCCAGCCCAATTCGGGGCTGGCTTACTATTATCAGGGGCGCATGCACCTGGCTTTAAATCAGGTAGCGCAAGGGGAGGCCAAGTTCTTAAAAGCAATCGAGGTACAGCCAGACCTGATCCCGGCTTACAAGGCCCTGGCCCAGTTCTACCAGCAGCGCAAAGATTTTACCCGGGCCGAGGAGACTTACCGGCGGGCGCTGGCCCTCTTCCCGGAAGACCAGGACTTACACCGCCGCCTGGGACAGCTTTACGTGGAAACGGACAAACTGGACAGCGCCCTGCAAGAGTACGAGGGAGTTTTAAGGGAAGATTCCGATGATTTCGACACCCGGCTGCGAATCGCGCTGATTTACTTCGATCAGAAGAACTACCTGAAAGCCCTCGAGGGCTTTCGCCTCGTCCTGGCCGCCCGTCCGGATCACCGGGAAGTGCGCCGTTACGTGGCCGCCTGCTACGAGATGCTGGAGCGCTATGATGAGTCGCTGGCGGAGCTGCAGATCCTGCTCAAGAAAGAACCCAAGGACCTGGAATCGCGCCTGCAAACAGCCCAGGTATATAGAAAAATGAAGCGCGAAAAAGATCTGGTCCCTCTCTTTCAGGAGGTCGTGACAGCCGATCCCAACAACGCGGATGCCCACTTCTACCTGGGAATTGCTTTTACCGAACAGAACCAATATACGGAGGCGGCCTCCACCCTGGAGAAAGCAATTGCTCTGAAGCCAGGGCAGGACAAGTACTATTTCAACCTCGGGGTCGCGTACGACAAGTTGGGAAACTTCGATAAAACCGTGGAGGCCATGTTCCGCGCCACGGAGATCAACCCCAAGAATGCCAGCGCTTACAACTATGCCGGTTACCTGTTTGCGGACCGGGGGGTGCGCCTGGACGAGTCCCTGAATCTGATCCAGAAGGCACTGGAGCTGGAGCCCGAAAACGGCTACTTCATCGACAGCCTGGCTTGGGTCTATTTTAAAAAAGGAATGATCCAGGAAGCGGTGAAAGAACTGGAGCGGGCAACCCAACTCGTTCCGGATGACCCGGTGATCCGGGATCACCTGGGAGACGTCTACTACAAGCTGGGCAAGACCCGGCAGGCCGCAGCCGAGTGGGAGCGCTCCTTGAAGATCAAGCCGGACGAGTCAGGTATTACCGAGAAGCTGGAGCGCGTCAAAAAGGAGATCAAAGAGGGGAGGACCCCCTGATTTCTCGCCCTGCCCCCACCGTTCCCGAAGTGCCGCGGGCTCCCTTGCTGCTCAAGAGCCTTTTCCTGATCCTCCTGGCCGGGCTGCTCGGCGCTTGCGCGCGCGTGGAACTTCCTCCCATTGCCCAGGTCCCACCCTCTTTGCCCTTTTCCGATTCCCGAGACTTGCAAGCCGCCCTGTCGAGCCAGAAAAAAATCCTCAATCTTACGGCTCTGGCCGATTTTTCGCTGGTGTCTGACGGCAAAACTGTTTCGGGTAAAGAGGTAATCCTCCTGCAGGGTGCAAAGGCCATGCGCCTGGAAATGTTGAGCCCTTTCGGGCCTCCTCTTCTCATTCTGGTGATCCGGGACGGGCGCTTCTCGGCGTATTCGGTGGCCGCAAGACGCTATGTGCGGGGGCGAGCCAACTCCTTCAATTTTTCCCGGGTGCTGGGTTTTCCCCTGGAAATAGAGGAGGTCAACCGCCTGATCCGCACGGACTTGAGCGGCGATCCGGAAGCCCGGTGGGGACCCCTCGGCTACGACCCGGCCCTCAAGACCTACGTGGTCGACCTCCATTTTCCAGAGGAGGAAGGGAAAAGGCGGTTATGGATCGATCCCGCCCGGCTCGTGGTGGTAAGGGCCGCGCGCTACGATCACGAGGGGGACACGATCCTGGAAGCAGAGCTGGAGGATTACGGCCTTGTGGACGGAATCCTCTTCCCCCGGCGCCTGGTCTTCACACTGCCCCGGAAGAACACCCGCCTATCTCTAGCCTACGGTCAGGTGACGCTGAACGGGAACCTGGACCCTTCACTCTTTGAATTGGTCCCGCCCCAGGGGAGCCGGATCACGGACCTGGACTAGTGCCGTTCCAACGATTTTCGGCCATTTTCTCGGTTCGCGGTCCATGTTCTTGCTGGCAGGCAGGCCAATCAAATCAGGCCAATCAAATTAGGCGCATCGAGTTGGAACGGTACTAGTCCATGAAAGGTCTGGAAGTTTGGACCCCCGCCAAGGTGAACCTTGGCCTCAAGATCCTCGCCCGCAGGCCGGACGGCTACCATGAAGTGGAGACCATCCTCCAGATGGTGGGACTGTACGATCATCTGCTCTTTACCCAGGGCCCGGCAGGAATCGAGCTCACCTGCAACTGGCCGGAAATCCCCCGGGGTGAGGAGAATCTGGTCTACCGGTCCTGGACGATGATGAAGACCAAGGCCCTTGCCAGCGCCGGGGTTCATATCCACCTGGACAAGAGGATCCCGGCGGGAGCGGGACTGGGCGGCGGAAGCAGCGATGGAGCCGCCACCCTCTTGGCCTTGAACGAACTGTGGCAGGCCCATCTCCCTCCGCAAACTCTGACGCAAATGGCCCGGGAGCTGGGCAGCGACGTCCCCTTCTTTTTAAACGGGCCCCGGGCGCTGGGGCGAGGCAGGGGGGACGTTCTGGAAACCCTTGCAGCCCCCGATCCCCTGGCGTTGATCCTGGTCACCCCCCGGTTTTCCCTGTCCACGGCCTGGGTCTACGGCCAGGTGAAATTGGAGTTGACAAGACAAGCAGCAAATATTAACCTTTTCCGCTTGTTATTGGAGAAGGGAGAATATCAGGAGCTGGGCAAAAGCCTGGTGAATGATCTCGAAGAGGTGGTGACCGGGCCACACCCCATCGTCAGGGCACTGAAAGGAGAGTTGCTCTCCTTGGGAGCGGAAGTGGCGCTCATGTCAGGAAGCGGCCCCACCGTTTTTGGACTCTTTCCTCGTCTCACCTCTGCACAGGCTGCCTATCAGGCATTGAACCGGAGCCCGGAGTGGTCCGTATTCCAGGTGGTGACCCTGACCCAGGCGGAAAAGGCTGTCCGCATGGTAGAGATCCCTTAAAGAGCACGCGAGCACACAGTACCTGCAGGCTCTAGAGAAAGAAAAGAGGAGACAGACGCGGTGGTCGGGATCAAGGTGTTCTCGGGCCGGGCAAATCCCGAATTGGCCCGGAAGATTGGAGACTATCTGGGAAAACCCTTGGGGAAGATTGACGCCTCCGATTTCAGCGACGGGGAAATCGGAGTGCAGATTCAGGAAAACGTCAGGGGCCGCGACGTCTTCATCATTCAGCCCACCTGCACCCCCGTGAACAGACACCTTATGGAACTCCTGATCATGATCGACGCGTTCAAGAGGGCCTCCGCCGACACGATCACCGCCGTCATCCCCTATTACGGGTATGCGCGCCAGGACCGCAAGGTTGAGCCGCGGGTTCCCATCACGGCCAAACTGGTTGCCGATCTTCTGACCGCCGCCGGGGCCAACCGGATCGTCACCATGGATCTGCACGCGGGCCAGATTCAGGGTTTCTTCAATGTCCCTGTGGATCATCTGTTCGGCAGCCCGGTCTTCCTGAGATACTTCCGGAAGAAGCATATCAAGAACCTGATCGTCATCTCCCCGGACGCAGGGGGGGTGGAGCGGGCCAGAGCCTACGCGAAGCGTCTCAAGGCAAAAGTGGGCTTCATCGACAAGCGCCGGGTTGGTAAGAACCTGGCCAAGGTGGCTCACATCGTGGGCGATGTGGAGGGAAGAACCGCTTTGATCGTGGATGACATGGTGGACACGGCCGGCACCCTGGTGGAGGGGACCAACGCCCTGCTGGAAAACGGCGCCTTTGAGGTTTTTGCCTGCTGCACTCATCCGGTACTCTCAGGCCCGGCCATCGAGCGACTGTGCAAATCCCCGCTGAAGGAAATCGTGGTCACCAACACGATCCCCCTAGGGGAAAAGACAAAAGCGTGCCCGAAGCTCAAGGTCCTTTCGGTAGCCCATTTGTTCGGTGAGGCGATCCGCCGCATCCACGATCGGTCCTCCGTCAGTTCTCTGTTTGATTGAAGGAATCTTGGAGGTAGTCCATGACTGAACTGGAAATTAGCGCTCAGGTTCGAAACCAGGTCGGGAAAGGGGAGTCCCGGCGCCTGCGAAGGGCCGGGGCCGTTCCCGCCGTCGTTTATGGCCGGCGGGATG